>JBBDWZ010000092.1:0-38673 GCA_040902615.1 Gemmatimonadota bacterium | reverse complement strand
GGGGGCGGTGGGTGGCGGGTGGATGCGTGGCCGGGGCTCGTCGCAATTCGGGTTGGCTACTATGTTCAGCCGCTTGAGATTCGAGGCGGGCCGATAACGACTTAGCACGTATGGGCTTATGGCAAATAGAACGGATCCGGCAAGGACCGCGGTCATCGTAAGCGGTGCACGCACACCGATCGGTCGGTTCATGGGTGGACTGGCGTCATTGCAATCGCCTGAGCTGGGTGCGATCGCAATTCGTGGCGCGCTGGAGAAGAGCGGGGTCGAAAAAAGTGATATCGACGATGTGATTCTCGGGTGCGTGCTGACTGCGGGGCTGGGGCAGGCGCCGGCGCGGCAGGCTGCACTCAAGGCCGGGGTGCCGGACACGGTCGGTGCGATGACGGTTAGCCGGGTATGCGGGTCGGGCCTGCAGGCCGTAATGCTTTCGGCGCAGGCGGTGCGTGCCGGCGATGCCCGCGTCATGGTGGCGGGCGGCATGGAATCGATGTCCAACGCGCCGTACTACCTCATGGGATACCGGTCCGGAGTGAAGTTCGGCAGCCAGCAGCTGATCGATGGCTTGGTCCACGATGGATTGTGGTGCGCGTTCGATTCCTGTCACATGGGCGGCCACGCAGAATACACGGCGCAGAAGGCGGGCATCAGCCGCGGCGATGCCGATGAGTTCTCGCTGCAGTCGCACCAAAAGGCGGCGCGTGCCATCGATCAGGGCGTATTCCGTGAGGAGATCGTACCGGTCGAGATCGCCAGCAGAAAAGGCGCAACCGTAGTCGAAACCGATGAACCGGTGCGTCGAGATACCACGATCGAAGGGTTGAGCGCGCTGAAGCCCGCCTTCGTGAAAGATGCACCCAGGGATGTGAAGAACCCGGTGGTGACCGCCGGTAATGCGCCCGGATTGAATGACGGTGCTGCGGCCCTGGTGGTGACCAGTGAGGAGTACGCGAAGGCGCACGGTCTCACGATCGAAGCCCGCATCAACGCATACTCGTCGGGTGCGACGGCGCCGCGCGATTTGTTTTTTGCACCGGTGCGCGCTGTGCGCAAGGTGATGGAGAAAGAAGGCAAATCGATCGGAGATTACGATCTGATCGAAGCCAACGAAGCCTTCGCCGTGCAGGCGCTGGCGGATGGACGAGAGCTGGGCTGGGATTGGGATCGCGTCAACGTGCACGGCGGCGCGGTCGCGCTCGGACATCCGATCGGTGCATCCGGCGCGCGCATTCTGGTTACTCTGCTCAATGCATTGAAGCAGCGCGATGCTACGACCGGGATCGCCACGCTTTGTCTGGGCGGCGGTGATGCCGTTGCACTCTCGGTGGAAAGGGTTTGACCATGGCAGACGCGCAGGTTCGCAGGCTGGCGACGCTCGAAGTCATGCCCAACCGCACGGCGCGCAGAGTTTCTGCCGTCGTGGTGTTCGCAACGCTGACTGCACTCGGTGCACACGTCGCGGTGCCGCTGCCGGGTGGCGTGCCGGTCACCATGCAGACGCTGTTCGTGACGCTGTCTGGTGCTTTGCTCGGCCCCTACCTCGGGGCGGCATCGCAGTTGTTGTATCTCGGCGTCGGAATGGCCGGTGCCCCGGTCTTCGCGATGGGTGGCGGCCTTCTGTATCTGCTCGGCGCGACTGGCGGCTATCTCTTGTCCTATCCGCTGGCCGCGGCACTGACCGGCAAGTTGAGCGGGCGGCCACGGCCAGGCATCGAGGGATTCCTGCAAATTGCATTTGCGATGCTGATCGCATCCATTCTGACACTCGCGATGGGTTGGGCGCAGCTCAGCGTAATCACCGGTGATCCGAGCCGGGCACTGCAGGTCGGCGTGATGCCGTTCCTGGTCGGCGATGTGCTCAAGGTTGGGTTGGGCGCTCTCATTGCTCAACGCTTCCGCGGTCGCACCCTCGGGCTGGTTTAGCCGAGGGTTTTTTATGGGTCCGGACGCTGCGAACCTTCCCGTCAGCATTCCCGGACGACTGCTCTGGATCGGCAAACGCCTTTTGCTTTGGCTCCTGCTGTTCGGCTTGCTGGATGCCGGCGGCACCTGGTTGCTCCTGCAGGTGCCGCGCCCGCTTACAGGACCCTACATCCTGCTGCAAACCACGGGCACTCTGATCGCGGCAACCGTCGCCGGGATCCTGCTGTTGAAGTGGCTGGACCAGAGGCGCGCACGCGACCTGGGGTTTGACCTCAGTACCCGGGCCGGCTCGTATTCAGCAGTCGGTGTCGGAGTCGGCGTGGCCGTGTTGTTGATGGTCTGTGCCCTCATGCTGGTGGTCGGCTGGCTCGGCTTTCGCGCCGATGACGGCAGCCCGGGCGGCTGGCTCGTGACCGTTGTGCGCGACTTCGTCCTGCTCGGCATTGCGGCGGCCGCCGAAGAAGCGGTCTTTCGCGGCTACGCTTTCCAGACCCTGGCCAGGGGCGCAGGACCGGTAGTAGCGATCGTCGTGGGCAGTAGCATTTTTGCCTGGGGACACGCGCAGAACCCGAACGTCGGCAATTTCGCGCTGTTGAACATCTTTCTGGCCGGCATACTGCTGTCAGTTTCGTTTCTGCTGACGCAGAGCCTGTGGTTCGCTACTGCCGTGCATGTCGGCTGGAACTGGAGCATGGCCAGCTTGCTGGACTTGCCGGTGAGCGGACTCGAGATCATGGACACACCGCTCTACGATGCAGAGCTGCATGGACCGGAATGGTTTACGGGTGGCGCATTTGGACCGGAGGGCGGCCTGGCCGGAACGATCGCTTTCGGTGCCGCGCTGGGAATCGTGTGGTGGTATGCGCGCAGATACGCGCGCGTGGAGCCGACTTGATGCAGATAAGAAAAGTGGCTGTGGTTGGCGGCGGCACCATGGGCAATGGTATTGCCCACGTATTTGCGCAGCACAGCTACGACGTCGTGTTGATCGATGTCGATGAGCAGCGGCTGCAGACGGCGGTGCAGACCATTCGCGGCAACCTGGACCGGCAGGTCAAGAAGGCCGCGTTGTCGGAGACAGACGCCGCCGCTGCGGTGGCGCGGATCCGCACGACGACCAAACGCGCCGATGCGGCGGGAGCCGACCTGATCATCGAAGCCGTGCCAGAACGGCTGGACCTCAAGGTCGAAGTGCTGCAGGAGGTCGGTCGGGCGGCGCCGGATGCGATCGTAGCATCCAACACGTCATCGATCTCGATCACGGCCCTGGCGGCGCACTGCAAGCAGCCCGATCGCGTCATCGGCATGCACTTCATGAATCCGGTGCCGGTGATGAAGCTGGTCGAAGTGATTCGCGGATTGCAGACCTCGGACGATACCGCACGCACCGTGGTGTCGCTCGCCGAGTCGCTAGGCAAGACAGCGGTCGAGGCAAACGATTTTCCAGGCTTCGTGTCCAACCGCGTGCTCATGCCGATGATCAATGAAGCGATCTTTTGTGTGCTGGAAGGCGTAGCCAGCCCGGAATCGATCGACACGGTAATGAAACTGGGCATGAACCATCCGATTGGACCGCTCGCACTAGCCGATCTGATCGGGCTGGACACCTGCCTTTCGATCATGGAAGTGCTGCACCACGATCTGGGCGATGACAAGTATCGCCCCTGTCCACTGCTCCGTAATTACGTCGCTGCCGGCTGG
This sequence comes from Gemmatimonadota bacterium, assembly GCA_040902615.1. Lineage (GTDB taxonomy): Bacteria > Gemmatimonadota > Gemmatimonadetes > Longimicrobiales > RSA9 > JBBDWZ01. The sequence continues at coordinate 35,049 of JBBDWZ010000092.1, read as the reverse complement.
CTGGGGCGCAAGAGCGGACGCGGATTCTACACCTACTGAACCGAGGACTGGCGCGTGCCGGAAGTCATGCAGGACATGCAGGAGATCCGAACCTTGGCGCGTGAGTTCGCGCAAGCAGAACTGCGCCCACACACCGAGCGTTGGGATCATGAGCGGGCGATCGATGCAGCGGTACGAACCCAGATCGCGGAGCTCGGGTTCTTCGGCATGATCACGCCGGAACCATTTGGTGGCATGGGCTTCGATACCGCAACCTACGCCACCGCACTCGAACAGCTGGCATGGGGTGAACCGGGCGTCGCCTTGCTGGTCGCGCAGAGCGCGATCGCCGCGGCCTTGATCGACCAGTACGGCAGCGACGCGCAGAAACGCCAATGGCTGGAGCCGCTGGCCAGCGGCGGCGTGCTGCCCTGCTTTGCCCTCGCGGAAGCAACCGCCGGCTCGGATCTCTCGAGCATCGATACGAGAGCCAGGCGCGAGCGAGATGGCTGGATCCTGACCGGGCGGAAGGCATGGGTAACCAATCCAGGCATCGCCAAACTCGCGTTCGTGCTGGCACGCGTGGATAACCAGGTGAAGTTGTTCCTGGTGCCGAAAGACGCTGGCTGGACTACCGGCACACGCGAAGATACACCGGGACTGAAAACGCTCGAGATCGCCGAGCTCGTGCTGGACGGTGTGAAGGTCAACGACGATGCGCTGCTCGAAGCGCGCGTAGCGTTGCCCTCCGCACCCACCGGCGAGTTGGGACGTCTTTCGATTGCGGCCATATCAGTCGGCCTGGCGCAGGCGGCGCTCGATCATGCGCTTGCGTACGCAAATGAACGGGAGCAGTTCGAGACCAAGCTGCGACACTTCGAAGGCCTGCAATACAAGCTGGCCGACATGGCCGTGAGAGTGGAGGCCGCGCGCCAGCTCACGTTGTACGCAGCCACCCGGCAGCAGGAACGGCTGATTGCGATGGCCAAGCTGTTTGCCAGCGAGTCCGCGATGTTCGTGACCACGCAGGCGGTGCAGATCTTTGGCGGCTACGGTTACATGCGGGATTATCCGGTCGAAAAGCTGATGCGCGACGCGAAAGGCATGGAGCTGTTGGAGGGCAGCAATGAGTTGCAGCGCGTGTACATCGCGCAGGCTTTATACGAATGAACGGATTGACGGACGAGAACGACTACGACCACGACTACGACTACGAGTACGGGCTCCAGACAGGCAGGCGCGCATCAGCGAAGCCCTCCTGTCAGATCGTAAATCGTAGTCGTAGTCGTGGTCGTAGTCGTTCTCGTCTGTTGATTCGTTAACACCATGATCTGGAGAAACCGTTGAGACTTTTCGAATTAATGAAGGAGCACGGCCACGAGCAGGTGGTGTTCTGGTTTGACCCGGGCTCCAGCTATCGCGGCATTATCGCAATTCACAACACGACACTCGGACCGGCTCTGGGAGGGACGCGGTTCTGGAACTACTCGACCGAAGAGGAAGCGCTGGTCGACGCGCTGCGCCTGGCCAAGGGAATGACCTACAAGGCAGCGGTCTCCGGCCTGAACCTGGGTGGCGGGAAATCGGTGATCATGGGTGATCCTCGCACGACGCGCCGGGAAATGCTGTTTCGGACGCATGGCCGTTTTGTGGACACGCTGAAAGGCCGCTATATCACAGCGGAGGACGTAGGCACCAGCGTCGAGGACATGGACTACGTGCAGATGGAGACCCGTTTCGTGGCCGGCGTGGCCGGTGGCTCGGGAGATCCATCACCGGTGACCGCATACGGCACCTATCGCGGCATCAAGGCGTGCGCGAAGCAGCGTTACGGCGGTGATGCACTGGGTAATATCACCGTGGCCGTGCAGGGAGCCGGTCACGTCGGCTATTATCTGTGCGAGTATCTGCATGCCGAGGGTGCCAGGTTGATCGTTACCGACATCGACCAGGCGCGGGTGAAGCGCGTGGTCGACGAGTTCAGTGCGCAGGCGGTAGCGCCCGACGAGATTTACGGCGTCGACGCGCAGATCTTCGCGCCCTGCGCGCTGGGCGCGGTGGTAAATGATGAGACGCTCAAGAAGTTCAAGTTCGAGATCATCGCAGGTGCGGCCAACAATCAGCTGCAGGAGCAGCGTCATGGCGATGAATTGGAGAAGAAGAAGATCCTGTACGCGCCCGATTATGTGATCAATGCTGGTGGACTGATCAACGTGTACGGCGAGCTGCATAGCTGGAGCGCGGATCGCGCACGCCGGAAGGCGGGCGAGATCTACGACACGCTGCTGGATCTGTTCGAGCTGGCGCAGGAGCAGGGTATACCCACATATGAAGCGGCGGATCGACTGGCCGAGCGCCGGATCGAACAAGTCGGCCACATTCAGCGCACCTGGATCTGAACATGATGCATGAGTTGCAGCGCGCGGATCGGGAAATCTTCGATTCGATCATCAATGAAGCGAATCGCCAGCACGAATCGCTGGAACTGATCGCCAGCGAGAACTTCACGTCGGTGCCTGTGCTGCAGGCGCTGGGCTCGATCATGACCAACAAGTACGCCGAGGGTTACCCCGGCAAGCGCTACTACGGTGGCTGCGAGTTCGTCGATGTAGCCGAGCGGCATGCCATCGAGCGCTGCAAGCAGCTGTTCGGTGCCGAGCACGCCAACGTGCAGCCGCACTCGGGCGCGCAGGCCAACATGGCCGCCTACATGTCGATCATCAAACCGGGTGATCGCCTGCTGGGCATGAACCTGAGTCATGGCGGACATCTGACGCACGGCTCCCCGGTCAATTTCAGCGGACAGCTTTACAAGGTGACCGCCTACGGCGTGCGCGAAGACACCGGCCGCATCGATTACGATGAGGTACGATCACTGGCCCGGGAGCATCGTCCCCACGTACTGGTCGGCGGTGCCAGCGCGTATGGCCGGGTCATCGAATTCGAGACCATGTCCGCGATCGCGCGGGAGGTCGAAGCAAAATTCGTGGTCGACATGGCGCACATCGCAGGATTGGTTGCGGGCGGTGTTCATCCCAGCCCGGTGCCGCACGCCGACATCGTGACTTCGACCACACACAAGACGCTGCGCGGTCCGCGCGGTGGCTTCCTCATGGGTCGCGGTGACCTGGGCAAGGCCATCGACAAGGTGGTCTTTCCAGGCATGCAGGGTGGCCCGCTCATGCACGCGATCGCAGCCAAGGCGGTGGCATTCAAGGAAGCGCTGGCACCCGACTTCAACGTTTACGCACAACAAGTCGTCAAGAACGCGCGCGTACTGGCTGCCCGTTTGATGGAAAAGGGTTTCGACATCGTGAGCGGCGGCACAGACACGCACTTGATGCTGCTCGACCTGCGCAATCGCGGTGAGCTGTCCGGCAAGGTGGCGGAAGAAGCGCTCGGCCGCGCGCTGATCACGGTGAACAAGAATACCGTGCCGGGTGAGCAGCGCTCTCCCTTTGTGACCTCGGGAATCCGGATTGGTACGGCGGCCATGACCACACGCGGCATGAAAGAAGACGAGATGCAGAAGATCGGCGATTGGATCGCTGAGGTGCTGGATGCGCACGCCAGCGAGCCGGTGGCGCAGCGCGTGTCGGCGCAGGTGCGCGAGCTTTGTGATGCGTTCCCGCTATACCCGCAGTTCCGGCGCGAGCATCAAGTGGCATGAACGGCATTGTCCTGGACGACGAGATCATGGACCGGCTGCGGGAGCGTAACCCGCAGTTTCAGGACGCGGCCTACGTCTTTGTCCTGTCGGCGCTGCATTTCGTGATCGAGCGGCTGCCGGAGCCGCGTCATATCACCGGTCGTGAACTGGTAGAAGGTGTGCGTGACCTCGCGCTCGAGCGATTCGGCCCCATGGCCAGGACCGTACTCGACCACTGGGGCGTCAAGGCCACAGCGGATGTCGGTCGCATCGTCTTCGCCCTGGTCGACACCAATATTCTGATCAAGCAGGATGAGGACATGCTCACCGATTTCGAGAAGGTCTTCGACTTCGACGAAGCCTTCGGCGGTGAATACCCCTGGGGCGGCAAGACCCAATGACCCGCTCGTTGGTGCTCGGTAACGGGCACTTCTTGATGAATTTCGACGAGCACTACTGGATCCGCGACGTTTACTTCCCCCACATCGGCATCGAAAACCACTCCGAAGGCTACCCGTTTCGTTTCGGCGTTTCGGTCGATGGGCAGACCCATTGGATCGACCAGTCGTGGCAGCGCGAGATCGGCTATGAGGATGGCACGCTGGTCGGGAATACGGTCCTGCGTCAGGTCGAGGTTGGCATCGAGCTGCACCTTCGTGACGCGATCGACTTCGAGTCCGATATCCTGCTGCGCGAAATGCGCGTGCGCGACCTGAAAGGGGCCGCACGTCAGGTTCGCGTTTTCCTGCACCACGATTTTCACATCTCGGGCAGCGAGGTCGGCGATACGGCGCTGTACGACCCCGAGCTCGGTGCCATCATACACTACAAGCGGGATCGCTATTTCCTGATCGGTGGCGGTACCCCGCCGCGCTATGAGCTGGCTGCCTTTGCGACCGGCAAGAAACGGGTTTCGGGCGCAGAAGGCACCTGGCGCGATGCCGAAGGCGACGGCCATCTCAGCGGCAATCCGATTGCACAGGGATCGGTGGATTCCACCATCGCATTGGACGCCCTGGTCCCGCCCAACGGGGTGGCCGTCCTGTATTACTGGATCGCGGCCGGCGAGCGCTATGGTCACTTGCTGGAGTTGAACAGTCTGATTCAACGGTACGGCCCGGCCAAGCTGATCGATCGCACCGAACGCTACTGGCGGCTCTGGCTGAACAAACGCGAAGTCGATTACGCCGGTGTACCCGAGCAGCTCCTTGCCTTGTATCGCACCAGCCTGCTGGTGATGCGCACGCATGTCGATCGAACCGGCGCCATCATCGCCGCCACCGATTCCGACATCATCAATTTCGCGCGCGATACCTATAGCTACATGTGGCCGCGCGATGGTGCACTCGCAGCGGAAGCATTCGACCGCGCAGGGTTTCCGGGCGTGTCACGCCTCTTCTTCACGTTTGCAGCCGGACTGCTCAAGCGCGAAGGATACTTCCTCCACAAATACCATCCGGATCGGTCGCTTGCGTCCTCCTGGCATCCATGGGTCGACAAACACGGCAACAAAACCCTGCCGATCCAGGAAGATGAGACCGGACTGGTGGTCTGGGCGCTGTGGAATCATTTCGAACAGTACCGCGATGTCGAGGAAGTGCAGCCGCTGTATCGGTCATTCATCGCGCGCGCAGCGGAGTTTCTCGCCGACTATCGGCACGCGGCCACCGGATTGCCGATGCCATCGTGGGATTTGTGGGAGGAGCGTCGCGGCATCGTGACCTTTACCTGCGTCGCGGTCTGGGCCGGCCTCGCCGCTGCCGCTCGTTTTGCCGACGCGTTCGGAGATGTTGGACACGCCCTTCGATTCCGCCGCGCAGCCGATGAAGTGCGCGCGGCCATCCTGACTCATCTGTGGGATGCAGAGACCGGACGATTCCTGCGCCTGCTGGTGCCCGCCAGCGCGGATGGGCACCAGCCGGCCATTCGCGACACCTCACTCGACAGCTCATTCTTCGGACTGCACCTGCTGGGATTCCTGGATGCCGACGATCCGCGGCTGGTCGCTACACTGGATGCGGTGGTGTCGGGCCTGGCTGTACAAACCGATGTCGGCGGACTGGCGCGCTATCGAGGCGACAGCTACTACGCGCAGACCGACGATCTCGACCAGGTGCCGGGCAATCCATGGTTCATCGTGCAGTGCTGGCACGCTCGGTGGCTCATCTCACGTGCGCGGACCGGGCAAGAGCTGGAGGCCGCACTCGAGCCACTCGAGTGGGTTGCCCGACACGCCACCCGATCACACTTGCTACCTGAGCAGATCCATCCTTTCACCGGTCAGCCCCTCGCTGTAACACCGCTGATCTGGAGCCATGCATCGTTCGTCACCACGATCCACGAGTATCTGGACCGGGCCAAATCGCAGTGAGAACCAGCGAGGAGCGAGGAGCGACGAGCGAGGAGGGACGAGCGACGAGCCACTGCCTGGCGGGTCCGCCACTGGTCAAGTCACAGTCAGTTTGCGCCGAACCGCGCGTGGCCACAGTGATCTTTTCAAATGCGGGCCCGCTGGAGCCGTTACTCGTCGCTCGTCACTCTTCGCTGGTCGCTCCTCGCTGGTTGCTCCCTCTGGACATGGAACGTGGTTTGCACTAATGCTTTAGATGCGCCAAAACGTGGCGGGCGGGCGCCCGCGGTAGCTGCCGAGGGGAGGGGGCAATGGTGGATAGTGATACGCAGTTCCCGCAGTGCCGGAAGTGCAACAGCGGAACCCTGCTTCCGCTGTCCGACTACGGTCGTGATGGCGCACCGATCACCTACAAGGCCTGGGTGTGCTCCAATCCCGAGTGCGGCTTCAACATTCGGATCGACAACGGCGAGATCAGCTTCGGCCGCACGATCGGACAAAGCTACAAATAAGCCGAGTGCGGGACCTGGGCGCGCAGCGCCCTTGTTCATTTCACGGCCGTTCTGCTTCATGGTTACCGGGTCAGTGGGTCAACCGATCCCATTGACCCCGCGCTGATGACTCGCCCACACATTTACGGCCGCGAAGACGTTCATGCGCTGACCGCGTTTGAGGCCACGGCCTGGGACCGTACCGCGCGGGAACAGCACGACATCCCGGAGCGCGTGCTGATGGAGAATGCCGGACGCGCGGTAGCTGCCGTCATCCACAGACTGTATCCGCGTGGCCGGGTGGTCGCTCTGGTTGGAAGCGGACACAATGGCGCCGATGCGCTGATTGCGTTGCGCGCATTACACGGCTGGGGCAGGGACGTGTCGTGGCTGCCGGCTGGCGCCAGGTCTGACGACGCGGTGGTGCTTCATGACTGGCCGATACCCGCAGCACAGCCCGCAGCACTGAATCAAGCCGCGGTACTGATTGACGGTGCGCTCGGCACTGGCACGCGCGGCCCCGCGCGCGAGCCTGTCGCAGCCAGTCTGCGCTTGCTGAATGAGACCGGGCTGCCGATTGTCGCAGTGGATCTGCCGAGTGGTGTCGATGCGACCACGGGTGCAGTCGAAGGCGAAGCCATTCATGCCCAGGTCACCGTAACGTTCGGCGCAGCGAAGGTCGGGTTGCTGCTGCATCCCGCGCGCGCACACTGCGGTCGCCTGCTGGTTGCCGAGATCGGATTTCCTCCACTCACACAAGTTCCATCCGCTCAGCTCATCACACCGGCGTGGGCGCACGCACGATTGCCCAGACGGTCCCCGACCGCGCACAAGGGCAGTTCCGGTCGCTTGCTGCTGCTGGCCGGGAGTTACGGAATGGCGGGAGCCGCCGCTCTCGCGGGTCAGGCTGCACTGCGCGCGGGTGCCGGACTTCTGCGCATTGTGTCCACGATCGACAACCGCGAGATCCTGCAGACTCTGGTTCCGGAAGCCACCTTTTTCGATCACACCGACGAATTGCCGATCGGTGGCATCCATGCGTTCGTCGCCGGCTGCGGGTTGAGCACGGAGGAAGAAGCGCGCGCAGTGCTGGAGCGCGCACTCGATGCAACCGGAACCATCCCGGTAGTACTCGATGCGGATGCGCTGAACCTTTTCACGGATCGCGGGGCGGCTCTCACGCGCCTGGCTGCAAGCCGGCCGGTTGTGCTGACGCCTCACATCCGTGAGCTGGCGCGCATCTCCGGACTGGATGAAACCGGCATTCTGCGCGATCCGATTGGCAGCGCTCGCGGCTTTGCCCAGCAGACCAATGCAGTCGTCTTGCTCAAGGGCCAGCCCTCCGTGGTCGCAGCCCTGGGCGAGCCCGTCCTGATCAACACGACCGGCTCATCCGATGTTGCGACCGGCGGCATGGGCGACCAGCTGGCCGGTATGATCGGCGCGTTTCTGGCCGCGGGCGCGCCTCCACGTGCAGCTGCTGCCCTCGCCCTTTTTTACGGCGGACGCGCGGCCGACCTGGCCCGGTGCGGCCGCTCGCTTTCGCCGCAGGATGTGACGGCCACGCTGCATCGAGCCTTTCGGTTTCCAGGCGCGCGCCGCTCGAAGCTTGGCCTGCCGTTCATCACATTCGATCAACCGCCGCGATGGTAGCGCGCCGGATTGCAACCATCGCCGCCGGGATCATGGCAGCTGGCACCAGCCTGGCCGCGCAGTCGCGCCTATGGCAGCCGGACGAGCGCGTGTTGATTACCAGCTTCGCGGACGTCGGCGCGCTCGCTGCCGATCAGCGCAAGCTCTACATCGCATCGCCTGGAGGACTGGCCATCTACGATTACGTGCGCGAACGCTGGGACTATCCGTCCACCGTCGAGGATGAGTATCCCGCAGGCGAGCAACCCAGCGCGCTCGCGTACGATCCGATTCAGATGGAGGTGTGGCTCGGTACCGCAAACGGCGGACTGCACCGCTGGCGCGCGGTACCCTCACGCTGGGAAACCGTCGCGTTTGCGCTAGGGCAGATTCAGGCGATCGTGCCGTCTATCGGCATCGAAGTGGAGGGCATATGGGTGCAGACTGCAAACGGCTGGTACCGGGCGGGACGCCTCGCCTTTGGCGCCTGCTCGATGCCGCGCGACCGCGTGCCCGCGACCATTGCACAGCGCGCAGTATCACGGCGCTCGTTCGATCCATCACTCAATGCGTTCCGCGCTACACTCGGACTCGATCCGCTTGGACGGCGCTGGCCAATCACATCGTTTACCACCGGTGATCGGCCGGAACAGTACTGGTTCGGTTCCGGCGGCAACCTCGTTTTCAAGTTTGACGCGAGGGGGGGAAGTCCGACCTGGTTCTGGTATGGCGCGACCACTCGCGGAGTGAGCGCAATTGCCCGGCTGGCCGACACCTTGTGGTTTGGTGGTGATGGTCGAGGGCCGAGGTCAGGTCTCGTGCGTGCAACCCGTGATCTCCAGCGCTGGTACCTGCTCGATCCGCGCGATGGCGCGCCCAATACCCGCGTGGATCAGATCGAAGTAACGCCCACCCATACGTACACAGCGGGAAATGATGGCGTGAGCGTGCTCGATCGTAGAAATGGCCGCTGGCAACGTCTCAGCAGCGAAGCGGCCGTGAGCGTGGCCACACATGCCAGCGCGCTGTTCATTGGCACCCGGACCGGCCTTCGCCATATCAACCGCGCTGCCTCACGGGTGATCAGTGGCCCCGCGATTCAACGCGTTCGCGTGATCGCCGATACCTTGTGGATCGCGACCGCGAACGGCGTATTCAACGCGGATGCGGCGCTGCACCCCGACTCGCTGCGTCTCGTGCAACTGCCGCTGCCGACCGCTCGGTTTGCCGACGTCGCTCGAGCGGGTAGCCGCATGTTCGCTCTGGCCGACGACGCGCTCTTCGTGCGGGACAGCAACGGCTGGAGTGGGCCGCTGCGAGTGCCGGCCCTGGGCGGTTTGCGCAGACTCAACACCATCGCTGCCGATGGCGATGCAGTCTGGATTGGCGGCGCCATGGGGATCGCGCGCTATCAGCCAGCACCCGAACAATGGCTATTCTTCCTCGCCCCTGGCGATCTGCCCGCCGGAGCGGTGCAGCACATCGTACCGGACGGCGAATATGTATGGGCTGCAACACCCGCCGGTGCACTGCGGCTGCAATGGCGCCGATGACCGAACACAGCAGGCTTGGACCAGGCCGCGAATTCGACCTGATTCGCTCGGTGATCGGCGAGTTGCCTGACAGCGCGGCACTCGTCGTCGGTCCGGGCGATGACGCCGCGGTATTTCCCGATGGTTGGGTGGTCAGCACCGACGCGAGCGTAGAGAACGTGCATTTCCAGCGAGCCTGGCTGTCACCGGAGGAGATTGGCGCACGGGCCGTGACCGTCGCGCTCAGCGACCTGGCCGCCATGGCCGCAGAGCCGATTGCCGTATTCGTCTCACTGGTGATGCCGAAATCGGATTACGATACCTTCGGACCCGCTGTTTTGTCGGGTGCTGTGAGAGCTGGCCACCACTACCGTGCCGCGCTGGGCGGCGGTGACACAACGCGTTCAGATGGCCCGCTCACCATCGCAGTCAGCGTGTTTGGTCGTGCCGCCAGGCCTGTGCTGCGATCGGGTGCGCTGCCCGGTGATGAGGTATGGGTGACAGGTGCGCTCGGTGCGGCCGCGGCCGCGGTGCGTGCCTGGAGCAACGGCAACCCGCTGCATCCGGAAGCGCGCGCGGCCTTTGCCCGGCCGACCGCCCGAATTGCCGAAGCGCTCTGGCTGTCCGACCGCGTCGATCTGCACGCGCTCATCGATCTGTCCGACGGACTCGCGTCGGACGCAGGGCATATCGCAGCTGCCAGCCGCGTGGCTCTGCGCATCGCGACCGGCTCGCTGCCGATTCATGAGGCCGCCGGCGCTCACGCCGATGCGGTTCGACTCGCGTTGACCGGTGGCGATGATTATGAGCTGTGCTGCGTCGCTGGGCCCGGAACGATCGGACGCGTTCAGCGCGAATTCGAGCAGCTCTTTCGGCTCGGGCTAACCCGCGTTGGTGTGGTTGAACCCGGCGATGGTGTGCACTGCGTGGATGACAACGGCCGGGCATTGGCCGAGCCGCTGACCGGCTTCGATCACTTCGCGGACACACCGTGATGTCGATGCTGTATAGCCTCTGGGTCTGGCTGTCCTGCTCCTTCCTGACCTTCATCTGGTCCTCGCTGACCCTGATCGGCGGCCTCTTCGGTGCCGGGCAGAGGTATATGCATTGGATCGAAAGCAACTGGGGCAAAAGCATCATCTGGGCGAGTCTCATCAAGGTCGAAGCGCAGGGGCTCGAACACCTCCGCATGGATCAGCCACAGATCGTGGCCAGTAATCACCAGTCGTGGTTCGACGTGTTCTCGCTGGCTGCGAAGCTGCCCAAGAAGTTCCGTTTCGTGGCCAAGGAGGAGCTGTCACGTATTCCTCTCTTCGGCCGCGCCTGGCGCATCTGCGGTCACATATCCGTGAATCGCAGCGATCGCCTGCAGGCGATCCGCATACTGGGGCATTGGGGTGACGTGGTCCGCAACGACAACAGCATCATCGTGATCTTCCCGGAAGGCACACGTTCCGCGACTGGTGAGTTGCTGCCATTCAAGAAAGGCGCCTTCATGCTCGCGCTGCACACGCACGTCGACATCGTGCCGACCGCTGTAATCGGCAGCAGCCGGGTTTTGCCGAAAGGCGACTGGCGCGTGCGAAAAGGCAGGATTATCGTTCGCTTCGGTGAGCCCATACCGACTGTCGGGTACACGGAAAAGAATCGCGAGGAGCTCGTCGCGCTGGTCCGTGAGCGCATCCAACAACTGAAACAACAGGTGGAGCCAGCGTAGGCATGTCGGCTATTGTCAGCATCCGGGCGCGGGAGATCCTCGACTCGCGCGGCAATCCCACACTCGAAGCCGAAGTCGCGGTGGAGAGCGGTGCGGTCGGCCGTGCCGCCGTGCCCAGCGGTGCATCCACCGGCGAGCGCGAAGCCATCGAGCTCAGGGACGGTGAGAAGAAGCGGTACCTCGGCAAGGGCGTGCTCAACGCCGTCCGCAACGTGCACGAGCGCATTGCACCCGAGCTGCTGTCCCAGGAGGTCAGTGATCAGGTCGCTCTCGACCGCCTCATGATCGCGCTCGACGGTACACCCAATAAATCGGAACTGGGCGCAAACGCCACGCTGGGTGTGTCACTGGCGGCCGCGCGCGCGGCTGCCCAGGAAGCCGGCTTGCCGCTTTATCGATACCTGGGTGGCGCGCACGCCACGTTGCTACCGGTGCCGCTCATGAACATCCTGAACGGAGGCGCACACGCGGCCAATAATGTCGATCTGCAGGAGTTCATGATTGCGCCCGTAGGCTTCGACAGCTTCAACGAAGCGTTGCGCGCGGGCGTCGAAGTATTTCATTCCCTCAAGAAGGTTCTATCAGCTCAGAAAAAAAGCACCGCGGTCGGCGATGAAGGTGGCTTTGCACCCGACCTCGCCACCAACGAGGATGCCATTGCGGTCATCCTGGAAGCGATCGACAAGGCCGGTTACAAGGCGGGTGATCAAATCGTCCTTGCTCTGGATGCGGCCGCCAGCGAGTGGTGGCGCGACGGCCAGTACGTCTTCCACAAATCGACCCATGAAAAGCGCACGTCCTCGAAGCTGGTCGAGTTCTGGAAGGGCTGGGCCGATCGCTATCCGATCGTTTCGATCGAGGATGGTTTGGATGAGAACGACTGGAAAGGCTGGACCGAGCTGACTGCGGCAATCGGCGATCGCGTGCAACTGGTTGGCGACGACCTGTTCGTCACCAACACCCGCGATCTCGCGAAGGGCATCGAGCAGGGCGCCGGCAATGCCATCCTGATCAAGGTCAATCAGATCGGTACGCTGACCGAAACCCTCGAAGCCATCGAGCTGGCCCGACGAAATGGCTACCGGTACATCATCAGCCATCGCTCGGGTGAGACCGAAGACGCCTTCATAGCCGACCTGGCAGTGGCCACTCGCGCCGGCCAGATAAAAACGGGAAGTGCCAGCCGCAGCGACCGGACCGCCAAGTACAACCAACTGCTGCGCATCGCTGAAGAGCTCGGCTCTACCGCCGAATATCCGGGCCGCGATGCGTTCTGAGCTGCCGCACTGATGCCCGCCAACCTGGTCCGGGCGCGCTGGATCATCGCATGCATCCTGGTGCTCGGTGCCGGCTACTTCGCCCTCTTCGGCGGCGATTACGGCTATTTCGAAGTCCGGCGGCTCGCGAAAGAAAGAGCCTCCGAAGAAGCCCGCGTCATCGAGCTCCAGAAGGAGCTCGCGGCATTGCGTGCCCGGGCGGACTCCCTGGCCACAGATTCCGCCACCCTCGAACGTCTGGCGCGCGAGCGCTATGGCCTCATCCGCGATGGCGAGCGCCTCTACCGCTTCGTTGATTCCGCTGGGGCGCCCAGGGATTCCACCAGGCGCGCACGCGCCGACACCATAAAGCCGTAGCGACCAGGACCAACAGCGGTCACCGAACGGCGGCACGGAACCGCGGCACGGAACTGCGTGGAATGCGGCACAGAACCGCGACACGTAACTACGGCACAGGACGGCGGAAGTACTGCATTACAGTGAGACAAACTGCGGCGTCTCGATTAACGAATCGGTTTTTTACGCCATAATGTGCTGTTCCTTCCGTGCCGCTCACTCCGTGCCGCCGTTCCGTGCCGCTGTTCCGTGCCGGCATCAGGAGGAAGAGGGGTTAGGACCCGGGACTAGGACTAAGGGCTGGGACTCGGGTTGCTGTCAAAGCAGTCTTGCCTGCCACGGCCTACGGTTACATACTCGGCTTCCAACTCTCTGTAGACCGCAATCTCACAACGAGCTTCGTCATGACCGCATCGACTCTCTGCCAGCCCATGGCCCGCACCGCGTTGGTCTTGCTTATACTGTCGGCCAGTGCGCTGTCAGCCCAGCAGGCGACCAATCAAAAGGCTTCCGAGGAAACCGCGACCGGCAAGAGAACGCTGGAGATCTCCGATTACGCACGCTGGCGCTCGATACAGAGTCCGCAGATCACCGAAGACGGCCAGTGGGCGGCCTGGGTGTACACGCAGATCCGCCGCGACGATCAACTGGTCGTGCAGCACATCGACAGCGGCCGCAAATACACGGTCGAACGGGCATCACGTCCGGTGTTCTCCGACGATGGCAGATGGGTAGCGTATTCCGTGGCGCCGACCATCAAGGAGATCGACAAACTGGAAAAGGATAAGAAGCCGATTCCACGGCGCGCGGAATTGATGAACCTGCAGACCGGTGAGAAAGTCGGCTGGGACAATGCTGCCAGCTTCGAGTTTGCAAAGGGATCATCCCACCTGGTGATCAAGAAAGCGCGTCCCGAGCCCAAGCCCAAACACGAAGGTGTCGACTTGATCCTGCGTGATCTGGCACAGGGCAGGGAAGAACTGATCGGCGCAGTCTTCGACAACGCATTCAACAAACCGGGCGCACTGCTGGCTTATACGGTCGATGCCGCCGATCGCGCGGGTAATGGCTTGTTCCTGGTCGAGTTGGGCACCGGCGTGCGGCGAGCTCTCGACAACGGCGACGCCCAATACACGCGGCTGCTATGGTCGGAAGACGGCACGGCGCTGGCTGCCCTGCGCGGCAAGGATGCGGACACGCTCACGCAGCGACCGAACACACTGATCGTGCACACTGGCGTCGTGGCCGGCCGTGCGCCGGCGCGCATCGAGTTGACTCCAGAGGCTGCCGGCCTGCCGGCGCAGCATGTCATCAGCAACCTCGCTGCGCTGAGCTGGAGCGAGAGCAACGATCGGCTGTTCTTCGGGGTCAAGGCACAGGAAGCCAAACCGAAGAAGAGCGAAGAGGAAGAATGGCTCAAGGCATCCGATGTCGATGTCTTCCACTGGAAGGACGATCGGATCCAGAGCGTTCAGCGCAGACAAGTCGAGCAGGACAAGAATCGCACGGCTCGAATCGCGTTCGAGCTGGCCACGAAGAAGCTGGTGAGGCTGAGTGACGCCACCATCCGAAACGTGCAGATCACGCGCGATGGCCGCTGGGGGATTGTCACCGACGATCGCGCCTACGTCTCGGATTGGCAGGAGGCGCGCGCAGATTACTATCGGGTGAACACCAGTACGGGGGAACGGACCCCGATCCTGAAGGGCCATATCCGCACCCTGGGTCTCGCGCCCGATTCACGTCGCTTCCTCTACTGGAAAGATCAGCACATCTGGTCCTACGATCTGGTGAGCGGGCAGCATCTCAATCTCACCGCAAAGACACCGGTCAGCTTTGCCGATCAGGAGTTCGATCGCGGCGGAGAACGGCCACCGTATGCCGTTGCGGGTTATGCGAAGGATGGCAAATCAGTGATCCTGGACGGCCGTTACGATTTGTGGCTGATCCCATTCGATGGCTCTGCGGGTCGCAACCTTACGAACGGACTCGGCGGCGAGCGTGAACTCCGATTCCGGTACCAGCGTACGGATCCGGAAGAGCGCTTCATCGATCTCACCAGGCCTCTGCTGCTGAGCGCCTACGGCACCATCTCCAAGCAGTCCGGCTTCTACGAGCTGCGTGGCGGCCGTATGAATGCGCTCGCATTGGAAGACAAGGCTTTCGGTGGATTGAACAAGGCCGCTCGTGCCGAACGCTATCTGTTCACGCGCGAGAGCTGGTCGGAATTCCCTGATGTCCAGGTTGCAGGCGCCATGCTGAAGGATGCGAAGAAGCTGACCGATGCCAATCCGCAACAGGCCGAATATCGATGGGGCCGTCGAATCCTTTTCGACTATACCAACAAGGATGGCGTGAAGCTGCAGGGAACACTGGCCCTTCCGGAGGACTACCAGCCTGGGCAGAAACTGCCTATGCTGGTCAACTTCTACGAGAAGAACTCGCAGAACCTGCATCGCTACCCGACACCACGCTACGCGTCCTCGCCGCAGTTTGCCGGGTACGTCAGCAATGGCTACCTGGTCATGCAGCCCGACATCCACTTCCGCGGGCGCACCTCACACAGTGACATGCTCGAGTGTGTCGAAGCGGCGATTCAAAAAGTCATCGAGCTGGGCTACGCCGATCCCAGGCGCGTCGGCTTGCATGGTCACAGCTACAGCGGCGGCGGCGCATCGTACATCGCCACGCGCTCGAAGATGTTTGCGGCGATCGTTGCCGGGGCTGCTCCGATCAACCTGGTCAACGAATTCAACATTATCTTCCGCGGCAGCGGCCAGAACAACCATCGCTATGACATCTATGGCCAGGGCCGCTACCTGACCAACCCGTATGACGACTTCGATCTGTACTGGGCGCAGTCGCCCATCTCGGGCGTGCGCACCATGAATACGCCACTGCTCTACATGCACGGTGGCGATGATCCCACCGTCGAGTACAACCAGGGGCTCGAGTTCTACAATGCGCTGCGCTTCAACAGCAAACCGGTGATCTTCCTGTCATATCCGGCCGAAGGCCATGGCCTGGGCAAGCTCGAGAACCAGGTCGACTACCTGAATCGCATGGAACAATTCTATGGTCACCACCTGCGTGGTGAGCCTGCGCCTGCGTGGATGACCGAGGGCGAGCCCTTCATCAACAAGGACCGCCGCAAGCCGATCCCGATCAACGTGGCCAAGCCGGTTACCACCACGACCGCGGCGGGCCGGAACTGAACACGGCCAGGGCTCGCCGCGTTGACCCACGCCGGCAATTTTGCTAATTTTCGGGCCGTTGCACCGAGGGCAGGGTAGCTCAATTGGCAGAGCAGCGGAGTCATAATCCGCGGGTTAAGAGTTCGAGTCTCTTCCCTGCTATACTTGAAACAGACAAGGCGCCGTCCGGAAGCCCTGGACGGCGCCTTTTTTGTATACCGAGATCAAAACCATGAAACGCTGTGTGATTATCCTCGCGCTATTCAACGCCGGCTGCGCCCAGGCTGTGCGGGTACGCTCGCACACGCAGGACGTTTATCCGCCCAGCGCGAACGTTGCCGTTCAGACGACGGTGCCGACCATCGTGCACGACACGATTGCCACGTTGACGGTTTCGCGCGGGCCGGATGCAGTCCGTCTGCTGGTCGACAAGGCGAAACAGCTTGGTGCCGAGCTGGTGGTGATTACCGCAGTGACCGGTACCGGCGACGACACACTCGAACGGACGCGCGATGCAGTGGTGACTACTGGTGTGGCGCGCGCCGGACAACGAGGCCGCGTGACCGCAGTGGCCCTGCGTTACCCATCCAGGTAGCCGGCCACCCCTTCCCGAATCCGCGCGAGCAGCCCAAACTACCGCCCCGATTCCATCTGAATGAGAAGGACTCCAGCATGGCCGCCGGTAAGAAGAGCAGGAAGCCAGTCAGCGCGCGAAAGAGCCAGAGATTGCCGTACAAGATCAAGAAATCGAGGATCCAGGGTCGCGGTGGATTTGCGACGCGATTGATCAAGAAAGGTGAACGCATCGTCGAGTACAAAGGTGAGCGGATTACCGAGGAGCAGGCCGACTTGCGATACCCGACGCCGAAGCCTGGCGAGCACCACCACACATTTCTGTTCGAGCTCGATGATGGCCGGGTAATCGACGCGGCTTACGGTGGCAACTCCGCCCGCTTCATCAATCATTCCTGCGATCCAAATTGTGAAACGGTGGAAGAAGATGCCCGCATTTATATTGATGCGGTGCGTGAGATCAAGCCGGGTGAAGAGCTACTCTACGACTACTGGTTCATCCTGGATGAGCCACACACAGCCACGACCAAAAAGCTGTATCCGTGTGCCTGCGGCTCGAGGAAATGCCGCGGCACGATTCTCGGGAAGAAACGCTGAGCCGTGCCTTTCGGTCTGCCGCCCGCCCCGGGCCCGAACCGGCTGACCTACGGCAGCTACCTCAAGGTGCACGACCTCATCGCGCTGCAGAGCACGATGTCGGATCCGGCCCAGCACGACGAGCTGCTCTTCATCGTCATTCACCAAGTCTACGAGCTGTGGTTCAAACAGCTGCTTCACGAAGTCGACGAGGTCATCACGCGGCTGGATGCCGACCAGCCGCTGGGCGCGCAAAGGCTGCTCAAGCGCTGCAATGAGATCGAGCGCGTGCTCATCCAGCAGTTGAGCGTACTCGAGACCATGACGCCCAACGATTTTCTGACATTCCGCGATCACCTCATGCCGGCCAGCGGTTTTCAATCATCGCAGTTCCGCAGCCTGGAGTTCGTTTCCGGCGCCAAGGAAGCGCGTCATCTCGAGCAATACCCGGAAGGTGAGGAGCGCGACGAGCTCGAGCGGCGACTCGAGGCGCCGAGCTTGAATGACTCCTTTTATGCGCTGCTCCGCCGCCGCGGCTTCCTGCTGCCGCCCGGCGACGAGGGTCATGAGCAGCGCGTCCGTGAGCTGGTCCGCATCTATCAGGAGCCTGACCAGCATTACGACCTCTATCTTTTGGCCGAGGCGCTGGTCGAGTACGACGAGTTTTTTTCGCTCTGGCGTTTGCACCACGTCCTCATGGTCGAACGCATGATCGGCTCCAAGCCGGGCACCGGCGGCAGTGAAGGCGTGGCCTACCTGCGCAAGACCACGAACGCGAAATTCTTTCCGGAGCTGTGGGAGTTGCGGAGTTATCTGTCGGCCTTTGAGAGCTACTGACGAATCAACAAACGAGCACGACCACGACTACGACTACGACTACGATTACGGGCTCCAACCATTGTTGCGTTGAGAAAATACTCAACCGCAATGGCTGGAGCCCGTAATCGTAGTCGTAGTCGTGGTCGTAGTCGTTCTCGTTGGTTAATCCGTTCCTCAATGCTATCGCAGAACCGGCGTCTGATACCAATGCTGCGCGCGAGTCCAGTCATCCGGGCGGAAGAGCAGGGAATCCAGCGTGAGGTTCGCCCGGATCTGGCGAAGTTCCTGCTCGAAGACTCGCTGATCACCTTCGATGTATTCGATACGCCGCGGTACCCACGCCGACCCCATTCGCTCGTACTCGAGTAAGCGCGTATCGACCGCGAGCGCAGGCTCGCGCAACGACGGCTCGATCCAGCGCACCAGCAGCATATGCTCGCGGTCTATCCACACCTGACGGCTGCGCAGATCGCCGGGCGCAGCTCCCACTACCAGCACCGGCCGACCCTGCCAGACGTCCGCCCGCGACCGCGCCACGTCGACTCCCAGCTCCCGCAAACGTGCGATGGTAACGGGCACATCGAGGAAATAAACGTCGTGCTGCAGCAGAAGCAGTGGCTGGATCGCGCGCGTGACCTGGCTGGGCCGGCCGCCGACGATCACGTACTGGGTGTCGCGCAGAATCAGCACGCCATTGGCCTGGGCGCGCGGCTCGAAGTCGATGCGCATCCGGCCCGGCGGCTCGACCGCGGTCAACCAGATCGTGCGGGCCGTGTCTCCCGCGCGCGGCGACGAGAGGTTGTGCTGCACCGCCACCAGCCGCTGATGCCAGCGGCCGAAATAGCGATCGTGCATCGCACGGATCACCTCCTCGCCATTGCTATAATCGTAGGAGCGCAGCGGAGGCTGTGATGCACGGCAGCCAATGAAAAGGGCGGCCACCAGCAGTGGGCCGCCCAACCGGGTACGTGAGCGCGCGTCCGTCATCGACGGGACCGCGCAATGCAAGGATCACTCCGTACGCAGAGCGACTTGCGGATCTACCCGGGTCGCACGCATGGCCGGACCGTAGCTCGCCGCCAGCGCCGCCCCGGCCAGACTGAGTGTGACCACCACAAACGTCTGCAGGTCGAAAGCGCTGACACCGTGCAGAAACAGGGAAAGCGTGCGGGTCACCGCCAACGCGATGGCCAATCCAATTCCAAGCCCGATTGACGCGAGTACCACGCCTTGCCGCACTACCAGCCGCAGGATGTCGGTTCGTTGCGCGCCGATGGCCATGCGGATGCCCATTTCCTGCGTGCGCTGCGACACGGAATACGCCATGACGCCGTATACGCCGATTACGGCGAGGATCAGCGCGGCTACCGCGAAGAAGCCGAGCAGCTTGGAGAGAATGAGGTCGCCGCCCAGTGCGTTCTGGAGCCGGTCGTCCATGGTCTGCACATCATAGACCGGCAAACTGGCATCGACCGCCCAGACCTCGGCGCGCAATGCGGCCACCAGCTCGGCTGGATCGGCGCCGCTCTTCACCATCAGAGCCATCGCCCGTTCGCCTTCCTGATACTGCGGGAAGTAAACCATGGGTGGCACATCCTCATCCGGTCCGAATTCACGGGTATCGGTTACCACACCGACGATCTCGCGATGACCGGCTGCGAATCGAAGCCGCTGCCCCACCGGCTGACCATCAGGCCAGTGTTTTCTGGCAAAGGTCTCGTTTACCAGCGCAACGCGTGGCGCGCCCGATCGATCGGTTTCGCCGAATGCGCGTCCTTGAACGATTCGCAAACCGAGTGTGGCGAGGTAGCCGGGTGTGATCGCCCGGAACTGAACTACCGGCCGGCGATCGGGCTCCGGCTCCGGCTCGGACTCGACCGAGTAGTACGTTCCCATGCCGCAGGAGAGCGGAATGCAGCGAACCGCGGCGGCATGGTCGACCGGCGGCAGTGCTTCGATTCGGGCCAGCACTCGTTGATAGAACTCCGCTACGCGGGTGGTGTCCGGATAGGTAGCCAGTGGTAGTGACACGCGCATGGTGACCAGGCTGTCAGTCCGAAATCCGAGCGGCACTCGCTGCAATCCGATCGCGCTCTTCACCAGCAGGCCTGCCGAGATCATCAGCACCAGCGCCAGCGCGATCTCCGAGATCACCAGAGAATTGCGGAGCCGGCCACGCCGAGAACCGACCGTCGAGCCACGACTGCCTTCCCGCAGGGCAGTCGTAAGGTTCGGTCTGGCCGCCTGCAGCGCTGGCGCCAGCCCGAACATGAGTCCCGATCCGAGCGTGATCAGGGCCGTGTATATAAGGACCCGCGCGCTGATGCCGATCTGGTCCACCATCGGGAACCAGCTGGGCATCATCCCGACCAGGATCTTCACGCCCCAATACGAGAACACCAGACCCAATGCGCCACCGGCCAGCGCCAGCATCAGGCTCTCCGTCAACAACTGTCCCGCGATGCGCGCACGGCCAGCGCCCAGCGCAGTGCGCACCGCGATCTCACGCTCCCGCGAAGCCGCACGCACCAGCAACAGGTCCGCCACGTTCGCACAGGCGATCAGCAGAACGAAGGCAACCGCCACTGTGCAGATCAGGCTTGCGGTCCAGAAACCCTCATCGAAGAGCTCCCGCTTGAGCGTGTGCAGGAACACACCATTTCCGCGATTCGATTCCGGGTACGCGGCTTCCAGCCGCTTGGTTATGCCCGTCAATTCCGCGCGTGCCGATTCCAGGGTCGTTCCGGCGCGGCCGCGTGCGATAACCTCGAAGTAACGGGAGTCGCGCTTCTCCTCGCCAGTCAAACCGAGTGGTGCCCAAAGCTGGATATCTGGTGAGCCAAATCGGAAATCGGACGGCATTACGCCGATCACCGTATGCGCCGTGCCGTTCAGTATGAGCGTGCGATTGATGGCCCGTGGGTCGGCGGCGAGGTGGGTCTGCCAGAAGGCATGGCTGACGATCACCACGCGATCATTTCCGGCCCGCTCTTCATCTGCTCGGAAGGTGCGGCCCAGAGCCGGATTGATGCCTATGACCCGGAAAAAGTTGTCGGAAACGCGGACCGCATTGAGCCGCTCGGGTCGCTCCGCGCCCGTCAGATTGAAGCTGCTGCCGGCCTCAGCGGCGATGTCCAACGCGCGGCTTTCTCGCCGCCAATCCAGGAAATCAGGCGGTGAGATCGATGATTGCTCCCAGCCGCGTTCCTGATTCGTGGTCCAGACCTGGAAGAGACGATCCGGCTCCGGATACGGTAATGGTCGAACCAGGAATACATCGACCGCGCTGAATATGGTCGTGTTGACGCTGATGCCGAGCGCAAGTGAAAGGGTCGCAACCAGCAGCAGACCGGGACTCCGCAGCAGGGAGCGAGCGGCGATCTTCAGGTGCTGACGCAGTGTGTCCATAGGCCTCGACCCATCGGTTTTTCCAGCTTTCGATCCGTGCGTCGATCGGTCAATTCAGACGGTTTCGATGACGCGCTGACGTGCGGTTGTAGCACCGTACGAGGTGCGCTGATGCCGAGTTTCGCGTGTGCATCCAAACACGTGCACACAAAAAAAATCGAAGAAACTTCTTGCATTCTGGCGAACAACAATAAATATTTTGCATCGGTGGGATGCGGCACCCACCTGAATTGCATCGGTAGATGCATTCACCCGTTTCGTAGGCGCAAACGCAAATGCAGTTCGATTTGCGCGCCGCGCGCCCGGGGGGAAACGGGATATCTGCCACCGCGCAAGGAGAGAACCAAATGGCTCGCGCGAAGAAAGCAGGGAAGTCCGCTAGGGCAGTACGTCGTAAGAAGCGCACCGGTACCGTTGCGAAGGCCGCCAAGAAGGCCCGCAAAGGTGCGCGTAAGGGTGCCCGCAAGGGCGCACGTAAGGCCCGTAAGGGTGGCGCTCGTAAGGCCGCTCGTAAGGGTGGAGCGCGCAAGGCCGCTCGTAAGGGCGCGCGCAAGGCCGCTCGGAAGGGCGGCGCCCGGAAGGCCGCTCGTAAGGGCGCGCGCAAAGGCGCACGTAAGGGTGCCCGCAAGGGTGCTCGGAAGCGTACCGCAAAAAAAGCGCGTAGGGCGTCGACCACCCGGAAGTCAGCGGGTCGCGGCGCCCGCAAAGCGGCGCGCAAGACCTCCGGGGCGCGGAAGAAGCGCTCTGGGCGGAAGTCAAGCAGGAAGAAGACCGTGAGGCGCGCTCTGAAGTCGGTCGCGTCCGGAGCGGAGAGTGCCGTAAAGGCGGTAACCGATAATGTGGTGCGTCCAGCGATGGATGCGATCTCGGGCCGCTGATCCAAGGCGTGCGCTTCGGCGCATGCGACAAAACTCGCGCCGCGGACCTCACGGTTCGCGGCGCGGTTTTTTCATCGGCACAACGCGCGCCATGCAGCGCTCCGCACCGGAAACGGTCGGCTTCGCTACCGGATACGGGCTTCGCCGCGGACGGCCGTGCGACGTACTATTCCGGCGCGCAGCGCCGCCTCCACGCCAGCGTATCCGCGGAGCGTATCCGGTGCGAAGCACCGCCTCCGGCCTGCAATAACGCTTACCGAACAGTGGTGCTAATGGCCGAGGAACTCGAGGATGTAATCCAGTATGGCCGGACGGTGCAGGAACGGATGCACCGGCGCGTGGCCATCAACGTCCCTGCCCGCCACAATGCACGGCTCCGCCAGTTCATCGAGCGAGTCAATGCGGATGACGAGCTCTACGCGCTCTGGCTGGCCGCCAACGTCAATGCGGTCGAGCGGTTGAACATGACCGACCACGGGCCGGTTCATGTAAAAATCGTAATGAACATCGCGCTCAAGCTGTTCCGGTTGCTGGTTGATGGGGGAGTGCAGCCGTCCATCGTGACCAACTATCAGCTCGAGGCGGCCGATGGCGAGGTGATCGTGGCGGCGGCCGCGCTGCTGCATGATCTGGGCATGTCGATCCATCGGCCGGACCACGAAAACTTTTCGTTGTTCGTGGCGCAGCCACGCTTGAAGGAGCTGCTGGCCGACCTGTACGACCTGCCGGTTGCTACCGTGATCCGATCGGAAATTCTGCACGCGATCATCGCCCATCGATCGGATGGCAGACCGCTCACCATGGAAGCAGGTGTCGTCCGGATCGCGGATGCGCTGGACATGGCGAAAGGTCGTTCGCGTATTCCGTTCTCACAGGGGTCGGCGAGCATCCATTCGATATCCGCAGCGGCGATCGAAGCCGTGCACATCGAGGTCGGCCAGAATAAGCCGGTGCGGCTGCTGATCGAGATGTCCAATTCGGCCGGAGTTTTTCAGCTCGACCAGCTGTTCCGGGAGAAACTGGCCGGCAGCGGTCTCGAGGCGTTCATCGAGCTGGAAGCGCACATCGAAGGCGAGGGCGAAAAGCGGCTGTTCCAGGAGTTCCGACTGTAATCGTCTTCCTCCAGCCTGCCACAATTTGGTGCTTCAGTACGACGGTTGTTTCACTCGGATGATGCGCGGGTTGAACACTCCGTGGGATAGCCCCGAGAAATAGTATCAATAGTACTGTCACGCTTCGTTTCACGATCAATCATTATGATATAGTCTCCGTAGATCAAAGCGGGTGACGTCGACTGCGGATCTGACCGGTTACGCACGCTGCAGTCAGGCATTCCCGCCTGGCTTCCGTCCGATTGATACGTGAATGGTTTTCCTGGGTGGTTGTTGGTACGCTCCTCGCACTGAATACGCTGCATGGCGGAGAGCGCGGCGGTTCGAGTTGGCGTTGCCGGTTGGGACTATCCGGATTGGAAAGGCATTCTGTATCCGGCCCGGAAGCCGCGCGGTTTTGATCCGGTCCGCTTCCTGGCTCGTTTCCTCGATGTAATCGAAATCAATTCCACATTCTATCATCCAGCGCGAGCCGAGATCGTTCAGCGCTGGGCGCGGCGGGTCGAGGATCTGCAGGACTTCCGCTATACCGCAAAACTTTGGCGACGCTTCACTCACGAGCGCAAAACGGCATGGTCATTGGCCGACGTGAAAGCGGTTACCGATGGATTTGACGTTCTGAACAAGGCCGGCCGTCTCGACGCGGTCGTGATTCACTTCCCATGGTCCTTCAGGAACGAACGATCGAGCCGGGAGTGGCTGGCCGATCTGATCAAGACATTCGATCAATATTCATTGGTCGTCGAGGTGCGGCACGCGAGCTGGAATCAGGTTGAGTTTTACGAGTGGCTGAGAGAGCGTGGTGTCGGCCTGGTGAACGTGGATCAGCCGCTCTTCTCGAAGTCGATCAAGCCGTCCGTGCGCAGCACCCGCCAGACCGGTTACGTGCGCGTGCACGGCCGGAACTTCACGGATTGGTTTCGGCAGGGTGCGGGCCGGGATGCGCGCTACAACTACACCTATGAAGCGCACGAACTCGAATCCTGGGCGGATCGCGCGGAGCAGATTGCCGCCGACCATGTAACGGACAAAGTTGAAGTGGTTTTCAACAATCATTACAAAGCCCAGGCGGTGGTGAATGCGATCCAGTTCAAGCATCTGCTGACCGGCGATCCGCAGCCGGCCCCGGCAATGCTGTTCTCGCACTATGCGGATGCGTTGGAGAACCACGCATTCCCGGTCGACGAGGCCAACGCTCTCGTGATCTGATCGAAAGCGGGTCGCCCCGCGGTTTGCCGAGTTGCAGAGCGGTACCGTACTTTCCAGCCAATGAATAACCCGCGTCGTTTGCATCCGGATATCTACCTTGCGCGCCGCCGCGCACATCTCGAAAAAGTCCTGCAGCATCCGCTCGTTTCACCGCGTTCATCGGGCCTGGATCCGGATCGGCGCAGTTTCCTTCGCGAAGAAGCGGAGGAGTTGTACTGGAATGAGCTGGAATGGGAGAAACTCACCGAAGAAGAGATGTCGAAGACCGGCAGCGCGCTGGTCGAATTCGCCTTTCCTGGGTTTCTTGCATTCATCAATGGCTTGCTGCTCAAGGAAGTGAATGCGGACTCCACCGCGCCGGCCAATCCACGGCCCGAAGTGGTGGAGGAGATCCTGGTTTTCCTGGCTACCCGCGTGCTGGAGCTGCTGCCGGAAACCGATCCGCAGCTCACGCTCGAGCGAGACATGACCGCGCGCTTGATCGATCTCGTGCTTTATCGGCTGCATGGGATTCCGGTCGACGGGATAGACCGCTTCGAGATCGCGCGCCTGGACGACGAGTAATCCGTGAGGTTGCCACACCCCGTCCTGCGAGACGGACCCCTCCTCATCGCCCATCGTGGCGGCAGTGGCCTCGCCCCGGAAAATACGCTTGCCGCCTTCGAATCCGCCGTCAGTCTCTGGCAATCCGACATGATTGAGCTGGACGTGCGTACCACGCGGGATGGTCACGCTGTGGTCATTCACGATCCCACGGTAGATCGCACGACCAACGGCAGCGGGCCGGTCGACCAATTCACGCTTGCTCAGCTGCAGGCGCTGGACGCTGGATACCGGTTCTCTCGCGATGGCTCATCATTTCCATTTCGCGGAAAAGGTGTCCGCGTTCCGACCTTCGATGAAGTGTTGAGTGCTGTGCCTGAGCTCCGGATTACCGTGGAGGTAAAAACCGCCTCCGTGCAAAAGCCGCTGTTCACGGCGATCCAGCGCGCGCACGCCGAGCATCGCATCATCGCCGCAGGCGAGCGCCGGGGCTTTCGAACCGAATTCTCGCGCTGGACCGGTTGCCTCAGCGCCTGCCGCGAGGACGCCATGCCGTTCTTTATTCTGCACCAGATTCATCTGGGTTGGCTGGCGCCCCTGCGCGTCGACGTCGTTCAGATCAGCGAATACCTCGGACGCCGCCGCGCGCTGACACCGCGGCTCATCCGCGAGTTGCACGGCCGTGGCATTCTCGTACATGTCTGGACGGTCAACGAAATCGAGGACATGCATCGCCTTCTCGATTGGGGCGTCGATGGCATCCTGACTGACCGTCCTGACCGACTCGCTGCCGTCTTGCACGAGCGCGTCGGACGTCCATTACCGCCTGGTTTGCCTTGAAAGGAAGCCCCAGGACTGGGAGCGTTTTTACGCCCGCGCTCCCGTTTCGGTGTATCATTCTCACATGAGTCTGATCGACCGATTTCATTCGACCCTGCGGGAATACGCATTGATCCGGTCCGACGGGCACGTGCTGGTGGCGTGTTCGGGCGGGCTGGACTCGGTGGTTCTGCTACATCTATTTCGGGAATCAACCAGCCTGCTCGGTGTCCGCGTTAGCGCCGCTCACTTCGATCACGCGATGCGCGAGGACAGTGGTGCGGATGCGGATTGGGTTGCGGGTTTTTGCCGTGCGTGGACGATTCCGCTGCAGACCGGTCGAGCGCAGCAGAAACTTCGAAGCGAAGCCGATGCCCGCGCTGCACGGTACGCGTTTCTCGAGCTGGCGGCAGACACGGCTGGCGCGGATCGCATTGCCACGGCGCATCATGCCGATGACCAGGCAGAAACAGTGCTGTTTCGTCTCCTCCGGGGAACCGGTCTGGATGGACTCTCGGGCATTCCGGTTCAGCGCGGGCGGGTAATCCGCCCTCTGCTCACGGCGTCGCGCGCAGAGCTGGAATCCTATGCTGCTTTGCATCGTCTGAACTGGCGGGAGGATCCTTCAAATCGATTGCCGGCGTTTGCGCGGAACCGAATCCGATCGGGGCTCCTGCCAGCAATCGAGGCGCATTGGCCGGGTGCGCGCGCGGCACTCGTACGGGTTGCCGGAGACGTGGCAAAGAATCGGGCTGAATGGGACCAGCTGCTGGGCCAACTGGAAACTACTGTGTTAACGTCGCAAGCTGTGGATACGATTGAGCTTGCCAGGCCTGCGCTGCTCAAATATCATCCAGATATTCGCGCCCGTCTTTTGCGCCGCTGGTTGGCACGCCTCGAATCGCGGCCCGGACGCTCAGGAACCGCTGCGGTAGAGGCGTTTATTAGTGCGGGCGAGAGCGGATCGGGTATCCATGTCCAGGGTGGCCTGCGCGTCGAGCGAGCCTTCGAAACCATTAGATTGGTACGACAGCAGGCGCTCCATGCCGAACACGCAGTCTGGATCAGCGGTCCGATCGCAGGCACCGGCAGGGCCAGCATTGGCAGTGCACGGTACGAAGTTCGCTGGTCCCTCGGCGATGGCGAAGAGCACGTTCAGTCGGTTGCCATCGACCCCGCTGCCGTCGCGTTTCCACTGCAGCTCCGCTCATGGCGCCCCGGTGATCGAATTCAGCTGACGTATGGCTCCAAGAAGCTAAAGAAACTCTTCCTGGAGCGCCGGCTCGATCATGCACGCCGAAGCAGTGTGCCCGTGCTGGCAGAGTCGAATGGGAACGTATTGTGGGTCGCGGGACTGGCCCGTTCGGCGTCGGCGCAGCCGCTGCCGGATCAACCAGCACTTCGCATCACGGTGACAGATGGCGAGCACGACTGAAGTACGCGCGCGCACGGGTGGCCGCGACGTTCGACACATTCGGTACTCGGAAGCCGAGATTGCGGACCGGGTCGCTGTAATGGGTCGCGAGATCACCGCGCACTATGCGGCCGGTGAAGAAGTGCTCGTGCTCGGGCTGCTGAAAGGGTCGTTCATGTTTCTGGCCGATCTGGTACGCCAGATTCGCCGGCCGATCCATGTCGATTTCCTGGTAGCCGCCAGCTACGGCAGCGGTACCGCGAGCAGCGGTGACGTAAAGCTGGTGTACGACCCGAGCGCCAACATGGAGGGAAGGCACGTGCTGCTGGTCGAGGACATCGTCGACAGTGGCAATACGATCAACCGGTTGATACCCGTGCTCCGGGCGCGCGAGCCCAAGACCATCGAGTTGTGCGCCCTGCTACATAAACACGTTGCCAAAGAACTGGTGCTCGAACCGCGCTGGATCGGGTTCGATGCACCGCGTGAATTCCTGATCGGTTATGGCCTCGACCACAGTGAGGACTACCGACATTTGCCATTCATTGCGAGCCTCTGATCGCGGGGCCGCGATTGAATGACGAGACGCAGTCAAGAGCAGCAATAACTCGCGAGTAAGAAAGCCAGAGAAGAGGGTCATATATGCCGGATATTCAAAGAGACCGGGGACCGAAGGGCCGCTGGGGGCAGTTCTCCCGCACCGCTTCGTTCTGGGTGCTCATGTTCCTGATTCCGCTGCTCATCTATCAGGTTGCGACACCGCGCAACAAGAACCGGGCAGAGGAGATGAGCTACTCGACCTTCCAGGGACAGCTGAGGGATAAGAACATCATCGAGGTCACCATCGTCGATGGCAAGAAGCTGGAAGGAACGCTGCGCAATCCGATCGCGCCCGACGGGCAAGGCAATCGGCCGATCAAGGAATTCTGGACCCACTTGCCGATCAAGGACAGCGAAACGCTGCTGAAGCAACTCGAAGAAAGCAACAACATTGCCATTAAAGGTGCACCGCTTCGGCAGAACTGGTGGGCGCTGCTCCTGGGAGCGTTGCCGTGGATCCTGATTTTCGGGTTCTGGATCTTCATGCTGCGCCAGATGCAGGTGGGTGGCTCGAAGGCGTTCCAATTCGGCAAGTCGAAGGCAAAACTGCTGACCGGCGACACGCCCAAAGTCACGTTTACCGATGTTGCTGGTGCGGATGAGGCGAAAGAGGAATTGCAGGAGATCATCGAGTTCCTGAAGGATCCGCAGAAGTTCAGCCGCCTGGGCGGCCGGTTGCCGAAGGGTGTACTGCTGATCGGTCCGCCGGGAACCGGGAAAACGCTGCTGGCGCGCGCGGTCGCGGGTGAAGCGGCGCGACCGTTCTTCTCGATGTCGGGTTCGGATTTCGTCGAGATGTTCGTAGGTGTGGGCGCCTCGCGTGTGCGCGACCTGTTCGAGCAGGGCAAGGCACACGCGCCCTGCATCATCTTCATCGATGAAATCGACGCGGTCGGCCGGCATCGCGGCGCCGGCATGGGTGGTGGCCATGATGAACGCGAGCAGACGCTCAACCAGCTGCTGGTCGAGATGGACGGCTTCGAGTCCAACGACGGCGTCATCCTGCTGGCTGCGACCAACCGCCCCGATGTGCTCGATCCAGCGCTGTTGCGGCCCGGCCGATTCGACCGGCAGGTGGTCGTTGATGCGCCGGACGTGCGTGGCCGCGAGGGCATCCTGCGCGTGCACCTGAAGAAGGTGCCGCTGGCCGATGACGTCGAGATCAGCAAGATCGCACGTGGCACTCCGGGCATGAGTGGCGCCGATCTGGCCAACCTGGTCAATGAAGCTGCGCTGCTGGCGGCACGTCGCGGGCGCGACAAGGTCTTCATGGAGGACCTGGAAGACGCGAAGGACAAGGTCATGCTGGGCGCGGAGCGGAAGAGCCTCGTGCTCTCAGAGGCCGAGCGAAAGCTGACCGCATACCATGAAGCCGGTCACGCGGTCGTCGCGTTGCGCACCCCAGGACTCGACCCCGTGCACAAGATCACGATCGTACCGCGCGGCCGCGCGCTCGGGATCACGGCCTCGTTGCCGGAAGAGGATCGCCACTCGTACTCGCGCGATTTCCTTTTGTCGAACCTTGCGATGCTGTTTGGCGGGCGGGCGGCCGAAGAGCTGATATTCGGTGCCGAGAAGATCACGACCGGCGCGGGTAACGACATCGAACGGGCGACTGCCATGGCGCGCCGCATGGTCGTTCAATTCGGCATGAGCGAGGTCATCGGACCCATGGCCGTAGGCGATGCCGAGCAGGAAATCTTCATTGGCCGTGAGATCGTCCAGCGCCGTGAGATCTCCGAGAAGATTGCGGAGACCGTCGATGCCGAGATCAAGCGGATTCTCGATGAGGCCTACGTTCGGGCTCGCGATACGCTGGAGAAGAATCGCGACCTTCTGGCCAGCATCGCCGAGGCACTGCTCGAGCGCGAGACACTGGACCGCGATGAGGTCATGCTGCTCGCTGGCGGACAGCCACTGCCCGAAATGAAAGCCGCCAAACCGGCATCGCTGCCGGCAAACCCGCCGACCATCGAGCCACCGGATCGCGCGCCGTCGGCGCCGCCGTTGCTGGGCCCGCACGTTCGGCCGAAACCAGCATGACGGTTTATGCCGGTTGACGGCTCGGTGAGAGCTTGGGGGCTGGGGTTGTTGCCCTGAGCAATACATCAATGTTGCAAGGAAAGAGCTTGGGGGGCTTTTGCTTCCCAAGCTTTTTTCCGTTCAATTGCGCGGCAATGCTCAGTCGAACATCCCAAGCCCCCAAGCTTCCACCAATGCACGAACCGCGTTTCTGGCAAACCGCCCGGGGTGCACTCGATCTTACCAGCCCCTGCATCGTGGGCATCGTCAATGTCACGCCAGATTCATTTTACGATGGCGGACGACTGCCAACGGCGGAGTCTGCTATTCGGCATGCCCTGCAGCTGATCGAGCAGGGCGCGGACCTGGTCGACATTGGTGGTGAGTCGACCAGACCGGGCGCGCAGCCGATTTCTGCCGAAGCGGAATTGGCGCGGATACTTCCGGTGATTCGCGGCGTGCTCAGCCTGGCGCCCGACGTTTTGATCTCGGTGGATACCGTGAAATCGCAGGTCGCGCGCGTGGTGATGCAGGAAGGTGTTGCCGTCCTGAACGATGTGTCGGGGCTGCGTCTGGATCCGGGTATTGGCACGGTCGCGGCGGCTTCCGACGCGGGACTCGTTCTGATGCATTCGCGCGGGAGCGTCGCCGAGATGGCGAGCTATGACAGCGCGGTGTATGGCGGGGATCCCGTGGCCGAAGTCAGTACTGAACTCGGTGCAATGGTGAGCGCCGCACGCGGAATGGGCGTCAAACCGCAGTACATCGTGCTCGATCCGGGCATTGGTTTTTCCAAACGCACCGAGCATAGCGTGCGGCTGATCGCTCGGCTGGACGCATTGAAATCGCACGGCTTCCCGTTACTGCTCGGACCGTCGAGAAAGCGCTTCATTGGCGAGCTGACCGGCGGATTACCGTCGTCTGAACGACTCGAGGGCACAATCGCCGCCTGTGTTGCCGGCCTGTTCAACGGTGCCCGCATCTTCCGTGTCCACGACGTTCAGCAGGTGCGCCGTGCCCTGGATGTGGCCGAGGCGATCCGGCTGGCTGGTCTATGAACGACGCGCTCCTGCTTATCGGTGTGCTGGATTGGAAAGACATCGTGCAGGTGCTGCTGGTCGCGGCTGGCATCTATTATGTGCTCCGCCTGCTGGTCAGGACCGGCGCGATCCGGATGCTGATCGGGGTGCTGCTGCTGGTCGTACTCTACTTTCTGGCCCGCCTGTTCGAACTTCGCCTCATCCTCTATGTGCTGCAAAACATGTTTCAATACGGCGCGATTGCGGCATTGATCATCTTCCAGCCCGAGCTGCGCAGCGGGCTGGCCCGCATTGGTCGTGCGCGCAGCTTTCGCTTTCTCACCACACTTCAGCAGCGTGAAGTCGTGGATGAGCTGATCGATTCTGTGGAGCGATTGTCGCGGGCAAACGTGGGCGCGATCATCGCGCTCGAGCGGGATGTGAAGCTGGCGGAGTATGCGGAAACCGGCACCCACATTCAGGCCCGGGTCGAGTCCGATCTCGCGCTCAGCATCTTCGCGCCGTACGGCCCGCTTCATGACGGCGCCGTGTTGATCTCCGGTGATACCATCATTGCAGCCGGCGTCATTCTGCCGCTCACCCAATTTCCGGTAACCGACCGCGCGCTCGGCACCCGTCATCGCGCGGCGCTGGGCCTGTCCGAAGAAACCGACGCGCTGGTCATCGTAGTGAGTGAGGAATCCTCAACCGTATCGGTCGCGCAGCGCGGCCAGATCGAACGCGGTATCTCCACCGAACGGCTTCAAGCCCTGCTCGCGGGTGCGCCGCTCATCCCCTCGCCGCGTTGATCATTGTGGCGAGCGATCTGCTGAATTGATTGATATTTAGGTAGCATTACCATACACTAAAGATCACATGGTTGATGCCCGGCTCCGAGAAAACCTCGCGCGGGTGGTTGAGCGGATTGAACGCGCACGTGATCGTGCCGGCCATATCGATCCGGTGACACTGGTCGCCGTGACCAAGGGACACGCGGCCGATGTCGTTCGGTCCGCCGCGGCTGTCGGGTTGGAGCACTGTGGCGAGAATCGCGTTGCCGAGCTGGAAGAGAAGATTGAAGAAGTCGGTCGCTATGCGGTGACCTGGCATCTGATCGGGCATCTGCAGCGGAACAAGGTTCGACGGGCGCTCTCGCTCTTCGACCTGGTCCATTCGATTGACTCCGAGCGATTGGCCAATGAAGTGTCAGCCGAAGCCGTGCGGGTGCAAACGACCGTGCCCAGCCTGATCCAGGTGAACGTGACAGGCGAGGAAACCAAGGGCGGCTTCAATGCCGTGACCACGCTGGAACCCGCGCTCGACGCGATCGGACGCGTGCTGTCACTGCCCGGGCTCGCGGTGCAGGGGCTCATGACGATGGCACCACTCACCGATGATGAGGGTACGCTGCACAAGACCTTTGCCCGGGCTCGGGACCTGTTCGAGCGCAGCGCGCAGCTGAGCGGGTTCGGTGCCCAGTATCTTTCGATGGGCATGTCCAACGATTTCGAGATCGCAGTGGAAGAAGGAAGTACGATGGTACGACTGGGAACCATCCTCTTCGGGGAACGCCAGAGATGATCGATCTGACTCCATTAGAGGTCCGCAAGAAGAAAGGCGACTTCCGTCGTCAGATGCGCGGGTACGATCCTGCGCTGGTCGATGACTTCCTGGATCTGGTGGCGGACCGGCTCGAGCAGGTGGTTCGTGAGAATCTCACGACCGGCGAGCGACTGCATCTATTGGAACAGCAAGTCGCCGATTTCCGGGAGCGCGAGAAGGCGCTGACCGAAGCACTGGTCAGCGCGCAGGAGATGCGGGAGGACATGCGTCGGCAGGTGACCAGGGAGAACGAGCTGTCGCGGCGCGAGGCAGAACAGCAGGCGGAGCAGATCCGAGCCGGTGCCCTGCAAGCGCGTGAGCGCGAGGAAGAGTCACTGCGCCGGCTGCGCGCGCGCCAGACGCAGCTTCTGCAGAGTTACCGTACGTTCCTCGAGCGCGAACTGGCGGAACTTCAGGTCATCGCGGAAACACTGGAAGTCAGCCGATCCATTGGTATGATCCCGGAGGAACAATCAGCCTCGCCGCAGCCGCGCGCGACCCAGGCGCAGGAACAAGTAGCTGCGGTCGGGCCGCGGACGATCCAGCCGCTACCGTCACCACCACAGTTTCCGCCGCCGATGTTGCCGGATCCGATGCTCGAAAAGCGCGATCATACGCCTCCGCAATTGAATCTGGTCGAAGACATCGATGATGATGGCGAGGCAGATTCGGGCTGGGTGTCAACGCTCATCGAAAACAAGGGATGAAAGCGGGTCGGTCGTAATCGTGGAACGGTGGCGGTGAGCGTTGGCGGAAGCGGAGGCGATGGCAGAGGCGGGCGGATCGAAGACGGCTGAGCAGATGCGCGCTGCACTTCAGCAATCGGTCGCTGCGGTGCGGGCGCGGTCTACCCTCATACCTGACGTCGCAATCATACTCGGCACCGGGCTGGGCGGTCTGGCCGCGGAGATCGCGGTCGAGACCGCAGTCCCATACTCGGAAATCCCGCACTTTCCCCTTTCTACCGTGGAATCTCATAGCGGCCGGCTGCTGCTGGGCACGCTGTGCGGCCGGCGAGTCGTAACCATGCAGGGCCGATTTCATCGGTATGAGGGTTACGATCTCCGACAGGTCATCCATCCGGTACGTACCATGTTCATGCTGGGTGCTCGAACGCTGATCGTGTCCAATGTGTCTGGCGGGATGCAGCCGTTGTGGGAAGCGGGCGACCTGGTTCTTCTGGATGATCAAATCAATCTGCTGGGCGATAATCCGCTGATCGGTCCCAACCTGGATGAACTCGGCCCGCGCTTCCCCGACATGTCCGTGCCTTATGATCGGAAGCTTCAGGAATTGGCCGAGCAGGTAGCGCTCGACCTGCGCATTCCGATGCGGCGCGGCGTTTACGTCGCGGTTGCCGGCCCCAACCTGGAAACCCGCGCCGAGTATCGCATGCTGCGGAGCCTGGGTGCCGATCTGGTCGGCATGAGCACCGTGCCGGAAGTGATCGCCGCGCGTCACCTGGGCATGCGAGTCCTCGGATTCAGCATCATCACCGACATGTGCCTGCCGGATGCACTCGAGCCGGCCGAACTCGAGACGATCTTGCTACACGCGCGGGCGGCGGAGCCCCGCCTGACGGCTGTAGTGAAAGGCGTGTTGGGTCGCCTATAGCTTTTTTGAGACAGATCAAGGATGAGGATGAGGGCGAGGGGAAGGGGAAGGGTTCGAGGTGAAGGGGAGGGATTGGGAGAGATGACAGCGAAACCTGACCTAGGACTAGAGGGCCGCCGTCACTTACACCTCTCCCTCTGTACGACCCTTCCCCTCGAATCCTTCCCCTTCCCCACGCCCTCACCCTCTTCCTTGATCGGTTTTCCTTTTATTGGAGCTTACCCGCACGCGATCACGGCGATAGTTTGCGCGGTTCGTAACTGGTTCTAACCGTAGAGTGAAATGAAATATCCGCAGTATCCCGATAGTTCTACCGGACTCGAAGAAGACCTACTCGAGCAGTGGCGGCGCGAAAAGCTGTTCGAGCAAACGCTGGCGGCAACGGCAGGCCGCGAGGAGTTCGTGTTTTATGAGGGCCCGCCAACGGCGAATGGCAAGCCTGGAATTCATCACGTCCTGAGCCGCACGATCAAGGATCTGGTGGCGCGCTACTGGACCATGAAGGGTCGGCATGTAACGCGCATTGCGGGCTGGGATACACATGGCCTGCCGGTCGAGATCGAAGCGGAGAAGCGGCTGGGCATCAGCGGCAAGCGAGAGATCGAGCGAGTCGGCGTGGCGCGCTTCAATGAAGTCTGCCGCGAGAGCGTTTTCACCTACAAGGAAGATTGGGAACGCTTCTCC
>JBBDWZ010000091.1:0-6223 GCA_040902615.1 Gemmatimonadota bacterium | reverse complement strand
TGCCGCAGTCCAGTGCCGCAGTCATGTGCCGCAGTCTTGTGCCGCAGTGATGTGCCGCAGTCCCGTGCCGCAGTCATGTGCCGCCGTTACGTTGAGCTTGTCGCAAGACCTTGGGAGGCGGCATGCGATTTTTGGTGGTGGGTGCTGGCGCGATTGGTGGATATTTCGGCGGACGTCTGCTCGAGGTCGGCTGCGACGTCACGTTCCTGGTGCGTCCGCAACGTGCCGTGGAGTTGGCGCGTACCGGGCTGATCATCAAGAGTCGGTATGGCGATGCCAGCTTCACTGCACCACCAACCATCACTCCCGATGATTTGCGCGAAAGCTTCGACCTGGTTCTGCTCAGTGTCAAAGCCTACGATCTCGACGACGCGATGGAGTCTTTCGCAGCCGCCGTTGGTCCGCAGACATCGATCCTGCCTCTGCTGAACGGAATGGGTCACCTCGACCGACTGGACGCGCGCTTCGGCGCGCAGCACGTGCTCGGCGGGTTGTGCATGATCGCGGTGACACTCGACGATGACGGAACCATCCGCCATCTCAACGAAAACCACTCGCTGACCTTTGGTGAGCGAGACCATCAACGTTCAGCGCGAGTCAAGGCCATCTTCAGCGCGCTGTCGGACGTCCGTTTTGATCTTCAGTCGAGCGAACGGATCCTGCAGGAGATGTGGGAGAAATGGATTTTCATCGCGTCGGTGGCCGGCGTTACCTGCCTCATGAGGGCATCGATCGGAGACATTGTTGCTGCGGGCGGAGCCGAAATCGGCCTGGAGCTCTTCGATCAATGTGCCGCGATCGCCACGAGACATGGGTTTCCGCCCAGCGAGCCGTCCGTCACACGAAGCCACCGCATGCTGACGACCGCGGGATCGTCTCTGACCGCGTCGATGCTGCGCGACATCGAGCGAGGTGCCCGCACGGAGGCCGATCACATCGTTGGAGACTTGTTACGCCGCAACGGCGAACGCCTCGACGATGCACGTTTGCTGCGGATCGTTTTTGCGCATCTGATGGCGTACGAGACTCGCCGGACCCACGAATGATTGCGGGGAGGGCTCCAGAGAGCCATCGTCATCCGTACGGCCCGATATTAGCATAGAAGAGGTACGACGTCCCCTATCAGGAAAACATTATGAGGGAAACCACACGGCTCGAGGTTGTCCACGACGGTGCGCAGTGGAGCATCACCGAGCACGGCATTGGGCGGCTCAGCTCCTATCCTACCAAGCTCGTGGCCGCTGCAGCCGGCCATGCGCTGGCAAGATTGCACACGCCCAGCAAACTGGTCATCCGCAACGTCAACGGTACCATCGATACCGAGCACACCTACGACCGTCCTGCAAAGGCAACGCAGGGCTGAGTTCGACTTCGATGGCAGATCATCGCTCGAAAATCAATGGCGCTAGTGTTGTGCCGCAGAAATTCTTGCGCACCGAAGCAATGCACTAGAGCCGAAACACTTCAGTAAATCGATTCAAAAGCAAGGTATCGCCAGTGAGAAGAACCGTCTTGTTGGCGATCGCGTCCTTCGGGCTCACCTCACCCGACATCAATGCCTTCAGTCCAGGACGCGACTCGATGCGCAGATCTGCATCAGGCAATTCGCCTTCGCCTACCGTCAGCTCGCCGTTCACGATGCGCATGTGAATCGTCACCGGACCCACCCGCAACTCGAAACTCGCACTCAAGCCTCGCGCTGCCTCCGGCCGGAACGTAGTCCGCATCGCCATCACCAATGAGCTCGAGGTCACGATCTCATTCGGGCCCGGCACAGTCAGCGACTTGGCGCCCCAGCGCGCGAGCGGGATCACCGCCGGCTCCAGCTCCTTCCCATACTCGGTCAGCTCATAAACCACCGAACCGTCCGGGCGAGGCAGGACGCGGCGCTGGATGATTCCTGAATGCTCCAGCTCCTTCAATCGGGCGGAAAGAATGTTGGTAGGAATTCGGGGCAGACCCTGGCGCAGGTCGGTGAATCGCCTGGGGCCGACCAGTAGATCGCGCACGATCAGAAGCGCCCAGCGCTCACCCACCAGTTCCAGCGCCTTGACCAGCCCGCAGAACTGTCCGTACTCGCGTTTCGTCATGGAGCAGAAGAGTAGTTGTGATTGTCTTGACAAACAAGACTTGTTTATTGCAAGTTGCCTCCGCGAAGTGAAAACGCCGAACTAAGGATCGTGCTCGTGACCTTTTCGACCAGCCCCGTGAATGGAGCCCTGAGGGTGGGCGTGGCCAAGCAGTTGTGGGGCACGGAGTTCGATCTATTCCTTGACGGGATTACTAACGGCATTTATTATTCACCCATGAAGCAAGTCGCTGAGAACGAAACTGCCGTCCCATCGACGGAGGACACGAACGGGGCCGCCGCGGCGACGCTGTTCAGCTTCCTCGACGTGGCGGACAGTCTCTACACGCGGATTGCGGAGGCGCTCAAGGCGGCGGGGCTTTCCTACGCGAAGTACGACGTGCTTCATCAGCTGCGGAAGGCGAAAGAGCCGGTCAGCCTGCGAATCCTGGCTGAGCAACAGGGCTGCGCGGCCTCGAACATAACGCAGCTGGTCGATCGGTTGGAGGCCGAAGGACTGGTTCAACGGATCGACGACCCCGATGATCGGCGGAGCGTGCGCGCGCAGCTCACCGAACAGGGTGCCGTTCAGGCAGACGAGGGTGCCACACAAATCGACGTCGTTCGTGCCCAATTCGCCGCTTCCTTCACGGCGGCGGAGCGAGTCCAGTTGGGCCGGCTCCTGGCCAAGATCCGGTAGTTTTTTTATCCAAATGCTTCATGACTTTAGAATCAATATACTTTAGGGTCAAGTGATTTAAGATCGACAACTTTACTAAACACAAGGAGTTACACCATGTCAGTCGGCAGGGGAGTGTTGGGGGCGCTGGTGCTTGGGTTGGCGATGGTTCAACCGGCCGTGGCGCAGGAGAAGACGTTCGGCGTGGCCGTACGAGGTGGCGGTTTCAATGGCGTGACCGAGCTGAATGAGGCGGGCAACGCTGACTTCAACAAGACGGGCTACAACGTCGGCGGCGGTCTGTCCGTCGATCTGCACAAATACATCGGGCTGCGCGGCGATTTCACGTTTGCGCGGAACGAGCTGCAGCAGAATGGCCTGGCCACGAGTCAGGATCTCAATCGGTTCTTCTACGATGGCGCGGTTCAGTTTCAGTACGATGCGAACGGACTTAAGCCATACCTCTTCGTGGGCGCGGGCGCGGTCACCCTGCACCCGGTCGGCACCACGGATAGCGATCAAACGAAGTTTGCCGGTACCGGCGGCATAGGCGCCGAGTACGCGATTGCGGGGACCGGTCTTGGGCTGGTACTCGAGGGCAAGGGTTGGGTCTACAACCTGTCGGAGCTGCCGGGCACGCTCGCGCCCTTCGACAAGACGCAGTTCGATGTCACGTGGAGCGCGGGTCTGTCGTACCGTCTGCCGTTCGGTACGAGCGCGGCGCGGACGATTCGATGAAGCGAGCGTTAGCGCTCACGGCTGTCGCCCTGCTCGCAATGCGGGCAGGTGCGGCAGCGCAGTCGGGCAACGGTGTTCCGGTCGTGACGCTGGAACAGGCGCGGCAGCGCGCGCAATCGATGGATTCACGGGGCGTGGCTGCGCGCGGACAGGTGGAGACGGCGGCGTGGGAACGGCGTAGCGCGTTCACGGACCTGGTCACACCGCACGTGAGTGCGGGCACGAGCTACACTCGCTTTTCGGATCCGTTCTTCAATTTCGGTACGGGTGCGATCAGTCCGAGCGCGACCAGCGCCACCTTGCAGGCGAGTTATACCGTGCTGGGCCGTGGCAAGTTGTCCGAAGTGAAGCGCGCGCGAGCATCGTTCGAGAGCGCGATCGCGAATGAATCGGTCACTGAGTATCGCATTGCGCTGGCGATCGACGGCGCATTCTACGGCATTCTGGCCGATCACGAACTTCGGTCAGTAGCAACCGAGCGGCTGGCACGGGCGCAGGAGCAGCTGGCGATTGCGCGCGTACGGGTGCAATCGGGCGCCGCGATCGCGACCGACTCGCTGCAGCTGGTGCTCGAAGCCAATCGTGCGCGACTCGATCTGCTGCGCCGCGATTCAGCGCTGGCGGTCTCACGACTGCGTCTCGGCAGCGGCATTGGATTGTCCGGGCCTGCAGAAGCAGCTCCCATCGAAACAGCGGCACCCCAGCCGCTGCCGTTCACCCAGGACGAAGCGATTGCGGAGCTGCGACTGCGCGGGCCGGAGCTGAATGCCGCACGTGCAATCGAGCGACACGCGGGCGCTGCGCTGGCAACGCAGCGCGAGGCGTACCTGCCGGAAGTCACCATTGGTGCAACCATGGGCGCCTACGACGCCGAGTTCTTCCCTTCCGCCCTGAACCGCTCGCAGCTGGTACTGAATGTCTCACTGCCGATCTGGAATGGCGGACAGCGCGAGCTTGCGATTGCGCGCGCGCGTGCCGATCGCAATACCGCGCGGGCAGAACGCGAGCAGCGTGAACGCGCCGCGGCGGAAGTGATGGCGGCCGCCTATAACGGTTACCAGACAGCACGCCTGTCGATCGACCTGGCCAATGCGGGCGTGGTAGCGGCCAGCGAAAACTACCGGGTGCAGGGCGCACGCTACCGTGAAGGCGCCACCACGATTCTGGATTTGCTGGAAGCGCAGGTTGCACTGAGCGAGGCGCAAGCCACGCTGGTGCAGTCGCGTTATGCAGTTCGACTCGCACTTGCGCAGCTCGAAGGGTTGTTGGGCCGGCGCATCTTCACTCCTTGAGGAACTCATGAAAACGATGAAGCAACGAATTGGATCGATACTGCTGGTCTTCACGGTGATTGCGGCGGCCGGGGGACTGGCGGCCTGGAAGCGGGGTTCGATCAAGGAAGCGAATGCGGCGTCCGCGAATCAGCCGGAGCCGATGGAGCTGGTGACGTCTGCGGTGGCGCAGGAGCGAGAGCATCGCGAGACCACGACTGCGATCGGCACCGTGCTGGCCATGCGTTCGATCACGCTGCGTAACGAGCTGTCGGGCACGGTCCGCGAAGTGAAGCTGGTTCCCGGGCAAGTCGTAGAGGCCGGGGCGGTGCTGGTTGCGCTGGATGTTTCGGTGGAGGAAGCCGAGCTGCGCGCACTCGAAGCCCAGGCCGCTTTGGCGGAGACGGTACTGCAGCGCGCGCAGCGATTGAATCAGGATCGCGCAACCACACAAACCGATCTCGACCGCGCGCGCGCCGACCGGGATATTGCGCTGGCCCAGGTGGCGCGCACGAAAGCGATCATCGCGAAGAAAACGATCCGGGCACCGTTCCGGGCGCGGGTCGGCCTCACCGACATACATCCCGGCCAGTACCTGAATGATGGCACGCAGCTCACCACGCTGCAGGGCGTGGAGCCGACCGTTCACGTCGACTTTACGGTAGCGCAGGATGTGGCAGCTGGTCTACGTGCCGGTAATCGCATTGCGGTGTTCGTCAACAATGACGCGAATCCAGGAACCGCCAGAGTCGTTGCCATCGATGCGCGGGTGGATCCAACCACGCGCAACGCGGTGGTCCGAGCGGAACTCGCTGCAGCGGGTACCGTAGCGCCTGGCGCAGCCGTACGCGTCCTGGTGCCGGCGGGCCCAAACACCAAAGCGGTTGCGATACCGGTCAGTGCCCTGCGCAAAGGCCCGCAGGGCGATCATGTCTTCGTAATTACCACAGAAGTCGATGGGAAGACTCGAGCGCATGTCCGGCCGGTCGTGAGCGGCGCTGTGCTGGGCGATGAAGTGCTGATTCACAGGGGAATCGACGCCGGTGAGCGGGTTGCCGCCTCGGGCTCGTTCAAGCTGCGCGAGGCCGTTCTGGTCACGACCGCGGCGGACACAGCGAAACGGTAAAGGACATCACCATGCGATCGTTCACGGACATTTTCATCAAACACCCGGTGCTGGCCATCGTCGTCAACCTGGTCATCGTGCTGGTGGGTTGGCGGGCGCTGACCACGCTGCCGGTGCAGCAGTACCCGAAGATCGAGAGCTCTTCGGTCGTGATCACGACGGTGTATTACGGCGCCAGTGCGGAGACCGTACGCGGCTTCCTGACCACGCCGATCGAACGGGCGGTCTCGGCCATCAGCGGTGTGGATCACGTGGAGTCGACCAGCCGCGCCGGCGTCAGCACGATCACCGTCCATCTCAAACTCAACCACAACAGCACGGCGGCCCTGGCCGAAGTGACC
>JBBDWZ010000090.1:0-38885 GCA_040902615.1 Gemmatimonadota bacterium | reverse complement strand
AGGCGCTACTCGAGTGACGAGCGAGGAGCGACGAGCGACGAGCAACTACGGATGGCGGCCCCGTATTTCGAGTAGACTTTTGCAGACACGCACATGGATGCGCTTGATTGCGGTGATCTCACGAGCGCGAGCCCGTACGATCTGTTACTCGTCGCTCGTCGCTCCTCGCTCGTCACTCCTGGTCGCTCCTCGCTCAAACCCCAGCATCACAGTGTTTGGGTCACCGGATGACTGACGGCCGCAGTAGAGCGTACTCAACCTTCTTCGGCATCCTGTTCATCGCCCTGCTGCTGCTGTTTGTATACAGCGTAGCCGAGATCCTGCTGCTGTTCTTTGTCGCGATCATTTTCGCGATCTATCTCGCCTGGATAACCGAAATCTTCCAGCGCCGGCTGGGTGCGCCGCGCTGGCTCGGATTGATGGCCGCGCTTCTGATCACCACCCTGGGCGTTACCAGCATCGCCATGCTCATGATCCCGCCGCTGGTAACGCAGACGCAGGAGCTGATCACAGCGCTACCCAATCAACTGCAGCAAGCCGAAGTGCAGTTGATGGCGCTGGCCGATCGCTCACCAATGGTGAAACAGATCCTGCCCAAGCTGGAAGTCGGCGAGAGCTATACCGGCCTCATCATGAACGAGGTCGCCAAGCAGATTCAGGGGTTCGTGCCGTACGTGTGGAGCGGTGCCGGTTTCGTGATCCACTTCATCAGCGTGCTGGTGATGGGCGTATACCTGGCACTTCGTCCCGCGACCTACAAGGAAGGCTTCATCCAGCTGGCGCCGCCCGTGCATCGCGAGTTGATCCGCGACATTCTCGGCGACCTGGGCCGCACGCTGCGCGCGTGGATCATTGGTCAGCTGCTCGCAATGATTTCACTGGGCCTGTTTACGTGGATCGGTCTGGTGCTGCTCGACGTGCCTTACTCACTCGCCTTTGGCGTGTTCACC
The DNA here is from genome assembly GCA_040902615.1 of Gemmatimonadota bacterium. Taxonomy (GTDB): domain Bacteria; phylum Gemmatimonadota; class Gemmatimonadetes; order Longimicrobiales; family RSA9; genus JBBDWZ01. The sequence goes on along the minus strand of JBBDWZ010000090.1, from coordinate 37,935 downwards.
GGCGCGGTTGCGATCGTGCCTTTCTTCGGCACACTGGTGTCGACACTGCTGCCGGCCATCTTCGTGCTCGGTGCTGGTGGTTTCATGAAGTTCGTGCTGGTTGCGCTGCTCGGCGTGGTCGTGCATCTGCTCGAGGCCAACCTGGTCGCGCCCATGATCATGGAGCGGCAGGTTCACCTTCCGCCGGTCCTCTCGATCCTCAGCGTGCTGATCATGGCTCATCTGCTGCACCTGATCGGATTGCTGGTTGCCGTCCCGGTACTTTGTACCGTGATCGTGATCGTACGACGCGTGTACGTGCACCGCATCCTGGAAGGCAAAGGGTTCCGCCGGGCGATTCGAGACAAACCCATCGAGATCAAATTGCCCGAGGAAGGAATGGTACTCGTGCATCCGATTGCGCTGGAGACTAGTGTGCCCGCGTTGCTCGAGAATTAGATCACGAGCCCTAGTCCTAGTCCTCAGTCCTAACCTAGTCCTTAGGCCTTCCTCCTCCTGAAGCCTCCAGGAGGAGAGAGGGTCAAGGACTAAGGACCAGGACTGAGGACTAGGACTAGGACTAGGGGGCTCGCTAAAGTCCTTACTCCACCTCCTCTTCAGCAGGCCGGACGACTAGGTTAAGGACCAGTCCTCGGGATCAGGATGGCGATGACAGTTCGCGCGCGGTTTACGGCCGGTCTCCTGGCCGCGGCCAGCATCATGCTGATCGGGGCAGCGCTGCCAACGCAGGACCAGAACCCCGGTTACAACGCCCGGTTTACCTTCACCCGAATTCGCTTCAACAGCTACGGTGGTTTTCGCGGTGGTGGCGGGTCCTGGGCGCACGACTATCCGGCGGCCGATATGAACCTGCCGACCGTGCTCTCGGAGATCTCACTGCTGCGACCTACGCTCGGATCGAGCAACGTCCTGGATCTCGAGGACCCTGCAATCTTTCGGAATCCGATCCTGTATGTCTCCGAGCCCGGGTTCTGGAACATCACCGAGCACGGCGCACGCAACCTGCGCAGCTTCATGCTGAAAGGCGGGTTTGTCATTTTCGACGACTTCGAGGACACCGGAAACCAGTGGTCGACCTTTGCAGCATCGTTCAAGGCCGCCATGCCCGAGTATGAATTCATCGAGATCAACGTGACGCACCCGGTGTTCCAAACGTTCTTCGAGCTCGAGAAGCTGGACACACCGCATCCGCTGGTCAGAGTCACACCAATCTATCTCGGCGTTTTCGAGGACAATGATCCCGCCAAACGCATGCTTGCGCTGATCAACCTCAACTGCGACCTGGCGGAATACTGGGAGTGGTCAGGGCAGGGCTTCTTCCCGATCGATTCCAGCAATGACGCGTTCAAGATGGGAGTGAATTACATCTTCTACGGACTCACCCACTAGCCTACCACAGAGAGCACAGGGACCACCGCGCGTTTTCTCGTCCATTTCATCCGCCTGAATGCCGATGCTCCATTTTTTGTTGTGTTTTTGTTTTACGAGCGATGTGTGAATGCTCGGGAGTCGCAGCGAGGTCCCCTTGCAGGAAAGCAAAACAACAAAAAACAGTTTCCGCGTTGCAAAGGAATGAATGGACCGGCGACGCCCCGTGGTCCCCGTGGTCTTTGTGGTGCGCCTACCGGACCTGCCGGAATCTCAATCGATCGTCGGGCACGAATTTGTCCCGGGCCGGCATGCGGACCGCGGGCAGGGTAGCGCGATTCATGGAATCGTTTTCGCCGATGATGCCGTTCTTCCATAACACGAACGCGGTGACTGCGTAGACTTCCGACGGCGTGAGTGAGCCGGGCTTATCGAAGGGCATCGCGCGATTGGTGTAGTCGTAGAGTGTGGTCGCGTAGGGCCAATAGCTGCCGACCGTTTTCCGGCCGCCTCGACCCGAGCGTTCGGTGCCGCTGGCAACAAAGACTTCGCTGGCACTGCCGCCAACCAATTGTTCTCCGGTCGGTGTGCCTTGTCCTTCGGGGCCATGACACGATACGCAGTGGGCCGCGTATACCGCGCGGCCAGTGACTGCCGTGCCGCTGCCTTCGGGCAGGCCGGCGCCATCCGGCCGTACATCGATGTCCAGCGCCGCGATCTCCTGCAGTGTGGCGGCGCGCCCGATTCCCAGAGTGGGTACCGGATCCGAGCTGCGCGCAGGCTGCCCGGAGTCCTGGCTGGTGCTGGAGCATCCTGCAACCAGGGCGAGACCCACGATGAAGCGTTTCATGCCCAGGTCTCCTGGCGATAGACGACCGAGCCATCGCTCTTGATGCGAATGCCGGTGATTGGATTGAGATGGTAGCCGGTGCTGGCGCCGCGTGCTTCCACCAGCTGGTGCTGGGTCGGCTGGATGTAGCCGGTTTCATCCGTGGCGCGGCTGATCAGCTCTGCCTCCTCCCCACTCCACTGAAACATGTAGGCAAAACGGGTGTGCGCTTTCGGCAACACGGCTCCCTGCAGCTGAGCGGGTTTCCAGGACTTGCCGCCGTCGGCACTCATGTCGACGCGCGCGATTTTGCCGCGGCCGCTCCAGGCAATGCCGCGCACTTCCAACCAGCCGGGTTGGATCTTATCCGGATAATTCGGCGCAGTAATAACGGATCGTGCATCCATTATGAAGCTGAACTGACGCGCGGTTCCGTCTTTCAGCGATTCCGTGTACTTCGACGTCTCGTCGCGCGTCATGTAGGCCTGATCGCCGACTTCGATGCGGCGCAGCCATTTCACATTGGCATTGCCTTCCCAGCCAGGCAGAAACAGTCGGGCGGGGAAGCCCTGTGCGGGTCGCAGCGGCTCACCGTTCTGTGCGTAGGCAATCAAGGCATCATCGAACGCTTTCTCAACCGGGATGCTGCGCGCCATGACCGCTGCATCCTGACCTTCGGCCAACAGCCACTTGGCTTCCGATCGAATACCGGCCTCGCGCAGCAGCAATGCAAGCGGGACTCCGGTCCATTCGCTCTGGCTGGTCAGCCCGCATAACTCCTGCGGCCGCGTGGTCTCGGCGGCATTGCGCGCGAAATTGCCCGAGCACTCGAGGAACGCTATGCGTGTGACCGACGGATAGCGCCGTAAATCCGCCAGCGTCAGCACGAGCGGCTTTGCGACCAGGCCGTGAATGAGCAGCGTGTATTTCACCGGGTCTATGGCCGGGATGCCCGCATGATGCCGCTCGAAGTGCAAATCGGATGGGGTGATCGACCCGTCCAGGTCCTGCAATGGTGTACGTGAGACCTGGCGAGCGGGATTGACGCGGCGCCGGGCCGCAACCGATGGCGCACGCGTGCCCAGATCGCTGGCAAACGCGCCTTGCTGATGCGTGGTGTCCGGGGCTGGTGCCTGCTGCGCGCTGGTTTCGGTGTGGGTCACCCCGGCAATGACGGCTGCGCCCAGCGCACCGGCAGCACCCGCAAAGAGGTCGCGGCGGCTGATCGCATCAGCAGCGGTGTCGTTTGAGTCGGGTTGGCTGGACATGAACAGCTGCCCTCCTGACGGTGGTGGAGGTCGCTCGTTGCCGGTCAGGCGGGAAAACCTAGGCGGTGCTCTACACCAAACGCAATCGCGCGCGCCCATCACCTCACATTGCGATTGCCTCTGCACGATTCGCATATTGGCCGTCCAGGCAGGATTCTTCAGGGTACGGATCCGGTCGGGTCGCGCGATTTTTCAGAACCACGCCGCAGGGGTCTCACCGGTTTACGAAGCAGGAGCCGAACGATGCATCAAGCCACGACTGCCATGGCACGCTGGTCAATGTGCGTTCTGATTCTCGCGATCGCGCTTGCGAATGCGGCAAACGCTCAGGGCCGAGGCAATCAGCGTAGCGCTGCACCCGCTGGGGCAGTGCCGGCTACGTCGCCGCAGCTTGCGCAGGCGCTGTTTCAGGACCTGCTCTGGCGGAACATTGGTCCGGCAAACATTGCGGGTCGCATTACCGACATCGAAGCGGTGGAATCCAATCCCGGTATCGTCATTCTGGCATCTGCATCGGGTGGCATGTTCAAGTCGACCAACGCCGGCGCCACCTGGACGCCGATCTTCGAGCGGTACGGCACCGGCAACATGGGCGATGTCGACATCTTCCAGGCGAACCCGGACATCATCTATGTCGGCACCGGCGAATCGTGCGTGCGCAACAGCGTTGCGTGGGGTGACGGTGTCTACAAATCGATCGACGGCGGTAAGACCTTCACCAACGTCGGTCTCAAGGACACCCACCATATCAGTGAAGTCGTGATTCATCCGGGCAACCCGGACATCGTTTACGTCGCGGCGCAGGGACATCTCTGGGGCTACAACAACGAGCGCGGCCTCTACAAAACGACCGACGGCGGCAAGACCTGGCGCAGGCTGGCCGGTGGCTTACCGAATGACAACCGGACCGGCGCGAGCGACCTGGTGATGGACCCGAGCAATCCCAATGTACTGTACGTCGGCATGTGGGAACGAATCCGCCGGCCCTACAACTTCGAGAGCGGCGGCACCAACGGCGGCATCTTCAAGTCGACCAATGGCGGTGAGGCCTGGACCCGGCTGGCCACCGGCCTGCCGACCGGACCTACGGGCAAGATCGGACTGGCCATCTATCGCAAGGATCCGCGAATCCTGATGGCCGCAGTCGAGCACGGCTTCAACCCGCCGCAGCAGGTGAATGGCCAGCCCAATCCGGAGTATGCGGACCTGACCAAAATCGGTCATGGTTTGTATCGCTCGGAAGATGGCGGTGCCAGCTGGACGTTCGTGAATCGGCGCAACGGCCGGCCGTTCTACTACAGTCACATCTTCATCGATCCGGGCAATCCGAACCGCGTGTTTCATCTCGATGACAATGCGCAGGTATCGGAGGACGGAGGCCGTACCTTCGCCCGGCAGTTCGAAGGCATTGAAGGCGATTTCCATGCGTTGTGGATCGATCCGAAGGACAGCAATCGGCTGTACGTCGGCAACGACAAGGGTCCCTCGGCGAGTTACGACGCCGGTCACAGTTTCTTCCTGTTCGATAACATCGACCTCGCGCAGTTCTACGGTGTTTCCTTCGACAATCGCGATCCGTACTGGGTGTATGGCGGCTTGCAGGACAGCGGCAACTGGGGTGGTGTCAGCAACAGCAAGGATTACAACGGCATCCTGACCGATCACTGGTTCAAGTTTCACTCGGCCGATGGCTTCCATACGACCGCGGATCCGAACGACTGGCGAACCGTTTACACCGAGTCGGAGAACGGCGGCATACGGCGGACCGATCCGGTCTATCGACAGATGGCAAAGAACGTGAAGCCTACGCCGACCACGATCGTCAATTTCCGTGAGCAGTTCCCCAACTATTCCGGTTCACTGACCGCACTGCCGCGCGATCGCGAGTTCCGCTTCAATTGGAGCGCGCCGATCGCGCTGTCACCGCATGACAGCAAGACCGTGTACCTCGGTGGCAACTACCTCTACAAAAGCACCGATCGCGGCGACACCTGGCGCATCATCAGTCCGGACCTGAGCACCAACGATCCGGTGCGGACCAATCCGGAGACCGGCGGCATCACGCGCGATGTCACCGGCGCCGAAACCAACGCGACCATCGTTACGATCGAGGAATCGCCGCTGGTTCCGGGCGTCATCTGGGCGGGCACCGATGATGGCAACGTGCAGGTCACGCGCGACGGTGGCCGTAGCTGGAGCAACGTACGCTCCGCGATGCCGGGTGTACCGCCGTTCACCTGGGTGAGCCGGGTGACACCATCACGGTTCGACCCCGCAGTCGCGTACGTCAGCTTCGATGGCCACCGCAGTGACGACTTCAAGGCCTACGTCTTCAAGACCGGCGATTACGGCCGCACCTGGACCAACATCACCAACAATATTCCGAATCACGAACCGGTCTACGTCGTGACCGAAGACCTGCGCAATCCCAACCTGTTGTTCATCGGAACCGAATTCTCCGTGTACGCCACCGTAGACGGCGGTCGCAGCTACCACAAGCTGATGAACGGCTTCCCGACGGTGGCGGTGCATGATCTGGTCATTCACCCGCGCGATGGCGATCTGATTGCGGCGACACATGGGCGCAGCATCTGGATCCTGGACGACATCACGCCGTTGCAGCAGCTGACTGACGTTGTGCTCACATCGGATGTGCATCTCTTCAAGAACAAGGTCGCCACCAAGTGGCGCGGCATCAGCCGGGGCGCCACGCGCGGTCACTTCGTGTTCATGGGCCGCAATCCACTCACCATCGCGCAGCGGGCTCCCGCCAACAACTCGAGCGAGCTGCAGAACTCGGCCGCGATTCATTTCTATCTCAAGGACGCGCCCAGCGCACCCGTGCAGATCGAGGTCTCGAGCTGGGACAACGCGCAGAAGTTCACCGCTACCGTGCCGGCAACGCAGGGCATCAATCGCTACTTCTGGAATCTGCGCTTCACCCCGGCTGCCACGCCGCAAACCACCGATCCCGCGTCTGGCCGAGCGGGGCGAGGGGGCGGGGGCGGACGTGGCGGTGGTGGTGCACCCGAAGTCGCGGCGGGTAGCTACCGGGTTCGATTGACCGTCAACGGCCGGACCCATGAGGGTACGGTAACGGTGCGCGAGGATCCGGACGCACCGGCGCGATAGGCGTGCGGAACGGTTTACCAGCAACCGTTTCGTAGCCGCGCAACGAGTAAACCGTTGCTGGTAAACCATGCCTACGAGCCAGGGGGTTCCATGCCGCACCGCCAGGGAGGATACACGGCGCAATCTTTCTTGATCGCGTTGCTGTTGGCACTTGCGCCAACGCCGGTGTGGGCGCAACGCGTGGCGGAAACGCACCCCGCTGGTGATGGCACGTTGCGGCTTGCGTTGCTCGGCGACGCGATAATAACGCGACGCCTGTCGCCGTATCGCGAGCCCGAGTTCCTGCGGATGATCGAGCTGATCCGCGGGGCGGATGCTTCGTTCGCCAATCTCGAGATGCTGTTCCACGATTATGAGCCGTACCCGATGAATCAGAGCGGCGGCACCTACATGCGGGCGGAGCCGGCGCTGGTGAAGGAGCTGGTGTGGGCCGGCATCGACCTGGTCAGCATGGCCAACAATCACACTGGCGATTACAGCCCGGATGCTCATCGATTGACGCGCAGATACGCCGAGGACGCGGGCCTGGTCACGGCGGGCACGGGCGAGAACCTCTACGAGGCGCGGGAGGCGCGATTCCTGGAGACCCACGACGGGCGGATCGCGTTGATCAGCGTAGCCTCGACCTTCACACCGCACTCGGTGGCGGGCAAACCGAGGGGCGCGGTACGCGGCCGGCCCGGCCTGAGCCCGCTGCGCTTCGAGAGTGTGCGTGTGCTTGAGCGCGCCGCGTTCGAACGACTACGCACGACCTTGCGCGAGATCGGACAGAACGTGCCCGCGCAGGGCGAGCGAATGAATGTCTTCGGCACCGCAGTCATCGCCGGTGACACTGCACGAACCCGGACCACGCCGAACGCCGAGGACATGTCCGAAATCGGAGCAGTGGTGCGCAGTGCAGCAAAGCTGGCCGATATCGTGATCGTCACGATCCACGCGCACGAGAGCGGCCGCGGCGGCAACAGCGTGCCGGCGGATTTTCTGCCGATTTTTGCGCGTGCGATGGTCGATGCGGGCGCGGACGTGTTCGTCGGTCATGGACCACACGTGCTGCGCGGCATCGAGGTCTACAAGGGCAAACCGATCTTCTACAGCCTCGGCGATTTCATTTTCCAGAACGAGACCCTGCTGCGCCTGCCGGCGGAGAATTATTCGACCTACCAGCTGGGCGACACCGCGCAGGTCGCCGACTTCAATGCCGCCCGCTACAGCAACGACACCCGCGGTTTTCCGACTCAGCGGGAGATCTGGGAATCGGTGGTCGCCATACCGACCTGGAAAGGGGAAGAGCTGACGGCGATCGAGCTGCACCCGATTACGCTTGGATTCGGCAAACCGCAGGCCGTGCGCGGCCGGCCCATGCTCGCGGATCGGGAACTCGGCAAAAAGATCATCGACGATCTGATTGCACGCTCGAAGCCATTCGGTACGACCATCGAATGGAAAGACGGCATCGGCATCGTGCAGGTCAAGAAATAGACTGAGCCTATTTCGTGATACGCAGTGAACGTCCGGACAGGTTGGTCTGGAGGGCGTTGGTATTGTTTGCGAGCTCGACGATAGTGGCGTTGTACGCCTTGACCTTGTTCACATCCTCCACGTTGAACTGCAGGAGTGCTCCGCTGGTCAGGGTTCCGGTCACGATAGTCTTGACCGCGGTGCCGGTTTCCGTCGAGAAGACCATGACGCCGGCATTGTCTGACTGGACGCTGCTAATGGGACCCGGCCCGCTGAGTTGAATAAGGGCAGCGCGATCCGTCGTTGCATTCGTCGTCAATTGTACGGTCAAAATGCCGGGCTGCGGCTCGCTCGGTCCGCTCGAATCGCCACACGCACACAGGAACGCCACAGCCAGGAAAACCTTGCTCGCACGGCGGGTCATGGCTGCTCCTTCCTTCGCGAGTCGGCCGTAGCCGGGCGCGTATTGGACACGATGCCCGCATCGATCAGCCAGGCACGCAGGTCGCCGACGTCCACCCGCCCGTTGCGGTTGCCCAGCAGGTCGACGAAACGCGCTTGATCGGCATTGAGCAGACCGCGACCGAAGACGTGATTAACCACGGCACTCTGCGCCAGCGCGGGTTTGCCGATCGTCAGAGAGAACGTGGCCAACGCTGTACCGGACGCGCTAACTGCGCGGAAGTCGAGGTTGAACAGTCCGAGTGCCGTGGGAATGCCGGACAGCACACCGGTCGCCGCATTGAAGACCAGCCCGGCCGGAAGAGCGCTGAGCAGCGTGAGCTGAACGGCGCCGGCTACGCTGGTGGCCCGCACGGTGTCGGCAAAGTTGTAGCCCATGGTTGCGCGGCGGAGCGCCTGCGTAGTGAAGGCGATGGATTGCCCGGAGCCGGTGACGCGCAGCGTGTCGATCAGCCGCTGCGGCGTGAGTCCGGCAACCGTGATCGTGATCGTGTCGACGTACGTACCAGTGATGCGGCCGGTCAGGTTACGCGAGTATCGCAGCCACTGTGTGCCGGTCCCGGCGCCGGGTGCGGTGAAGGCATCCTGACTAAAGAGCGTGATGCGCGCGTTACGCGTGGTCGAACTCCATGCCTTCGGTCCGGATGCCGGACCGAACACGAGTACCTGCACCGAGTCGCGGCTCCGGTCCGAGCCAAGCCGCACGGAATCGCTGCGGCTGTTCCAGCTCAGCTGGAGCTCCGCCGGAGCAGGCTGAACCTCGAGGGTGTCGGTCACGATGATATTCGGACCGCCCGGTATGGTCGCAGTCACACGTATGGAATCGACATAGATTCCAGGAGCCAGGCTGCCAGGGCTCCGGGTGATCGCGAAGCCGCCATTGCCGACGCGCGGACTTCCCGCCGACCGCAATCGTACAAACCGCGGGGCGCGCGGGAAGGTCACGGCCCAGCCGCCCGCATTGGCCCAGCGATCGCTGAGGCGCACACGAATGGAATCATCCGGCGCGGCGCCTCCTTCCGGCGTGACGTTGTACGAGCGGCCCGGACGTTCCGCAGTCAGGACCGGCGGATCAAATACCCGCAGTGTATCGACAATGAGCAGCGGGCTGCCCGCTGCACCCAGCGCGTTGACCGTAATCGTATCCACGTACACACCGGCCGCGCGCCCAATGGATGAATGGAACCAGCGCACCGTGTGATCGCCGATGCCGGCGGTTGCGCTCGTTATGGACGTGCCGTTCAGTTTGCGCGAAACCGTCCACGCGAGGGTTGCCGCACCCGGTCCGGTGAAGCGAATCCGTACGGAATCGGTTACACCGTTGCGATTCGGGAGCAGCGAATCGACGCGGAAGGTGGAACTCGCCCCCACCCGCAATTCCGCGGGCGCCGTAACCTGCAACGTATCGATGATGCGGGCCGGGGAACCGATCATTCCCGGCGCGGTCACGATAACGGTGTCGACGTAAGTGCCGGCGGTGAGGCCGGCCGTCTCGGATTGCCAGCGTATCGTGGTCGGACCGGTTCCGCTCGCGTTGATCATACGAATCCGGCGTGCACGTGCCCATGCAGTCCAGCTCGCCGCCGCATCCACGCTCAGGCTGGCCGAGTCACTAACGACCACGCCGCTTCCGCCGGGCACCGAATGCGTCGTGGATTTCAACGAGAGTCCGAGCGTCGCGATGGGTGAGCGGCGCACGGTTACGTGGTAGGTCAGATTCGTTATCGAATCGACCGATATGCTGATTCCATTGCGTACGTCATCGAATACTTCGCCGACCGTCCAGCTGGCGGCTGCGTCATTCGGATCACGGTTGCCGTCCACGTCGATCACGGATGAAACCACGTTCCAGGTACTGCGCGGCGCCACCAGATGGATCACCAGCCCCTCATTGGCCAACGGCGTGTCATAGCCCGAGCGAGTGCGCGCCTCCACCGTGTAGTATTCACCGCTGCCAGCCGAAATCGGAATCTGGAGCAGGCGGCTGTTGCTGTTTGCGCGTGGCTGCGCCGAGCGTTCCAGCCGCGCATTGGTTACTGCGCCAGTGGCAACCACGATCTGCTCGGTCCTGATCACGCCCAGCAGTGTCTTGTGGTAGCCGTTGGTGTGCGAGCCCACGCGCAACACGCTGCCCGGCACCGGATACCATGAGCTCGCGCTCATGACGTCGAAACGCGAATCGTAAACGTGTCCGTACGGACCACCCGAGTGGGGCAAGCCCAGCGAGTGCCCGACCTCATGTGCGTAGGTGCCGGCGTTGTTGGTTGCCCAGTCGGCTTCCCAGGTCATCGGATAGAGCCGGGTTACGCCATCGATCGTGACGGTGCGTGAGCCACCCCAGGAACAGCAGTCGAGGCGCTGGTTGAATTGCAGGTTGACGCCGGAATAACTGGGAAAGTGCACGTCAGCATCGGCGGCCCCCATGCAGTCCTGCTGCAGCCTGGTCAGGTTGGCAGAGCTGTCCGCGTTCAAATAACTCGCGCGCGGCGATGCCATCGTATACCAGCCAACCACGATGCTGCCGGCCAGGTCGGTCAGGCCTTCCGTGACTTCGGTCCAATAATGGTTGACACCGGGGTAGGCCGCACCCATGAGCTGCTCGTAGTGTTCTTTGGGCGCCGGCGTGGTGTTCGGTGCATCGGCGAATCGGCAGAGCACAGTCACATACGGCCGCGAAACCATCGTGTTGGATAATGCTGACGTTTGGGCAAGGTCGAAGCTTGGGGGCGCTACGATGTAGTCGCGACTGAGGGTGCGTACCCGCCAGCTGGCGGTAGCCGGCGCGGCCGTCGGGGGATCGAGAGTCGCTGTAAAGCGCTGGTTACGAATACCGGGCAGACCGCCCATGACGCGGAACGTCGTATCATCGATGTCGACCCGGCGGGAATTGCCGGCATCATCGCGCAGGAAATATTGGATCCGGGCGTCACCACCACTGGGCGGATCCCCCCAAACGATTTCGAGCTGGCCGCTCACGATGACCGGTTCCTGTGCCTGGATACCGGCGTCGGGCAGAAGCACACTGCAGAGTGCAGCGCCGAGGATCAGCCAACGCGATTGCATTATCGGATCAGGACTCCAGACGGATGGCACAAACCTGCAACGTGTCTTTGCGGCCGATCAGCGTGTCTGCCGAGACTATAACGCGCCGGCCCTGGATGGATTGCACAGGACCGAGCGGTTCGAGCTGATGAGCTTCTACCAGCATCGCCTTGGCCGTGCCCTGATCGGTGGCCAGGACGTACCGCACGGTGCCGCCGGCGGTCCCGGCCGGCGGGTCGCCGTATTCGACCACAAAGAAGCCGCGCAGCTCCACTCGCTGCGCCAGCGCGCACGGCAAACGCGCCTCTTCCGGGGTTGGCTGCCGGCGGGCACGGCACCCGGCTGCAAACAGCGCAGCCGCGATCACCGAAATGCACGCGGCTCGTGAACTCAACGCGACTGGCGGGTCGCGCGCAGATCGTACACGCGACCCTGGCTAATGCCCAGCTCCGTGATGCGGCCATTGGTATCGCGATGGAAACGGATTACGCCCAGCGAGCTGTTGAATGCATCGGTGTACAGCGGCGTGAGTGCAATGCGCGTGTCGGGCCTGCGTTTCAGCGCCAGCCGGCCATTCTCGACCACGACGGTAAGTGTAGTCTCCAGGTCGGGGCTGTAATACTCACCGGCAAACTCAGCCAGCTGCACCGCGCTCGGCGCGAATTCGGCCGTCGGGTAGTACACGATGCTATCCGCGGTCGGATTTGTTTCGACGATCCGGCTGCGATTGCCGCCCGCTCCCACGAATACGAATCGGCGATTAACGGCCTCAAACTCGGAGTTGCTGGTTGGCACCAGCTCGGTCGGGCGTGCGCCACCGGCGATCTGGAGCTTGCCGTCAGTCACCGTGAGCCGCAGCAATTCGTTGGTGCGCCATTCCCGATACATGCCGGCCTTCGATTCGAGCGCAGTGGCGGCGACGCCCGCGGCCTTGGTCTGGGCCACCGGCCGCGATTGCGGTCCCAGGAAAATCGCTGCGATCTGATTGCCGATCGTTCCGGGGTTGGCATTTCCAGCATTGCACAGGACTGCAATCGAAAGATTGTTCTCCTGGCGGCCGAGAAACGCGCGGTAGCCGGCGGTCGAGCCGGTATGGGTCACGGTCGGCTTGCCGTTGTGCTCGCCGTGCTGCAAACCCGACGCGTAGAAAATCTCGCGGCCGCTGGTCAACACGCCTCGCTTGTGCATCGCATCCAGAAACGCGCGTCCACCCAGCTTGCCGGTGTTCAGGTTCTCATTCCAGATCAACAGGTCACCAACGGTGGTGAGCAAACCGCCGTTGCCGTGCACGTTCTCGAACGGCATGTCATTCGACCAGGCGCCGCCCTGCCGGCCGGAGCTGTATCCGACCGAGCGGTTCTTGACGATGCGCGTGAAGTCATTACGCCACTGTGTGTGCGTCATGCCCAGAGGCTCGAACAGCCGCTTCTTCGAGAACTCGGCAAAGGACAGCCCGCTCACCCGGTCCACGACCACGGCCAGCAGGTTGTAGCCCGAGTTGCTGTACGAGTATTCGGCACCGGGCGGAAAGTTGAGCGCGCGCTGACGGCTCAGAATGTCGACCACGTGCGCGTGCGTGTGCGCGCGACGTCCGCGCGGCCAGCCTGTGATGCCGGCCACACTGCCCCAGTCGCGCAGCCCGCTCGTGTGCGTCAACATGTGGCGGATCCTGACCGGCGTCTTGTAGTCGGGCAATTCCGGGATGTATTTCCGGACATCGTCATCGAGCGAGAGCTTGCCATCCAGAGAGAGCAGCACAATCGCGGCGGCCGTGAACTGCTTCGACACCGAGCCGGCCTCGAAGATCGTTTCCGGCGTGTTGGGAATATCGAATTCCAGGTTGGCCATGCCGTACGCACGCGTCAGGACCGGTTGGCCGGGTCGGCCCACGCCCACGGCACAACCGGGGGTTGTCGTCGAATTCCATTGCTGGAAGACCTGGTCGAACCCGGCCGTCGGGCTGGGCTGCTGTGCGGAAACGGCTACCGGGATCCAGGCGAGCAGGGAAATGAGCGCGCGGCTTCGCAACATGAGATTCTCGCGGCTGGGGGTTCAATTCGAATTTGTGACGTTGGTCGCTGGATGGTAAAGGTAACATCGCCCGGGTTGACAGTCGCCAGGCAAACCAAACATCCTGAGCCTGCACTCCACCCGAGGTTTCCCATGCGCATACGCCTGGCAGCTGCCCTGGCCTTGAGCGCCGTGACCGCCTTCGGCACCGCTTGTAGCTCAGCCGGGCGCGGTGGGCCGGGCGGATCAAACCCCACTTTGATCACTCAGAACGACATCCTCCGCGGTACGCAGGACGGCGTGCACGACCTGTATGAGCTGATCGGCCGGATTCGGCCGCGCTGGCTGCAGTCACGCATGGATCGAAGCTTACGCCTCGAAACACTCATCGTGGTTTATCAAAACAATAGTCGGTTGGGCGGCATCGAGGCGTTGCGCGGCTACCCCCTCACCAACATCACGTCGATTCGCTATCTGGATGCGGCTCAGGCTGGATTGCTTCCCGGTGCTGCGGGCGGTCACATCGAAGGTGCGATCGTCATTTCGACCGTACCACGATCAGGCCGAGGCAGTTAAACGGCTGCGTTGGCGGAGGCGACACAGAACTCCGGCTCCGGACGTTTTTCCATAGTGCTGCTTGCGTTCGCCCCTGAGGCGGAGTAGGGTACAACCGAATGTATCCAGAACTGCATCCAACTCACATCGATTGCAGATGTCCCACTCGCTGCTGCTGGTTCGCGCTCCGTTCCGCGATCCGGCGGGCGGCACTTTCCAGGAGGACCGGATGATTGTCTGTCGTGATTCCAGGCGAGTTTTCCTGACGACGGTACTCACCGTTTTTGGCTGGCTCAGCGCCGAATCGGTGACGGGTCAGACCCCGGGCAGTATTCGCGGTACGGTCCGCGATGCGGAAGGCAACGCGGCCCTGGCGGGCGCGCAGATATCGATCGAAGCGTTGCGCGTCGGTACGGTGAGCAACGCGGACGGGCGATATTCGGTGGCCAATGTTCCGGCCGGCACGCACAGCGTCACCGTGACGCTGATCGGCTTCGCCGCGGAACGGCGTTCATTAACCGTGACTGCGGGTGCGGCGACGGTTGCCGATTTCGTGATGCGCACACAGGTGCTCGGCATGTCCGAGATCGTGGTTACGGGTGTGACCGAAGCCACCAGCACCGCGCGATTGCCGTTTACCGTAGCGAAGGTCAGCAAGGAAGACATGCCGGTTCCACCACGAACCGCGGAATCGGCGATTCAAGGCAAAGTTGCGGGTGTCACCATCGTGCAGAGCACGCAGCCGGGCGAAGCCGCCGCGATCATGCTACGCACGCCGGTCAGCATTAACCGCAACACCTCGCCGTTGATCGTGGTGGATGGCACCATTCTCACGTCCAGCATCGTGGATATTTCATCACTCGATATCGAGAGCATCGAAGTGATCAAGGGCGCTGCTGCCGCATCACTGTACGGTTCGCGCGCGGGTGCGGGCGTATTGCAGATCCGCACGACGCGCGGCTCGAGCATTCCGGAGAATCGCACGCGGTTTTCCATGCGGACGGAGTACGGCTCCAGTGACATCCCGCATCCGATCGAGTGGGCGCGCCAGCACCCGTACCGCCTGAATGCGCAGGGGCAGTTCCTGAACAGCAGCAACCAGGTTGTTGAGCGCCGACAGGACGCCGCGTTCAAGCCGGTGCCGTTCCAGGACGGCACGTATCCGACACCGATCTTTGACCACGTCAAATCGCTCTTCGACCCAGGCGCGAACCTCACGCAGCACGCGTCGTTTGGTTACAACGGTGGCAACACCAGTTGGCTGGCGAGTGGTAGCTATCATCGCACGGAAGGCGTGACCCTGGAGCTGGACGGTTATCGCCGCGCGGATTTCCGGGTAAACCTGGACCACCGGCTGGCGAACGCGGTCAGCTTCTCGTCCAGCCTGTTCCATCTCCGGTCAACGCAGGACGATCCCTTTGGCGGCGCGTTGTTCGACTTCATCAACATCGCGCCGGACGTGAACCTGCTGCAGCCGGACGAAGATGGAACGAAGTACGCCTTCCAGCCCGACGATGATGGCATTCGACCGAATCCGCTGTACGGACTGGCCACCCAAACACATGAGGACAAGCGGCAGCGCACGCTGGCCAGCCTCGACATTCGCTACAATCCGGTATCCTGGATCGGCTTCGATGTGAACGGGAGCTACGACCGCTCCGACCGGAACAACCTCGATTGGGTGCCGAAGGGAGTAAAAACGCCGGACTTCCCGGACGGCGATGAGCCGGGCAGCCTGGGCCGCCTCTCGGCGCAGACCAGCGGAATCAACGCATCGGTGGGCGCGAGTCTGAGCCGCGATTTCGGGTCCCTTCGCACGCGCACGACCGCGCGGGCTTTGATCGAGCGTCAGGACGCGGAGGAGATCGAGGCGAACGGCGAGGTTTTTTCGGTGGGCGGGTTGCCCGATCTCAACGCGATCACGGTGGCGCAGGTAGAGTCGAACAGTAGTAAGGTGCGTTCGACCGGCTACTTCCTGACCTCCGACATGGACTGGGCCGACAAGTACATAGTCAGTGGGCTGGTGCGCCGTGACGGCAGCTCGCTGTTCGGCGCCGACGAACGCTGGCACACGTACTACCGCATGAGCGGCGCTTACCGTGTAACAGAAGAGCCGTGGTGGCCCGTACCCGCGATCAATGAATTCAAGCTGCGCTACTCGCGTGGAACCGCCGGCGGCCGGCCCAACTTTGCGGACCGGTACGAGGTCTTCAGCGTGCAAACCGGCGGCGGACTGCAATTGGTTACACTCGGAAATCCGGCGCTCAAGCCGGAGCACTCGACCGAGCAGGAATTCGGCATTGATCTGGTCGCGCTCTCCCGCGTGTCGCTGCAACTCACGTATGCCAAACAAAGGACCATTGATCAGCTGGTCTCGGTACCGCTGCCCCGAATTTTCGGCTTCGGCACGAAGTGGGAAAACGCGGGCACGGTCGAAGGCTATACCTACGAGGCAACGCTGGAGGCGCGCCTGGTCGAGCGGCCGAACCTGCGCTGGTCAATGAACCTGGTCGCTGACCGGTCACGCAATAAGATCGCCGAGTACGACCGGCCCTGTCACACCGACAATCGCGGCTTTCGCTGCGCCGGCGAAACGCTCGGCATGCTCTACGGCGACAAGTTCCTCGATCGGGCGGACGAGCTGCCCGCTGCCGTGCTGGCCGCACGCGACCAGTTCCAGGTCAATGATGATGGTCTGCTGGTCTGGGTGGGCGCCGGCAATACCTGGCGCGATGGCCTCTCGAACAAATGCACGCCGACCAACGCGGCCGGAACCTGCTGGGGCACCACGACCAGCATTGCCGGCCAGACCTTCAACTGGGGCATGCCGATCAAACTGGTCGACTCCACCGGCGCCACGCGGCGAGTCAAGATCGGCGACAGCAATCCCGACTTCAAAGTCGGGGTGGCCAACAGCGTGACCTGGAAAGGCATCAATCTCTACGCGCTAGTCGATGCTCAGGTCGGCGGTGACATCTACAACGCGACCAAGCAGCGCATGTACCAGCATCAGCGCCACCATGATGAAGACCAGGCCGGCAAACCGGACGAACGGAAGAAGCCGATCACGTACTACACGCCCGGGCTGTACAACGCGGACGTGGACATCAGCTGGTTCGTCGAGGATGCGTCGTTCGTGAAGCTGCGTGAGGTGTCGTTGCGGTACACGCTCGACCGCGCGCGCTTCGCGCCACTGGCCCGCGTCGGGCTGGAGCGTGCGTCGCTCTCGCTGATCGGACGCAACCTGCACTACTGGACCGGCTATAGCGGCTACGATCCGGAAGTGAACGGCTCGGGACAGGCACATACGCGAGCCGATGATTTCGACTTCCCGAGCTATCGCACGATTACGGCCAGCATTGAGATCATCTTCTAGGCACCGGAGAACGAAAATGAAAACGGCAACCCGACTCGTTCTGACCAGTGCGCTGATCCTTGGTGCGACCTCTTGTCAGGACATGGACGTAACCAACCCGAACAACCCGGACACGGAGACCGTGCTGCAGAGCTCCAGCGACGTGCAGGCGCTGGTGTCGAGCACGTTCCGCGACTTCTTCAATACGACCGAAGGCAGTAACGCCATCCCGATGGCGACCATGGCCGACGAATTCTCGGCCGCCTTCTTCGATTTCGGCTCGCTCGAGCTGTCCCAGGAGCCGCGCTACACGTTCAATCCGCGCAGTACCAACAGCGGCCATTCCGGCGTGTACCAGACCTACTTCCGCATCATTGCCGGAATCAACACCGCGTTTCGCGCCATTGACGAGCGCAGCCTGGTGGTTCGGGATGGCGGCGCCGATGTAACGCCCCGGCTGCGGGCGTTCGGCAAGTTCATGCAGGGACTGGCTCACGGGCAGGTCGCCCTGATGTTCGATCAGGGCTATGTCTCGAGCGAGCTGAATGATTTCGGGGCCCTCAGCTTCGATCAAGTTCGCGGGCTGATCAAGCCGTACAGCGAAGTCATGGACACGGCGATCGCTCAGCTCAAGCAGTCGCATGCGATGGCACAAGCCAGCACGTTCACGTTCCCGAGCACAGTAGGTGAGTGGATACCTGGTGTTGCAATGAATAACCAGGCGTTTGCGCGACTGATCAATACGTACATCGCCCGCTTTATGGCCTACGTCCCGCGCACCGCCGCCGAACGCGCGGCTGTGAACTGGCAGGAGGTCATCACCCGGATCGATGCCGGCATTACCAGTGATTTCGAACCGGTGGCCACACCGGACGTCATGACCACCACGAACAAGAACCGCACTTCGCGGCAGCGTACCACGACGCCGAGCGATTTCATGCGGGTCGACAACATGGTGATCGGCCCGGCCGACCAAAGCCAGAACTGGATCAACTGGTTGAACACGCCGGTTGCCAATCGCGTTCAGTTCAGGGCGACGGTGACCGACCGGCGCATCGATGGCGTCGCGACCTGGAATCGAGCGACCAACTCGTGGACGGGTCCCGTGCCGGAAACCTGTTCGAACGCACCCACGCCGGCGTCCGGTCCGGTCACTACCTGCGGCCTGTATACGGGTTTCCATCAGACTGTGTCCTTTTTCAATGCCGGACGCGGTCTCTACCTGCGCTCGAACTACTTCTATCATCGGTGGGGTCGTGGTACGTCGTTCGAGTCAGGCCCGATCCCGATCATCACGGTTGCCGAGATGGACCTGCTCAAGGCCGAAGCGCTGATCCGACTGAACCGCGCGGCCGAAGCCGTTCCGTTGATCAACAAGACGCGGGTTGCCATCGGCGGTTTGCCGCCGGTTGACCTCAACGGTGCGCCCGGCACGACGCCCAACTGCACGCCACGGCGAACCAACGGAACCTGCGGTAACCTGTGGGATGCGCTCCGCTACGAGAAGCGGATCGAGACGCTCGGCCTGAATGGCCGCACACCGTACTACGACGCGCGGGGGTGGGGGACTCTGGTTGAAAACACCATGATCCATTACCCGATGCCGACGGTGGACCTCGAGTTGCTGGAACTGCCGATCTACACGTTCGGTGGCGGTGGTGGCGTTGCCGGGAGTGCGCCGGCCCGCAACTGGGACGCTTGCCCAACTGGAGTCAGTGTGCCTCGTTGCTAGCCAGGAGTCAGCTGTGATCAAACGGGCAGGGCGGTCATGCGCTCTGCCCGTTTTTTTACTGGCGCGGTGCCACGTAGGGTTTTTGTTGCAGGTACAAAATCAGGCGCCGCCCGATCTCGACACCGAGCTGTGGTTGCCCGGCATTGTTCGCCAGGCTCACCGCGTCTTCCGCCATGCGCGCCGCTCGATTGAAACGGCCCGCAGCCGCTTCGGCCGCCGCCTGAACGTCCAGAATGCGCGGATGCGGAGCACCGGCCAGACGCGCCGCGTGCGCCGCGAGCGATACGGCTTGCTCAGGGCGCCGGACTCGAGCGTCCTGATGTGTTGCCAACAGCCAGGCCATTGCGAGTGATGCTTCCAGCGCGCGCGGATCTGCGTTGGATGCCTGCGCAAACTGATTCAGTGCCTCCGTCGTGCGTCCGAGTGCGGCCAGGGACAGCGCGAGATTGAAGCGAGCCGGTGCGGCCGTAGGCTGTAACGCGACGGCATTTCGATACGCAGCGATCGCTTCGTCTCTGCTGCCGGCAGCCCATAACGCTCGGCCGAGATTATTGTGCGCTTCCACGTTTTTCGGATCCAATTCGATGGCCCGGCGAAAATGGCTCATCGCTTCCGCGCGTTGTCCCCGGGCCAGCAGCACGTTGCCGAGGTTATTGTGCTGGCCGGGATGATTCGGTCGATATCGAATCGCCTGACGATAGTGATGAGCGGCGCTGTCGCGCGCGTCGCGCGCTTCGAAGACGATGCCGAGATTGTAGTGTGCGGAAGCGAAATCTGGCTGGGCACGGATGGCCTCGTGGTAATGTTCGATCGCGCGCGTTGCATTGCCCGCCGAGTTGTAATAGGCACCTAAATAGGCGTGGGCGTTTGCGTCATTCGGGTTCACGGTCACCAGATGCTGCGCGCCTTGCAGGCGATCGTGCAGCGACTTGCGAGTCAGCTCTTGCCGCAGGGCTGCCAGGTCGGATGGCTTGCGCGGCAGCGCCTGGATCCACACTTCAGCCATTTCATCGGTCGTATTCGGTCCGTAAACCACGCGTTGTGGCGGCTGCTGCGGATTGCGCGGATTGCTCGCGCTGTTGTCGTACGTGTACCGCAAATGCAGAACGGTGCCGGCCGGAAGCGGAAGCGGGTGCTGATAATCGTAGGCGTCCTGCCAGTTGAAATCCCAATCGTTGATGCGGAGCACGTTGTGCTCGGTGCCACCCGGTTCGATCGCAGTGATCTGCATCACGCGAGCCAGATAATGCGCGTGCGGATAGAGGCCGAGTAATTCCACGCCAACCGGCAATCGGACGCTGTCGGTCACCGTGTAATCCGCTTTGCCTGGCGGGATGTCGATGGTCTGTCCGCCCAATCGAATCAATACGGGCGTCTCTTTGGGCGGCGTGCTGGCGAAATAGATGCCGACCCTCGGGCGCAGCTGCGTCGGCTCACTGTCTGGCCGCATGTGCATCTGCAGCACCAGATCAGTGCCCGGCACCAGCGGCCAGGCCATGCCCTCCGGCTGTGCCTTGGGTGCGCGTCCCGGCGTCCAGCCCAGGTAAAAACCCGAGGGTGGGCGAGCCGCGGACCGGGAAAACATGCCGTCATACCCTGGCTCGTCATCTCGCGCATCTTCCTGGCGCGAGATGTCGGTCGAATCGACCGACATGACAACGTGGTGCACGACGCGATGATCGCCTGGCTGCAAATCGACCGCCCGGACATAGCGCAAACTCTCGACCGGAATGGGCAGTGCGAAATTGCGGAAAACATCCCGGCCCGTGTCAGCCAGCGTGTAGCTCTCCGTCATTTCGACGATGAGGTCCGGCTTGCCGAGCGGCCACTCATGTGCGGCAGTTGGCAGCGTGATGCTGGCTTCACCAACTCCCTTAGGCGCTTCCTGCGCGGCCCAGCGCTCCAGGATCGTCAGTTCGCGATCGGACAGGATGCGTTCACCGACGAAACGGTGGTTGCCCTGTCGTGGTAACCACGGCGGCATGCGCCGGCTGCGCGTAGCCGTTGCGATGAGAGACGCGCGTCCGCGTGCGTCCTCGTAGGTAGTGAGCGCGAACGGCGCGTGGCCGTTCGGCTGATGGCAGGCCACGCAGTGCTCCTGCAGGATCGGCGCGACATCGGCAACGAACGTAGGGTTTTCCGGTACGGCAGTACCACCCCTGCAGCCCAATACAGCAAGGCTGGTCAATACCGTTAATAAATTCGAACCTTGCTTCATCGGGGAAAAGAGTATGCCTTGGATTGATCCGATGGCAAAGCGGCACTAGCAAACCGTTGCCGCATCACTAGAGCCGACTGTTTCGTAGTCGCGCGACCAGCAAACGGTTGCCAGTAAACCGTTCCAGAAACAGAAGCACCAACGCCGAATCGCCGGTCGAATTGAGTGGCACGCCCCGCGGTCCCGGTGTTTCCTGTAGTGAGCTAGCGTCGGCAGCGCTCCGGCGGATATCCGATCGGGCAGTTCCGGCGGGGTGGACCGGCCACAACCCGCCCGGCCAGCGCATCCCACACGAAGCCCGAGAGGTCGGCACCCAGCCGCTTTGCCCGCGTGCTGTCCTGCGCGCCGCGCGTGAGCACCACCAATACGTAGGGCTTCTGTCCCGGCGGAAACACGATTGCGCCATCGTGCTGGATGCCGGTGACCCAGCCGGTCTTGTGCGCGATTTTGGTTCGGACCGGGATGCCCTTGGGGATCATGTCGTTGAATTCCTGCGCGGCCATGATCTCGATCATTTCATCGCAGGCTTTTTGACTGGTGACGCGGCAGCGCGCGATGCCTTCGAGTGCGCGGGCGAAACCTTTGGCGTTCGTCGTGTTGTTCAGTCCCCTCTGGAACGCCGGCGAGTCCTCGACGCCGCGCAGTACACGCATATCTTCGGCATCCAGCGCGGCGAGCGTTCTGGCTATCGCCTGAGGTGTGACCTGTTCGATCAGGATGTTGGCGGCCAGGTTGGATGAGCGGACGATCATGAGACGGACCAGCTCGCGCAGCGGCACCTGCCCGCCGACCATGCGATAGAGTGTGGTGTCACTGTCATCGCTCGGCGACAAAGCGTACGTACTGCCATCGGCAATGCTCGTGAACTGGTTCTTTACCTGGACCAGCTCATCCAGGCTGCGCCTGGCCTGCTCGGTCTGACGAAAGACCTCGATCATGATCGGCACCTTCATGGTGCTGGCCGCGTGCATTGTGATCGTGTCATTGATGCCGAGGCGCAGGCCTGACTCCAGGTCGATCATGGAAACGCCAACCACCGTGCCGCTGTCGCGCGCGATGCGGGTTACAAGGGCTCTTTCGAGACCCGGTACTGAACGCATGGGCGTTCGGTTGCGGAACATGCTGCAACCGTAGCTGAAGCCCGCCGTTACCACCACGATCATCGCTGCAACGCTCAGTTTTCTCATACGATCACCGATAGAGAAGGTACTTCTCACGACTACGCCTGAAATCCGCTACCTGGGCGCCCCAGTCGGCGGTAATGCGTTCGGCCGATGTGCCGGCCGTGATCTGCTCACGCACGTTTGTGCTTCCGGCCAGCCGATCGAAGTGCGCCACCGAGAACCGAAGTGAATCGCCGTGCAAACGCCGGAGCTCGACCAGCGTGTGGATCGCGGTGACGGTCGGATCGTATTGCTTGCGATCGGTCGCATGGAATCTCAATCCGTTCACCTGCCGTCCGTTGAACTTGCCGTCACCGGCGTTTTGTGGCGTAAACGTCACCGCCTCGATCCGTACGCCGGGCAGGTTTTTAGCCGTCAGCCTGCGAGCAAGTTCCTCCGCATCCAGCCAGGCCGCGCCGATCTGCTGAAAGGCCATGGGTGTCCCGCGCCCCACCGACAAGTTGGTGCCCTCGAAAAGGCAGGTCCCCGGATAGTGCGTCGCGCTTTCCACGGATGGCATGTTGGGCGATGGGGGTACCCAGGGAATCCCGGTTGCCTCCCACCACATCGACCGCTGCCAGCCCTGCACAGGGATGACACGCAAGTCGGCGCCTACCCTGAACTCGCCATTGACCCAGCGGGCCAGTTCCCCAGGAGTGAGCCCGTGCCGTATGGTCACCGGGTAGAGTCCCACGTGATCGCGCCGGTCGCGCAGGCGCCCCTGCACCAGCTCGCCACCGATAGGATTGGGACGATCGAGAATCACGAACGGCCGTCGCAGCTCGGCCGCGACTTCCATCGCCATGATCATGTTCCAGACGTACGTGTAGTAGCGCGTGCCAATGTCCTGGATGTCGAACATAACGACGTCGATCTCACGCATCATCTGAATGGTCGGCCGGTAATTGCCCTCGGCATTGTAGAGCGAATGCACGGGCAGGCCGGACTTCTCGTCGACACCACTGACCACGCGCGCCCCGGCGTCCGCGGTCCCACGCAACCCGTGCTCGACGGCAAAAAGCGTCGTGAGTTTTATGCGACTGTCGCGACGCAGCACATCGATCGTGCTTTCACCTGCGCGGGTGAGACCGGTGTGATTGGTCATGAGACCAATGCGCTTGCCGGCCAGGTCGCCGATGTCGGTGGTGAGCCAGACCTCGATTCCCGGTAAGACAGCAGCCTGTGGCTGTGCTGCCGGCGCGCTTTGGCAGCCGGCGCAAATCGCGGCGGCGCAAGCAAATAGCAGTAGTCGTCCGTATTGCGGCTTATACATCGGTTTGGTACCTTTCGCCAAGCAGGTAGCCCGCTGTTTCGCGCGGCCGGCCGCACATGCGGTTCGGCCGCGTCTCATATCCGCTTCTGGGGCGTTCGAACAATGCATCGCACTCGATACCTTGCCGTCGTACTGGTGGTCGCAAGTGCCTGTGCAAACGCATCCGCGATCCGCGATCCGCGATCCGCGATCCGCCCACAGATCGCATTGCCAACACCACCACCGCCATCATCGATTCGCGAGCCGGCCGCCTGGGTCGAGCAGACCCTGGGCTCACTCAGTCTGCGTGAGAAGGCCGGACAACTGGTCATGCCTCGCATTTCCGGCGACTACCTCGCGCTCAACACACCCCAGTATCATCGCCTTCACGAATGGGTCAAGACGCTGGGCGTAGGTGGTGTCATCATCACGATCGGCCCGATTTACGAGCAGGCCGCCAAGCTCAACATCCTGCAGAGTCTCGCGCCGATTCCGCTGCTGGTCAGTGCCGATATGGAGCACGGACCCGGCCAGATCCTCCAAAGCGGCTATATCCTGCCCTATGGCCTCGATAACGGCGGCGCGACTCGCTTCCCGCCCATAATGGCACTTGGTGCGGCGGGTGACGAGAAGCACGCATTCGCACTGGGGCGCATCACGGCGCTCGAAGGTCGTGCGGCCGGTGTGCACGTGAACTTCGCACCGGTCGTTGATGTGAACAACAATCCGGCCAACCCGATCATCAACACGCGCAGCTACGGCGAGGATCCTGGGCTGGTGAGCCGACTGGCGGCTGCACACATAAAAGGGATGCAGGAGAACGGGATGCTGGCCACGGCTAAGCATTTCCCCGGCCACGGCGATACCGGCACTGACTCGCACATCGACCTTCCGATCATCACGGTCGACAAAGCGCGTGCCGACCGCATGGAGCTGCCTCCCTACAAACAGGCCATTGATGCGGGCGTCGCCGCGATCATGACTGCGCACATTGCATTTCCGGCACTGACCGGCGACAGCCTGCCCGCCACGCTGAACCCTCGCATTCTCACCGGACTGCTGCGGGATGAACTGAAGTTCGGCGGCATCGTGTTCACTGATGCAATGGACATGGGCGCGATCGTCAAGCATTACGGCAACACGCGCGCATCCATACTGGCACTCCAGGCAGGCGCGGATGTGCTGCTGCAGCCAATGCCTCAGGATGTTCCCGCGATCATCGATGCGATCGTCAAAGCCGTTGAGTCCGGCGAGGTCACGCTGGATCGGCTGGATGCATCGGTACGCAAGGTGCTCGAATCGAAAGCGAGGCTCGGACTGCACCTCGAGCGTATGGTCGACTTCAACGCGATTCCGGGCACGATCGGGATTCCCGCACACCTCGCTGCTGCAGACGCGGCCGCCGAAGCATCGATCACAGCAGTCCGCGATCGCGACGGTTTGCTGCCGCTGAAAAATGACCGTGTGGTCAACATCATCTATACTGATGATTACGACCCGTTCACCGGGCGAGTGTTTCAGCGCGCCCTTTCGGCGAGCCTTCCCGGCACGCGCTCGCTACTGCTCGATAGCCGCGTTTCAGCCACTCGACTCGACAGCCTGTACGCGTCGCTGGATCGGAACACCACGGTGTTGTTCTCACCGTTCATCCGCGTTTCCGCCAACAAAGGCGACGTCGCAGTCGCGCCGCACGTAGCCGACTTCGTCAAACGCCTGGCTGGCTCGCATCGGCTAGTGGTCACTTCC
Organism: Gemmatimonadota bacterium; assembly: GCA_040902615.1. Taxonomy (GTDB): domain Bacteria; phylum Gemmatimonadota; class Gemmatimonadetes; order Longimicrobiales; family RSA9; genus JBBDWZ01. Next base: position 12,345 of record JBBDWZ010000090.1, on the reverse strand, counting down.
TTCGGCAATCCGTATGCGTTGAGTCAGTTCCCTGAAGTCGGCACCTACGTGATCGCGTGGGGCCAATGGGATGTCGCTCAGCGCGCCGCGGCGCGCGCGTTGGTTGGGCTGTTCCCCATCACGGGCCGACTGCCGATAGCGATTCCGCCGCTGCACAAGATCGGCGATGGTGTGCAGATCAAAGGGAATGTTGGAGGCGATCGGCAGTGAAGGCCTCCGTCGTTCTCATTGCATTGATAACCGTTGCCATGAGCTCGTGCGGCCCCGCACGACCAGCAAATTCAACTTCAATTTCAAATGTAGAATTAGTTTTACCGGCGGACAGCGCGGGGTGGGTCGAGGGGTTGATGGCGAGGCTGACGTTGGAGGAGAAAGTCGGCCAGATGTTGATGGGTCGCATTGAAGGCGACTTCGACAACATGGACGCGGCGCAGATGCGCACGGCCATCGCACAGATCAATGGGCAGGGAATCGGCGGCTTTGCAGTCGGCATCGGCACGCCGGCCGACTTTGCGCTCAAACTCAACGATCTGCAGAAGCGCTCGAAACTGCCGCTCTGGTTTGCGGCCGACCTCGAGTGGGGTTCGGGCATGCGGCTCTGGCGGCCCACCTGGCTGCCGTATGGATCGCAGGGCGGCGGTGGTACTGCGTTCCCGTTCAACATGGGTGTCGGTGCCACGGGCGATCCGGCATTTGCGGAAGCCGCGGGTCGCATCACCGGCCGGGAGGCGCGTGCGGTCGGCGTGCACTGGGTGCTGGCCCCGGTCGCCGACGTGAACACCGCGGCCGACAACCCCATCGTCAACGTACGCAGCTACGGTTCGGTACCCACGGAAGTCGGCCGCTTCGTTGCCGCATTCGTGAAGGGCGCAACGCAAAGCCGCGTGCTGACGTCGGCCAAACATTTCCCCGGGCACGGTGACACCGAAGTAGACTCGCACGTCGAGCTGCCCGTGCTGCAGGTCACGCGCGCGCGGCTCGATTCTCTGGAGCTGGTGCCATTCAAGGCCGCGATTGCCGCAGGTGCCAGCTCGATCATGACCGGACACCTCGCCGTGCCCGCCCTGGGCGGCAATCGCGAGCTTCCCGCCAGCGTTGCACCACACACGGGTACGCTCATCCGCGGTGAGTTGCGCTTCGATGGATTGATCATCACGGATGCGCTCACCATGGGCGCGCTGCGCCGGCTACCGGGCTATTCGCCTGCGGAATTGGCCGTGCGCGCGGTCGAAGCCGGCACCGATGTCGTACTCTCGCCACCGGACATCGCGCAGGCACACAGTGGCATCGTGGCAGCGGTGCAATCCGGCCGATTGACCACCGAGCAGATCGATCGATCGGTGCGGCGGATTCTCGGCGCCAAAGCCTGGCTCGGTCTGCATCAATCGCGCATCGTTGCCGCCGATTCGGTGAACCACATTGTGGCCGCGCCCGAGCACGAACGCATTGCCGCCGAGATGGCCGTACGATCGATCACCCTGGCCCGCGATTCGGCCCGCGTGCTGCCGCTTGATCCGCGCACGGTGAGACGGGTCACGCTGGTTGCGTTCTCGGCGGTGAACGACATCAGCGCTGGCCGGACGCTCGCCGCACAGCTGCGCCGAAGCTTCAATACGGTCGACTTCACGCGCCTCGATGAATCGATCGATCAATCCCTCTACGATTCCGTGTTCGTGCAGTCGCAGCGCTCCGATGCCGTAGTGTTCGCGACCTTCCTGATGCCGATTTCAGGACAGGGTCACATCCGCGTGCCGCCACGAGCGGGTGTACTCGCGGAGCGGCTGGCGGTTTTGAACAAGCCTACCATCACGGTCGCGTTTGGCGATCCCTATGGCCCCTCATACCTGGCCACCGCGAACACGTATCTGCTCGCCTGGCAGCCGCGCAACGATCACGCTCAAGTAGCTGCTGCCCGCGCCATCGCGGGGCTGAATGCGATTACCGGGAAACTGCCGATCAGTCTTCCGCGCAGCGCGTTGACAGGCGCGCCCGAGCGCAGCCTGACGCTTGCGCCGGCTAACTACCGGCTTACGCCCGTACCCGCAGCGACGGTCGGCATGAGTGAGGATCGCCTCGAGAAGGTGGACAGCATCATCGAAGCCGCTATTGCCGATCGGGCGTCACCCGGCGTGGCACTCGCGATTGGGCGCCTTGGACGTCTGGTCCGATTGAAGGGATTCGGCAGACTCGATTACCGTCCGGGCTTCGCCGAAGTCACCGACTCATCGCTGTATGATCTCGCATCATTGACTAAGGTCATCGGCACGACCAGCGCTGCCCTGCTGCTGGTGCAGGACAGCCTGCTGGATCTCGACGTGCCGGTCAGACGCTATTTGCCGGAATGGACCGGCACGCCCGCGAAAGAAGCGGTGACCGTGCGTCAGCTCATGACCCACACCGCTGGGTTGCCCTCGGGTCTGCCGTTGTGGCGAACGGCGCGCGGCAAGAGCGAATTCCTTGCGGGCATCGCGCCGGTGGCGTTGACCTACGAACCCGGCACGCGGATGGTCTACAGCGATCTCGGGCTCATGCTGGTCGGCTTCATTGTCGAGCGGTTGAGCGGCCAGGGCATCGACGGGTCGCTTAATGAGCGTCTGTTCAATCCGCTCGGTCTCCGGGAAACACTCTACAATCCGCTGCTGCAGTCGATCGCCAGTGCAACGGTCGGCTCGACCCCGGCGTCGTCGCGCCCTTCTGACCTAGGCAGCGAGCCCTCATCCGTGTTGATGCCGCGCATCGCACCTACGGAGGTGGACACTCTGTTCCGCAAACAGCACATGCACGGCCGGGTGCATGATGAAAATGCGTTTGCCGCGGGTGGGGTCGTGGGTCATGCCGGCTTGTTCTCCTCAGCGCGCGATCTGGCTGCAATTGCGCAGCTGTTGTTGAATGGCGGCTTCTATGCCGGCGAGCGTGTGTTCCGGGTGGAAACCGTCGACGCGCTGCGGCGAAAGCAGAACGACTTCTCGAGCCGTGCCCTCGGCTGGGACATGCCCGCCGCGTGCGGCAACGGCACCGCCGGCGGCGATTACTTCTCCGCCCAATCGATTGGCCACACCGGCTTCACCGGTACCAGCATCTGGATCGACTTCGAGCGAGACTTGTTCGTGGTATTGCTGACTAATCGCGTGAACCCGACGCGCAACAACCAGAAACACATCGCGCTGCGCCGGGCTGTTCACGACGCCACACAGCAAGCCATCACCGATATCGACGTGAAGCCTCGCGAATGGGTCGGCAATCCCGTGGCATGCCGCTCGTAAACCAGTTTTACACAGACGCACTGGCCAACGTGTCGTCGTAGACCCATAGGAGGGGTATGCAGACGCTCGACTGGCTGATTGTCGGCGCGTATTTCGTGTTGTCTGCGGTAGTGGGATTGTGGTATACCAGGCGGGCCGGCAAGAACGCCAGTGAGTTCTTTGTCTCCGGGCGTTCGTTGCCATGGTGGCTGGCCGGCACATCGATGGTGGCCACGACCTTTGCGGCCGATACACCGCTGGCGGTCACCGGCATGGTGGCCGCGAATGGTGTAGCCGGGAACTGGCTGTGGTGGAACATGGTCATGAGCGGCATCCTGACCGTGTTTTTTTATGCCCACCTCTGGCGGCGCGCCGAAGTGCTTACCGATGTCGAGTTCACCGAATTGCGTTACTCCGGAAAACCCGCCGCATACCTCCGCATCTTCCGCGCGCTGTACATGGCGCTGCCGATCAACCTCATCATCATGGGCTGGGTCAACCTGGCCATGCTGCAGATCCTGCGCGTCGTGCTCGGCGTCGATCCGGTTACCGCGTTCATCGCGATGTTCGTGGTCACGATGGTGTACTCGGTGTTTTCCGGCCTGTGGGGTGTGGTCGTCACCGACTTCATCCAGTTCATCATTGCGATGGGCGGCTCGATCGCGCTGGCCTGGTACGCGGTGCGTAAAGTCGGCGGCATCGACGTCCTGGTTGCGCGCCTGCCCGAGCATTACGGCTCCGCTGAGAACGCGCTCTCCATTCTTCCGGCTCAGGACGCGGCGTGGATGCCGATCACGGCGTTCCTCGCTTATCTCAGCGTGCAATGGTGGGCAACATCGTATCCGGGCGCCGAGCCCGGCGGTGGCGGCTACATCGCGCAGCGTATTTTCAGCTCGAAGACCGAGCGGGATGGCGTACTCGCTACGCTCTGGTTCAACATCGCACACTACGCAGTACGCCCATGGCCGTGGATCCTGACCGCACTCGCGGTCGTGGTGCTGTATCCCGGCCTCGAGAATCCGGCGGACGGGTATCTGCGCGCCGTGGTTGATCTTCTGCCGGTCGGTATGAAAGGCCTCCTCGTCGCATCCTTTGCGGCGGCCTACATGTCCACGATCGCAACGCAGCTCAATTGGGGTGCATCCTACCTGATCAACGATCTGTACCTGCGCTTCGTCAATCCAAACGCACCTGATAAGACGGTCGTGGCCCTGTCCCGTGTGGCGACAGTGGTGATCTTCCTGCTGTCCTCGATCACCACCTACATCCTGTACAAGGCCGGCTCGATCGAGGGTGCGTGGCGTATCATCATCGCACTGGGCGCTGGTACTGGCCTGGTCTACATCCTCCGCTGGTACTGGTGGCGCATCAATGCCTGGTCGGAGATCAGTGCGATGGTCGCGGCGCTGGTCACCTTCACCGTTCTGGTCGTGGGCCGGGTTTTCAACCCGACTGATTCGCTGGAGGGGGCCTACCTGATGCTGGTCACGACCTTGGTGACCACGCTGGTCTGGATCCCAGTCACCCTGATGACCAGCGCGACCTCGCAGAGTACGCTCGACACCTTCTACCGGCGGGTCCGGCCGGGTGGCCCCGGCTGGCGGGAAGTCGCGCAGCGGCTGGGTTTTGGGGCCGAGCCAATCGCGGGCGGCTCGCTCAGCTGGGTCAACTGGGTGGCCGGCGTGGTAAGTGTCTACGCCACCCTGTTTGGTGTGGGCAAGCTGATCTTCGGCCCACGGGAACAGGCATTGCTGTTCCTCGCGGTCGCCGCTCTTTGTTTCAGTTGGATCGGCGTCGCACTGAAACGGGAACAGTTGGGAGGACGGGTCTAGTGACGTCGAGTACTGAGCGGGTTCCGGTCGTCATCGTCGAGGAGTACGACGAAATCGCCGAGCTCACCGCGCAACGCATCGCAGCAATCATCCGGGCGAAAAAAGAAGCAGGGAAGCCAGCCGTGCTCGGCCTGGCCACGGGCTCGACTCCAATCGGCATCTATCGCGAACTGATCCGCATGTATCGCGACCAGGGCCTCGACTTCTCCCACGTCGTCTCGTTCAACCTGGATGAGTATTATCCGATGGAGAAGGACAGCATTCATAGTTACCATCGATACATGTGGGAAAATTTCTTTGAGCACATCAACATCAAGCCGGAGAACGTAAACATCCCGCGTGGTGACTTGCCGCGTGATGAGGTCGAGCAATACTGCCGCGACTACGAAGCGAAGATCAAGGACCTGGGCGGCATCGATTACCAGGTTCTGGGCATCGGCAAGACCGGCCACATCGGCTTCAATGAACCCGGCTCCGGCCGGCACTCACGCACGCGCCTGGTGGCACTCGATACCATCACGCGCCGCGACGCCGCGGCCGATTTCTTCGGTGAAGAGAACGTGCCCACCGATGCGATTACGATGGGCGTTGCCAGCATCATGGATGCACGGGAAATCGCGCTGATTGCCACTGGCGAGCACAAGGCTGTTGTCGTCCAGCGCGCGGTTGAGGGCGACATCAATCCGGATGTCGCAGCCACCTACTTGCAGCAGCATTCCAACACGGTGTTTTATCTCGATGCGGCTGCTTCTGCCGAGCTCACGCGCATCAAGACGCCCTGGGCGGTGAGTGAAGTGGCCTGGACCCAGGAATTCGAGATGCAGGCCGTGATCTGGCTCAGCCAGGTGACCGGCAAATCCGTTCTGAAGCTGGATGCCAATGACTACCGCGAGCACCACCTAAGCTCGCTGCTGGCCAAGTACGGATCGCCGGGGCCGCTCAACGGTGAAGTCTTCAATGCGCTGGTCTCCAAGATCCGGGGCAAGAGCAAGCTGCCGCGCGATCGGCGCATCATCGTCTTTTCACCCCATCCCGATGACGATGTCATCTCGATGGGTGGCATACTGAACAAGCTGCACCAGAACGACAACGACATCGTCGTGGCCTACCAGACATCGGGCAACATCGCGGTGTTCGACCATGAAGTGCGGCGCTACCTCGAGTTTCTACGCCGATTTGCCGGCAGCTTCGAGCTGCACGCGCGCCAGGAAATGCTCGAGCTGCTGGAATCGGTCGATGACTTTCTGAATTCAAAGAAACCCGGCCAGGTCGACAACGAGAATGTCCAGCGTATCAAGAAAATCATCCGCGAGGCGGAGGCAATTTCGGGGATCGAGACGTTTGGCATGCAGCGTACACAGGCCTGCTTCCTGAATCTGCCGTTCTACCAGACCGGAAAGGTGCGCAAGGATCCGGTCGGTGAAGCCGATGTCGAGATCACGCTCGAGCTGCTCAACCGCCATCGCCCGAACATCATTTTCGTGGCCGGCGACCTTTCCGATCCGCACGGCACCCATCGCATGTGCAAGGAAGCGATCGATCGGGCACTGCTCCGTTACGATCACGAGATGCCCGACATCTGGTACTATCGCGGTGCCTGGCAGGAATGGTCGATCGCCGAATCGGATGTACTGGTCCCGCTTTCCGAAGAGGAGCTGAGGCTCAAGATTCTGGCGATCTACAAGCACCAGAGCCAGAAGGACAAGGCGCCGTTCCCCGGCCTCGACGATCGCGAGTTCTGGGAGCGGGTACAGGAGCGCAACACGACCACTGCCAAACAGGTCGACCTGTTGGGTCTGCCCGAGTACTTTGCAATGGAGTCGTACGTCGTGCGTCGTAACGGTCAGCCACTGGAGCCGGAGCGCTTTTCGACCAGTGCGCTCGGTGCACCCAATACCGTGAGCAGGTCAACCACCAGGATCTGAGGCGAATGGGCTCGTTCACGACGCTGGATCTGGTCGTACTGGTTGGTTACATCGTTGGCGTCACCGCATTCGGCACCTGGCTGGGCAGCCGCCAGAAAGACGCACGCGACTACTTCCTCGCCGATCGCGGCATTCCCTGGTGGGCCGTCTGCTTTTCGGTAGTCGCTACCGAAACCAGTGCGCTCACCTTCATCAGCGTGCCCGCCACTGCGTACACATCCGACCTGTGGATGCTGCAGCTCACGGCCGGTTACCTGCTCGGCCGGATCGCGGTCGCCGTCGTGCTATTGCCTGGCTATTTCCGCGGCGAGCTCAACACCGCTTACGCCTTGCTGCAAAACAGGTTCGGTCTCGGCGCAAGGCGTTTTGCTTCGATCATCTTCATGGTCACGCGCGCGCTCGCGGATGGGGTGCGCATCTTCGCGACTGCGATCCCGATCAAGCTGATCATAGGATTACCGTATTGGCAGGCCATTCTCATCACCGGCGTGTTCACGCTGGTCTACACCTATTACGGCGGGTTGAGCGCGGTAGTCTGGGTCGATGTGATCCAGATGTTCATCTACATCTTCGGCGGGCTCGCGGCGTTGTACGTGCTGCTGCATGCGATCCCCGGCGGGTGGGATGGCATCGTGGCCGCGGCTGATCCGGTCGACAAGCTGCGCATCATTCACACGGAAGGGGGCTTCGCCAGCGGGCGCTGGATCCTGACCGGTTTGATCGGCGGTGCCTTCCTGTCGATGGCTTCGCATGGTGTCGATCACATCATCGTGCAGCGCCTGCTGGCCTCGCCATCGCTCAAGGACGCGCGCAAGGCCCTGATCCTGAGTGGCGTCATCGTGATGGCGCAGTTCGCGCTGTTCCTGGTTGTAGGCGTGGGATTGTGGGTATTCTATCAGGGCCGGCAGTTCGGCACACCGGATGAGATCTTTCCGAGCTTCATCGTAAGCGAGTTGCCGCCGGGCATAACCGGACTGGTGATTGCCGGTATTCTGGCCGCCGCGATGTCTACGGTTGCATCGTCGATCAATTCATTGGCCTCGTCGACCACACATGACATCTATGCTCCGTTGAGTGGCCGCGAAGACGATCACGTGCACCTCATGAAGATCGGCAAGCGATTCACTCTGCTGTGGGCGGTCATCCTGATCGGCATTGCTTTGCTCTTCCAGTTGGTGCAGCAGGGCACGCCGGTGGTGGTCATCGCGCTGCAGATCGCGTCGTTCACGTACGGCGGTCTGCTGGGTGCGTTCCTGCTGGGCGTCGCATCCAGGCGAGCCGATCAGACCGATGTGATCATCGGCATGTCCACCGCCATCGCGACCATGTCCGTGTTCTGGGCGCTGCAGCAATTCCAGATCATCGACCGGATCGTCGATGGGCTCTGGTTTGCCCTGATCGGTTCCGCGATCACGTATTCCGTGGGCTCGTTGAGCGCGATCGTACGTGGATCCCAGCGGAAGCCTGCCTGATGTCATACTTCATTGGCATTGATGGCGGCGGTACCGCGACCAACGCCGTTCTCATCGATGCCGCCGGCAATGATATCGCGAGAGCCCAGGGGCCCACGGGTCGTCTGGATGCACTCGATCCGGCCGCACTCGCTCCCGCGCTGGCCGCCTTAGCGCGCCTGGTGCTCGTGAGCGCGAATGCAGAGCGGGCGTCCGCACTGTGTTGCGCGTTGTCCGGGGCTGGACGCGCCGCCGACCGAGTCATCCTCGAAGCCGCGCTGCGCGGAACCGGCGTCGCCGACACGGTCATCGTCGTGCCCGATTTCGAGGGCGCCATGCAGGATGCATTCGGCAATGGCGCCGGTATCCTGCTGATCTCGGGTACCGGCTCGAGTGCATGGGGCCGAAGTGAATCGGGGTCGGTGGCGCGTTGCGGCGGCTGGGGCTATCTGCTGGGTGACGAAGGCAGTGCCTATGCGATTGGCCTCGCTGCGATCCGCGCTGCGCTGCACGCGCATGATGGCCGTGCCGGCCAGACCGAGCTGTTGCCATTCGTGCTGCGCCACGCCGAAGCCAATGAGCCTGACGAGTTGATCCGATGGTCGGCCGCTGCGACCCGCGCAGACATCGCCGCACTCGCGCCCGGCACCATCGAGCTGGCCAGTACCGACGCAGCCGCCGCGGGCATTACCGACGCCGCCGCGCGCGAGCTGGCCGAACACATCGCTGCGCTGCATGCTCGGCTCGGGCCCTGGAGTGCCACCGTTCCGATTGCGTTTACTGGCGGATTGATTTCAGTCGGCCGCCCGCTGCGTGCGTACCTGGAATCCGCGCTGGTCGAATGGCAGCTCGATATCGCATTGCTCGACCGCGAAATCGACGCCGCGCTTGGTGCGGCAATGCTTGCTCGCTCAATAACTAACGAATTAACGAATTAACGGACGAGAACGACTACGACCACGGGCTCCAGACTTAGCCGCGCTGCAATGCAGCACCTCGATGGTTGGAAGCCCGTAATCGTAGTCGTAGTCGTGGTCGTAGTCGTTCGCGTCGGTTTATCCGTTAATCCGTTAGCGGCTCTGTGGTGAGGTCTAGTGGCTCATGGCCCAGACCGCGACGTTGATCCCAACACCGTAGGCCTTGGCTGTGAACGCGTAGAAGAAGTCTACGTTGTCGGTTTCGCGTTCCCACCCATCTGCGATGTCGGTGTTGTGCGTCATGAGCACCAGGATGCGGCCGTTTTCATCGATGATCGCGCGCATGTGTGGATCGTCGGGCTCGAACCAGCGCTCGTGGGTGCTTCCACCCGTTCGATTCCAGGATTGCATTGATGGAATCTGTGGCACTTCGGGCAGCATGTAGAAGGACGAGTAGAGGGCGTGGTCCGGCTTGAGATCCGCGATCGAATACTCGGGCAACACGCGTGAGATTTCGCCGACGAAGTGATTCCAGGCTTCCTGCCCCCAGAAGTCATCGACCCAGAAGAATCCGCCTTTCAGCAGGTAGGCCCGGAGCTGCTGCACCTCGATGTCGCTGAAACCCGCCGACCCTGGATCCGACGTAAACAGGAACGGGCACTGAAACAGGTTTGGATCGGTCGCGCGGACGACCGCATGGCCTAGGTCACCATCATTCCACGCAGTCACTCCCGCAGTGGTAAGTTGTGGCAGCCGCGTCATGAAGTTGCGATCGGCCCGAGGGTAATCAGTGCTCCACCCATAGCCGCTCTCGAAGCGCAGCACGTATTCGTATTGCAACCGGCAGAACATGAATCCGGAGCGTTTCTCGGGAAGCCCGGATCGGATGGGCTCCATGTACCGGCCTTCGCCGCCACCGCCGAACCGTCGTCCCTGCGCCGCCAACGTCGTACCCGTCAGCAGGACCGCTGCGGCGACGACCCACGATCGTATCCTTCGGCTCATTCGCGAATCCATTGAGACAAACTAAACATGAATCCGGGCGGACAACAACGAGCAATGGCGTCGGCAACGGCGTCGGACGCCTTTTCCGTTCTTGGCATTCCTGCGTTTAACCATTACTCTGCCCGCCCAAACCGACGATTTGACTGGGCTGAATGGGCCATTCGCATTTCGCCACTGGCCGTAAAGTAAGAATGACAGGAAGGGAAAAGACGTCCGACGTGTTTGCCCCCATAACCCAACAGATGGACGAGATCCGTCGGGACGCCGCCGAGATCATCCCCGAGGACGACCTGGTCCGAAAGCTGGAGCGCAGTCTGGCCCGAAACGAGCCGCTGCGGGTCAAACAGGGATTCGACCCGACCCGGCCCGATCTGCACATCGGCCACGCCGTCTCGATGCGGAAGCTGCGCACATTCCAGCAGCTCGGACACGAAGTCATTTTCGTCGTGGGCGACTACACGGCGCGGGTCGGCGATCCCAGCGGCCGCAGTGAGGCGCGGCCCAAGCTGAGTCCGGCGGAAATCGATGCGAACGCCCGGACTTACGCCGACCAGGTCAGCAGCATTCTCGATGTCTCGAAAGTCCGCGTCGAGTTCAACTCAAAATGGCTGGCGCCACTCGACCTGGCCGGAATCCTCGAGCTCACCGCCACCTACACCGTCGCCCGCATGCTCGAGCGCGATGACTTCGCAAAGCGGTACCAGGAGAACCGGCCCATCTCGATCATGGAGTTCATGTATCCGCTGATGCAGGCCTACGATTCGGTCGCGTTGAACGCGGATGTCGAGTTGGGCGGCACCGACCAGAAATTCAACCTGCTGGTCGGGCGGACAGTGCAGGAGCGGTACGGCCAAGAGCCCCAGGTCTGTCTCATCATGCCGTTGCTGCGTGGTACCGACGGTGATGCGAAGATGAGCAAATCGTATGGCAATTACATCGGCCTGACCGAGCCGCCGGAAGAGCAGTATGGCAAGACCATGTCGATTCCCGATGCGTTATTGGAGGAATGGTACGAGCTGGCCAGTTTGCTGCCGCCGGCCGAGCTCGCCGTCGCGCGTGAGCTGGTCCGCAGCAATCCATATCAGGCCAAGCGGGAACTGGCCGCTGCGATCGCACGCACCTATCACGGTGACGATGGTGCGCGCCGCGCGGCGGAGCACTTCGATCGAGTTTTCAAGCAGAAAGCCGCACCCGATGACCTTCCGGTGGTCGCGGTCTCACTGAGCGATCCCGCATTGCGCGGGAATGAAAACGGCGTGTCACTGGTCGGGCTGCTGGTCGTAACCGGATTGGCCGGCTCGAATACGGAGGCCGTCCGTCTGATTCAGGATGGGAGCGTGGCTGTGGATGGTGAGAAGCATCGCGATCGGCACACGTATGTCAGCACGGATCGCGATCACGTGCTCCGGAAGGGAAGCCGCCACTACGTGAAAGTCACCTTCATTCCTTGAGCGATCCCCAATCCGCGATCCGCGATCCTCAAAGCCGGCGCGCGCTCCAGATAGCGATTACGCCGCAGCGTGCGTGGGAGCCACTGAATTCAGCCGGCACTTCGGTCATGTTGCGATAAACCTCGATCGCCTCGACCTCCCAGGTTGCCAGTACGTTCACACCTTCGATCGGATTTCGGTGAATACGCCCATTGAGGAAGATGGTCATGGGACAGGCCGCCGTGCCCGAGGCGCGGCCGCGCCCGGCCGTGCTCATGCCCGAGCCTGCGTTGCTGCTGCTGAACGCGAATACGGTGTTGGTGTTCCGATCGGCCCGCAGGCTGACACCGGGCACCGCCCGCAGGATCTGCGCGATTTCCGAGGATGTGGATGCGCGGATCTGATCCCGGGTAATGAAATGCCCAATACCGGCGCGCCGCCGGCGCTCGATACCGGCGGCAAAGCTCAAGCCTTCGTCTACGCGGCTGCGGCTGGTGATGATGAGGGGATCGACCGTGATCGGTTTGGCCGACAAGAGCACGC
>JBBDWZ010000089.1:0-6289 GCA_040902615.1 Gemmatimonadota bacterium | reverse complement strand
CCGAAACGGCCGCGGCTACGATCATCACAATCGATGGAAGCAGCACGATCCGATACGCCAATCCCGCGGCGCAGAAGCTCTTCGGCTACCAGCCGGATGAGCTGGTCGGCCGATCGCTCACCGATCTGATGCCTGAACGCATGCGATCGCGGCACCGTGCCGGTCTCACCGAGTATATGCGCACGGGTCGCAAGCACATCCCATGGACGGGTGCGCAGCTGCCCGCACTGCATCGCGATGGCCGCGAGTTTCCAGTGGAGATCTCGTTTGGCGAATTCAACGAAAGTGGCGGGCGCGGTTTCACCGGCATTATCCGCGATGTCAGCGAGCGTGTGCGTCAGCAGGAAGCCCTCGAGGAAGCCAGCGCAGAGCTCGAGGTGTCCGTTGGCGAGTTGCAGGAGCGCAGTGAGCAGGCCGAGGCCGCGGCACGCTCGAAGAGCGAGTTCCTCGCCGCAATGAGTCACGAACTGCGCACTCCACTGCAAGCCGTGATCGGCTACGCCGGTCTGTTGCTGGCGGGTGTGCACGGCGCCATGCCAGCGGACCAGCTGCATCCGATCGAGCGGATCCGCGCCAGTGCACACCACCTGCTTGGCCTGATCGATCAGGTGCTCGACCTGGCCCGCGCCGACGCCGGCAAGCTCACGGTGGACCGCGGTCCGATCGACCTCTGTAAGGTCACGACCGAGGCGATGGAGCTGCTTTCACCGCAAGCCGCGGCCAAAGGACTTACACTCGAAGTCGCCGATTGCCCGGATCCTCGCTTGCATAGCGTGATCGCCGATGCCGGCCGCGTACGGCAGGTCCTCGTCAACCTGATCAGCAACGCTGTGAAGTTCACTGTCGAAGGACCGGTGCGATTGGAATTCGAGCTGGAGCCCGAACGCGCATTGGTGCACGTCTGCGACACCGGGCCCGGTATCGCGCGGGAGCAACTCGAACGCATCTTCGAGCCCTTCTATCAGACCGCGGCCGGACTCAGCGAGCGCACCGCCGGCATGGGCCTCGGGCTTGCGATCAGTCATGAACTCGCCACCGCGATGGGCGGCGGACTCACAGTCAGAAGTCAGGTCGGCAAGGGCAGCCGCTTTACACTCTGGCTCCCGCTCGAGCCTTCCGCATGATGAAGAAGGCCTTGCTGTCGGCGGCGATCGCGGTTCCCGTGCTCGGCGTGGTCATCTTTTTTACCGCACGGCCGCAGAATGAGCCGCTTCCCGTATTCTGGAATACTCCCGAGTTCACACTGCTCGACCAGGACAGTACGTCGTTCTCCAGCACCGAGATGGCCGGCAAAGTCTGGCTGGCCAGCTTCGTCTATACGAACTGTCCCGACGTCTGCCCGCTGGTCACCCAGCGCATGGCAGCTCTGCGAGACTCGATCGCCGGCAGCAGCAAGCTGCGCGACCAGGTCCGCCTTCTCTCGATCACGGTCGACCCGCTCCGCGATACACCCTCGGTGCTGCGTCAGTATGCGCAGAACTTCCGCGCCTCGAAGCCGTCGTGGCTGTTTCTCACCGGTCCCATCAATCAGGTCATTCCTCTGATCAACGAGGAGTTCCACCTGAGCACGATCCACCCGCAGGTGCACGACGCCCACGAGCACACGCATGCACATGACTCCATTGCCAGCGACTACATGGTTTCGCATTCCGATCGGATTGTCCTCATTGATTCGCAACGGCGGGTTCGTGGGACGTACGTCTCTTCGGATCAGCAAGCATTTCGGCAGCTCTGGATTGATTTGCGGAAACTGATTAACGAATGAACGGACGAGAACGACTACGACCACGACTACGACTACGAGTACGGGCTCCAGACATTGCGCTTGAGCATTTCTCTGCGCCACAATGGTTGGAGCCCGTACTCGTAGTCGTAGTCGTGGTCGTAGTCGTTCTCGTCCGTTCATCCGTTCATTCGTTCACCTGACCACCAACAAGCTTGCCACCGTGAAGTAAATAATCAGGCCCATGACGTCCACCAGCGTAGCGACCATGGGCGCGGATGCGGTGGCGGGGTCGAGGCGGAACCTGCGCAGGAGTAGCGGCAGCATCGAGCCGGCCAGCGTGCCAAACAACACGACGCCGATCAGGCTGAAGAATACGGTGAAGCCCATCGCAACCGGCTCATACACCTGAGGGAACAGCTGCGCCCAGAGGATGACACGCAACAGGCCAATCGTCCCGAGAATTCCACCCAGCGTAACACCGGCGGCCAGCTCGCGGCGCATGACGCGCCACCAGTCACGCAGGCGAATCTCGCCGAGGGTCAGCGCGCGGATCACCAGCGTGGAAGCCTGCGAGCCCGAGTTGCCGCCGCTGCTGATGATCAGCGGAATGAAGGTGGCCAGGAAGGTAAAGTTGCGCAGATCGCCTTCGAAGTAGCCCATGGCCGTGGCGGTCAGCATCTCACCGAACAGCAGCAACGAAAGCCAGCCCGCGCGCTTCTTCATCAGGTCGAAGAAGCTGGTGCGCAGGTACGGCTCTTCGAGGGCTTCCATGGCGGCGTACTTCTGTACGTCTTCGGTGGCTTCTTCCTGGACCACGTCGACGATGTCATCGACCGTGACGATACCGATCATGCGGTTGTCCTCATCGCAGACCGGCACGGCCAGCACGTCGTTATCGGCCATTACCTTGGCGACGGCTTCCTGGTCGAGCTCGGCCGAAACCGTCACGACATCGGTCCGCATGACAGCGCGGATCAGACGGCTGCCGGGTTCGGAAAAGAGCTCACGGAAGGAGACCACGCCCAGCAGGGTCTGGTCGTGGGCCAGCACGTAGACGTAGTAAATGGTTTCGACCGGGACGTGTGACAGGGCCTGTTTGCGCAGATAGCTGATCGCTTCGTCGACGGTCATTTCCGGCCGCACGCGCGCAAAGCGCGAGCTCATCAGCCCGCCGGCGTCATCCTCCTCATAGGCGAGGAGCGCGCTGACCTCGCGGCGCGTGGGCTCGTCGAGCAGAGCGAGCAAGGCAAGCCGTTCGTCCTCATCGGCTTCCTGTATGACGTCGGCCGCATCGTCGGGCGCCAGCAGGCGGAACCACAACCGGCGTTCGGCGATGGGGAGGGTCATCAGCAGCTCATACTCGTCGCGCGCGGGCAGGTCGACGAAGAACTCTTCCTGTTCTTCGGCGTCGAGCATGCGGAACCCGTCCAGCCGCTCCTGTGCCGAGAGCAGCTCCCAGATTTCCTTCAGCTCAGTGACATCGAACTCGATGTGCTCCACCATTGCTCTTTCCAGCCGCGGGCGCGCGCGAGTCTAGCCCTCACCAACCGGCCCGGCAAGGTAATGAACCAGGCCGGTGTGACGGGTTTGTTACCGTCCCGTTCCAGACTTGAAACCTGCCAGCTCCAACTTGAATCAGCGCCGCGCGAGCGGCCATCACGTCTCGAACCACGAAAGCGCAAATGACCAGCTCTCGTTCGATCAGGGCTATGACCATCGCCTGCACCGGCCTCCTGCTGGCTGCGGCACACGCGCACGGGCAAGGAGTCGGCCGCGTGGTCGGCCGGGTGATCGATGCGTCCACTGGGGCGGGCATCACGTCGGCGGCCATCGAGCTGCTCGGCACTCGCCAGGGCGTACTGACGAGTGTCGACGGCCCTTACGTGCTGTCCAACGTCCCGGCCGGACAGATCACGTTGAAGGTCTCTTCGATCGGCTATTCGCCCAAAACCATCATCGGCGTAGTCCTGACCGCTGGCGCCGTAATCGAGCAGGATGTGTCACTGAATGAGGAGGCGGTCCAGTTGCGGGCGCTGGAAGTCACGGCCGCAGCAGAGCGAGGAAGCGTGAACCGCGCGCTCGATCAGCAGCGCACGGCCACCGGCATCGTCAATGCAGTAACGGCCGAGCAGATCTCGAAGAGCCCGGACAGTGATGCCGCGGCCGCAGTTCAGCGGATAGCGGGCGTAACGCTAATGGATAACAAGTACATGCAGGTGCGCGGACTGGGTGAGCGCTATACCACGACCTCGCTCAACGGCGCGCGCATCCCGAGTCCCGAACCCGAGAAGAAGATCGTACCTCTCGATCTCTTTCCAACCGCCGTGATCGAGACCATCACCACGTCGAAGACCTTCACGCCGGACCTCTCCGGAGATTTCAGTGGCGCTCAAGTGGACATTCGCACACGCGAGTTCCCGGCCGGACGCCAGCAGACGATTTCCAGCAGCATCGGCTTCAACAACCGGATTGCCGGCCGAACCCTATTGCAGCCGCCCACGCGCGGGCTGGATTGGCTTGCCCTGGGGGGTAGCGAGCGCAGACTGCCTGGCATCGTCAGTAGTGCCGGCGATTTTTCGCGGCCAATATCGCAGAGCGAAATGAACGCGATGGTGCGCTCCTTCCACAACGCGTGGTCCCCGCGCTCGGATGAAGGCATGCCCAATACATCACTGGGCGGATCGGTTGGCGGCGCCGGCCCGGTTTTCGGCCAGCATCTCAGCTACGTATTGTCGGGTACGTACTCGAAAGGCCAGGAAGTGCGCGCCGATGAAGTGCGTGCCCTCGCTTTCCCAACCGACAACGGCGGTACCACCGAGACCGAGCGTTTTACCGGTTCGACCGGTCGTACCAGCGTGCTCTGGGGTGGTGTGCTCAACCTCAGCACGTTGTTTGGTGCGCACAGCCGGCTGGCGATTAATTCTACGTATAATCGGTCGGCCGACAACGAAGCCAGGCAGGAAATCGGTTTCAGCGATGACGATGGAGTGCCGCTCGAAATTGCGCGGCTTCGTTATGTCGAGCGGGCAGTTCGGTCGGTGCAGTTCCTGGGTGAGCATGAGCTGAACCGGGCACACCGGCTGGACTGGTCGGTCACCACATCCGGTGTCGTTCGGCGTGAGCCGGACCGCTCTGAAGTCGTTTACGTGATTCAGCTGGACCCGGCCACCAATGAGACGCTGCCACCGGCCTGGTTCAGTGGCGAGCCGCAGGGTGCGGTTCGCACCTTCGGGGACCTGACTGAAGACGCGCTCGAGGCGAAAGCGAACTATCGCATCAATTTCGGCGGCACGAATGCACACTCGTTCAAGCTGGGTGGCCTGTTCCGGAACTCCAGCCGCGACGCCGATAATCGCGCCTACGGAATTACCGCGTACACGCTGTCGCAGGCCGAACGCGAGAAAGAGCCCGAGGCGATTTTCGGAGGACCTCTGGCTCAAGGCGATGCCTCGGTATTCAGAGTCTCGCCGCTGCTGCAGGGCGGATCCTACTCAGCAACGGACAACCTCTTCGCCGGCTATGGCATGTTCGAGTTTGCCGCCACCGACAACGTGCGCTTGATCGCCGGAGCGCGGGTCGAGCATTCAGAAGTCGAAGTCGACGCGTCACCTACGATCGGCGATCCCGTTCACACTACGCCGACTTACACCGATGTGCTTCCGGCCTTGACCATTAATTTCCTGATCAGCGATCGACAGAACCTGCGCTTCTCCGTGTCGCAGACGCTCTCGCGGCCCGAATACCGCGAGCTGGCTCCCGTCACCTATCGCGACGTGCTGGGCGGCGACGTGATCGTCGGCAATGCCGGCCTGGTGCGGAGCAGAATCCGGAATGCTGACCTGCGCTGGGAGCTCTATCCGAACGCCGGCGAAATTATCAGCCTGGCTTTGTTCGCCAAGAAATTCGTCGACCCGATCGAGCGCGTTTACCTCGCAACTTCCGGCACTCGCGTGATCACCTTTGTCAACGCGGAAGGCGCCAACAACTACGGCGCCGAAATCGAATTCAGGAAGCAGCTCGGCGGCTGGTGGGAGACGCTCGCGCCGATCACAGCATCGGTAAATGCCACGATCATGCACAGTGATATCACCGTGGAAGACGCCGGCCGCTTCAACGACAAGCGCGCCATGGTCGGACAGGCTCCCTACGTCGTCAACGCCGGTCTCACGTACGCCCACCCCAGTGGCAATGCCAGCGCGACCGTCCTTTACAACGTCGTCGGCAAGCGGATCTATAGCGCCGGCGAAGCGCCCCTGCCCGACGTGTTCGAGCAGCCCCGACATGGCCTGGACCTGTCACTGCGCTTCCCGGTCGTGAACGCCCTCTCAGCCAAACTCGACGTCCGCAACCTGTTGGACGCGCCTTATGAGCTCAGGCAGGGCGTCGCTATACGCGAGTTCTACAGAAGCGGCAGGATCATTTCCGCCGGGATCAGCTGGCGGCCATAAGCAGTTAAACGGATGAACGAATCAACGGAGGAGAACGACTACGACCACGACTACGACTACGACGTACGGGCTCCAGCCATCGCGATTGATCATGTCTCAAAGCCCCATGGTTAGA
>JBBDWZ010000088.1:0-6383 GCA_040902615.1 Gemmatimonadota bacterium | reverse complement strand
AATAATGAGATTGAAAGGCGCCGGAATAACTGACTCAAGAATCGCAAGCAACGACGCTACGGTAGCGTACAATAGAACAATTAGAGCCCCATGTCTGGCAAGTGGTATGAACACCTGGCGCATGTCAAAGACCCGATAATATGTGACCGCCCACGCTGTGATGATAAAAGCGCCTACGGTCGCAAAAAGATTGATTCGCCTCAAGATTTGTAAGTCGAGTAGATTGCCTAGAACCATAAGCATAATGGTCAAGAGAGCCGCCACGCTGATGTTGAAGGAAATAAATTGCATCTCAATTCGCTGTACCCCTTTCGTTTGCTTCATAGAGAGCCACGTTTCGACTCCAAGATAGAGGTAAATGGGAACCATTACGGCTGTTACCCATGGATATAAATAGCCGCGTCTTTCATTATCGGGGGTCGAGTCTGACGGGATATATGCATCGGTCAGACTAATGAGTGCAATAGCGGCTCCTGCGATTAACCAACCGCTGGAGCGTAGAAGTATGTCCCTGATGTTTGATCTGGGCTTGAGGATAGATTCTCTGAGCAGCCAGATTAGCCACGGAACAAAGGCAGTGATGGCCGCGTTCGCCTTTATCCAAGGCACCGGGCTTGTGTAATGGTTAACGGCGAAGCGCAGACCCGCCTCCATGGCCATGAATATGAAGAAGAGTCTTAATGTGCCGACGAGTGCAATGAGTGCGAATACTTGGTTAGTAAAGCGATGGGGATTGGCCCAGAGGAGGGCAGTTCCTACGGAGGCTACAAGTACCGCGAGCAGGAGGACAAACGTGCTCATTGGCGATTAGTTAGGGTGCGCCGTGATTCGAGGAGCAGGGTGATCGTCCCATTGTTGGTGGTGGGCCGGAAGGTTCGGCTGATGCTGATCTGGTCGTAAAATGGTACTTCCATTGTGCCGGCGGAACAGGTCATCCCGTTGTTTTCCGCCACAAGGTTCGGTGCGGGCTCCCTGTCGAGTTCCGTCGGGATCATCTTCCAGCGGCCTGCGAGATGCGGATGCCCGGCGCTCATGCGCTCCGAGCATTCCCGAGGACGCCGCGGATTTCAACTCCGCTTCACGACGTCGCGGGGAGCGGTGTCGACGGTGTCCGGGGAGGCGAGTTCCTTTGCTCCCTTGGCGCCAAGCTCGGCGAGCTTCCGGGCGCCGGGCACGAGCATGCCTTCGAACGATCCGACGGCGGTGTTGTAGCCCTTCACCGCGACATCCAGCCCGCGGCCAATCTTGTCGAGGCTGTCGGCAAAGTTCGACACGCGGTCGTACAGGGCGCGGCCCAGCGCGCTGATTTCATCCGCGTTCCTCGACACGGATTCCTGACGCCAGCCGTACGCGGCGGCCTTTAGGAGCGCGATGAGCGTGGTGGGCGTGGCAAGCAGGACGCGGCGGGCGAGCCCGCGATCCAGAAGGGTGTTGTCGGCCTGGAGCGCGGCGGTGAGAAAATGATCGCCGGGCAGGAACAGGACCACGAACTCGGGCGCGGGCTGGAACTGCTCCCAGTAGTTCTTCGCGCCCAGCGCATCGATGTGGCCCCGGACCTTCTGGGCGTGCTCCAGGAGCCTTGCGTCGCGGGTGGCATCGTCCGGGGCGTCGCACGCCGCGCGAAAGGACTCAATCGGGGCCTTGGCGTCGACGACGATCCGCTGGCCGCCGGGCAGCCGCACCACGACATCGGCGCGCAGGCTGCCGGAGGTCTGCTGTTCGGCGAAATCGCAGTAGGGGAGCATGTCGGCCATCTCGACGACGCGGCGCAATTGCAGCTCGCCCCAGCTTCCGGCGTAGGTCGTCGAACGCAGCGCGGTGGAAAGCCGGGAGGCCTCGGCCTGCAGCTGCGCCTGCGCCAGGTGGAGCGATTTCAACTGCTCGCCGAGCGCCCCGTAGGCGCCGGCCCGGGCCTTCTCGATCTCGGAAATCTTCAGGTCGACCTTGTCGAGCGACTCGCGGATCGGTTTGACCAGCGCCTCCACGGCCTGCTTGCGCTGCTCGAGGTCCCCCGCGGACTGCTGCTGCAGTTTCGAGAAGGCCTCCTTCGCCTGCTCGAGGAAATCGACCCGGTTTGTCCGCAGTGCATCGGCGGAGAGCGCCTTGAATTTGTTCGTGAGCCCCTCGTGGTCCGCGCGCGCGGCCTCCAGTTGGGTGGCGAGCTGTGCCTGGAGCATGGCGAGGCGGGACGCCTCGCCACGGGAGGCGGCAAGTTCAGCGGTCAGCCGCGCGTTTTCCTCGTCGCGGCCGCGCAGTCGCTCCGCCAAAGCGGCCTCGCGCGAGCGCAGGAACAGCCAGACCATGGCGCCCGCGAGCGCGGCGGCCGCGAAGCCGACGATCGTAAAATCCATGTGAAGAACCTCGTCGCAGCGCCGCCGCAAATCAATCCCCGATGAGTGCCTTGACAGTGAAGATCGCCGACTGCAAACAAGCGTGATGCGCGTCGGCGCCTGCGGCTTCCGCGCGAGCTTCAACCAAGCCAACTTCCATGCTGACCGAGAATATTCCGGCCACGGGCTCGTCCACCTCCGTGGAGAAGCCGCCCGTGCTGGTTGTCGACGATGAGTACGGCCCGCGTGAGTCGATCGCGTTCACCCTGGCCGGAGAGTTTGAGGTGGACACCGCCGAGCGGGCGAAGGAGGCGCTGGCGAAGGTCCAGGCAAAGATCTACGCGGCCGTGGTGATGGATATCCGCATGCCGGAGATGGACGGGATTCGTGCGTTGCAGGAGCTGCGCAAAATCGATCCGCATGTCTCGGTGATCATGCTGACGGGTTACGGCACGCTCGCCACGGCGCAGCAGGCGATGGTGGCCGGGGCAAACCAGTACTTGCGCAAGCCGCCGGACATCCCGGAGCTGATAGAGGCGGTGCGCAGGCAGGCGCAGGCCTCGCGGCTGAGGCGCGCCCAGGCCCAGGCGGCGCAGCATGCGGTGGACCTGCACCACGCGCTCAAGCGTGAAATTGAGCAGAACGAGCCGCACATCTGGCAGGCGCGGGCTTCCGTCGAGCTCGTGCATGACCTGAACAACCCGCTTACCGTGGTGATTGGGTATGCGGCGCTGGTTGCCGAGGAGACCCGTGCGCTGGGTCAGCGGGATCCGGAAATGGCGAAGAAGCTGCTGGAGTACGCCGGGATGGTGGAAAAGGCGGCGGAGTATTGTCAGCACCTCTCCGAAAACTGGCGGCTGGCCTCGAAGCAGGCGACCGAGTTTTCGCGCGTGGACCTGGTCCAGATTGCGGAGGAAGTCCGGCGGGTGATCTTCTTCGGCAACGTCGCGATTCAATTCACGGGAGTGGCGCAGGCATGGATCCGCGGATCGAGGTTCGAGCTCATGAGGGTGTTCCAGAACCTGTTCAAGAATGCGCTGGAGGCGGGGGCGACGCGGCTGGCGGTGGCCATGGAGCGCAAGGGAGGGCACATCGAGGTCACGCTTTCGGACAATGGGGCCGGCATAGATTCCCAGGGCGTGAAGCGGGCGCTGCATGGCGGGTTCAGCAGCAAGACCAGCGGGACGGGTCTTGGGCTGAGCATTTGCCGCCATCTGGCGGGCACGCATGGCGCGACGTTCACGCTCGAGTCCACGCCTGGCAGGGGAACGACGGTCAAACTGGTCTTCCCCGCGGCCCCGCAGGGATGAAGCGGCGGCGCGTCAAGATCACGGGTATAGGACCGGTTACTCCTGCGGGAATTGGGAAGGCAGCATTTGAGCGGGGCATACTGGAGCCACTCAGTCGAGCGAAGGTGCTAAATCGCTTCGCTGACGAAGCAGGAGCGTTCGTCGCCGCGGAAGTGAAGGACTTCAAGCTCGAACACTATCTTCCAGGTTTTCCTGCAAAACGACAACCGCGGCACACCCAGTTTGCGCTGGCGGGAACGAAGTTAGCACTTAGCGATGCTGGAATATCCATAGAAGAGTTGCGTGGCAAATCACCCCTTATCCTGGTTGGTGCATCGCTGATGGACTTTGGATCAATCAATAAGGGGGTTGAATTGATAGTCCGAAAAGGGCCAATCCATGCGTTGCCGACAACGGTCTTCACTGCGTCAGTGAGTTCGATCGGTGGAGCGATCGCCGAAGCAATTGGAGGGATAACGCGCGGACTAGCGCTGCAAAGCGCATGTTGCGCAGGAATGGACGCCATCGGACAAGCGGCGAACATGATTGCATGCGGGGAGTCTGACATTGCGATTTGTGGTGGCACTGAAGCTCCGCTTTATTTTCACCCGATGATTGAATTGAAGCTCGCTGGACTGGCACCTGGCAATCCTGAGCATCCTGAGCGTCAGTGCAGACCATTTGATTTGTGGCGTACGACTGGAGTTATCGGTGAAGGTGCTTGCATGTTCGTCTTGGAACCGGAGGGAAGTCCGAGGGCCGGTTACACCTACGTGGAAGGGTACTCGTTTGCATCTGATCCACCCGCACAGCCGGGAGCAGGATTGTTCCTGGCAATTCAACTGGCTCTTGCTAACGCCGGTATGCACGCGACTGATATAGATACCATTAACGCCTGGGGCCCGGGACATCGGATTATCGATGCCGCAGAGTCGAGGGCTCTTGGCAAGATTTTCAACCTGCGGCTTGCAGAAATACCCACGTTTTCGATAAAGGGCGCTATCGGTAATCCGTTAGGCGCAGGTGGTGCTATTCAGGTCGCGGCAACTGCCCTTGGACTTCAATCTGGTGCGATTCCACCAACAGTGAACTGGCAATTTCCAGATCCTGAATGCCCGCTCAACCTGAGCTCCGAAGCGCGCCATATTGGCCATAAGACAGCCCTGGTTGACAGTCACGGCTTGTCGGGGACGAACGCATGTCTGGTCTTGAAGCGATAATTTTCAATCCGGCGGTTGTGGCTGTGGTTGCCGCCGCAGGGATGGGATTTGCTGCATTTTGGGCGAATCCCGAGCGTGCTGCAAACCGGGCCGTCTTTAGTGGCTCCTTACACGTCGCATGCTGGCTGGCCAGCCTGCAACTCGCGATACGGTCACCAGATGGGCTGTTTTGGCTGAAATTGTCGTGTTCGATCGGGGCTGTCCTGCCGCTACATATTTTGATAATGCAGCAAGCGCTCAGCGCCCGACTGGGGGAAAATGTGTGGGCATGGCTGCGACGGAATTGGGCTTGGGTCTTAATTTCGGCTGGGTTGGCAATCGTACCCTTTACGGACGTGTTCATTCCTTCCCATTCAACTCCAGAATATCGATTGCGAGGTTGGGGTTATTACGCGTACATCCTTGCTGGTACGTGCCTCTATGGATTGTTGCTGTTCGACGGACTCAGGACCGTTCGGCGATCGTCGGGTGTGCAACGTCTGGAACTGCAGCTGTGGCTGCTTGGTGGGTGCATAATTGCAGTCACGGTTTTGATACTCATGGCCCTGATGGAAGTCACCCACAACCCGTTATTCATTCGCCTTCAGCCAGTGATGGTATTGCTTTTCTATGCAGCTACTGCATTTGCCATCACAACGCACCGCGTATTTGACGCGAGGCAGATAGTATTGATTGGACTCGAGAAGTCGCTGTTGGTCGCTGCAGTTGCCGCGGTTGCATATGCTGTGGATGTCCTATTGAAGCGGATCATCCCAGAGCCATTTGATTTCGTGGTGACGACGGCCATTGCGTTGTGGTTTGCAGTGACGCTGAACACTTGGCTCGATCGTTTTTTTCACTTTTACCCCCAAGCTACAACGGCAAGGCAAGCGGCGTTCACTGCCGCACAATCCGAGAGTCGGTTGGAGAAACTTGAGGCTGCGTTTCAGTCTGTGCTGATGGGTTGGGGTCAAAGCGATCACGCGATCTTGTTATCTGGCGCCAAGGATTCTCTCAGCGGGAACGGTGTAACGTTGTCTGAGAATGACGCGATAATACACGGGATGCGGCAGCTGCAATGGGCCACGCCCGAGCGGTTGGTAAGAGAGCGTACCAGCTCTGATCGCATTGCGTTGCAGCGTTTCATGGATGATCAGCGGTTGGGAGTTATTGTGATCATTGAGGGACCAGCTTTGACAACTCTCGTGGGTGTCGGTGTACCGGCGTCGCGTCGGCCCTTCACGTATCCGCAGGTCACGCAATTGATCGAGCTGGCGTCGATCATCGAGAGTGCACTGGAGCGGGCGCACTTCTCGGAGAAGGCGCAGCATACCGAGCAGCTGGCCACGGTGGGCCTGCTCGGTGCGAGTCTCGCGCATGAAATCCGAAACCCGCTGGTGTCGATCAAAACCTTCGTGCAACTGCTGCCCACGCATCACCACGATCCCGCATTTCGCGAGAAATTCTTCCGGCTGATCGGGGACGAGGTGAGCCGGATTGATCAGCTGACCGAGCAGTTGCTGGATCTGGCGTCGCCGCGGATCTATTCGGCGCAGTTTGTCGAG
>JBBDWZ010000087.1:0-39548 GCA_040902615.1 Gemmatimonadota bacterium | reverse complement strand
CCGGTACCACGGGAGGGGACGGCGGGCGCCGGCCGCGCGCGTGACCCCGGCACCCACGGGCGTCACTGGCTGTGTGCTGTCGTCCGCGCATCGAAACTGATGTTGGCGGAGGAGCTGAACATCAGCGCCGCTGAGTCGATCACTGAAGCGTGGAGCGATGCGGCTGAATTTTTCCGTATCTCCGAGGATGAGCTTGGGCGGTTGGTAGCCGGATATTTTCGATTGGGCCTGGCTGAGTTCGACAAATCGGATGCCAGCCTGACCGCGCGCATTCCCGAAAAAATCACGCGCAAGTACAACGTGCTGCCTTTGCGGGAAGAGAACGGTCACCTTGTACTGGCAACCAGCGACCCGACCGATCACGATGCGGAGCAGGCGTTGCGATTTGCGTCGCGCAAACGACCGATCTTCGAAATCGCCACACCCAGCGCACTGAAATCGTGGATCAACACGCGCTACTCGTCCGACCATATGGTGCAAATGCTGTTGAGCACGGTCGACGCGGATCTGGTCGATACCGTACGCGTGGTGGAGGATTCATCGCCGGAATCGGTTGGTGATGAAGACATCGACGCGGCTCCCATCATCAAGCTGACCAACGTCATCCTGCGGGATGCCATTCGTGAGGGCGCGAGCGACATTCACCTGGAGCCGGGTGGCACGGGCGCGGTGGTTCGGTTCCGCGTCGATGGCGTGCTTCGTCATCACATGCAGATACCGGTTCCCGCGCTGAACCGCGTGGTCTCGCGCATCAAGATTCTGGCGGACCTGGACATCGCGGACCGGCTGCGGCCTCAGGACGGCCGTACGCGAATTCAGGTGGACGGCCGCAAGCACGACCTGCGCGTGTCTACCGTGCCAACCCGCGGCACCGAAAAACTGGTGATCCGGGTATTGCAGTCTGAAGGTACGCGCTCACTCAATGATATCGGCTCGCCGGACACCGAGCTGAGCCGGATCCGGCAGCTGCTCTCCTACCGCGATGGCATCACAGTGGTCACTGGGCCCACCGGCTCAGGCAAGACCACCACGCTGTACGCCGCGCTGCGCGAAGTTGCCACCGGTGAAGTGAACGTGATGAGCGTGGAAGACCCGGTCGAATACGAGCTGCCAGGGATCACCCAGATTCAAGTCGAGCCCCTGCGGGGCGTCACGTTCGCGGCGGCACTGCGCGCGATTCTGCGCCAGGACCCGGACGTCATCTTCATTGGCGAGATCCGGGACGCCGAGACGGCGGAAGTCGCCGTTCATGCCAGCATGACCGGCCACCTGGTGCTGGCCACGTTGCACACCAACGACGCCGTCAGCGCGGTCGCCCGCTTTGCCCATCTTGGTGTCGATGAAACCAGCATTGCGTCGACCATGCGAGGAGCGGTCGCTCAGCGGCTGCTGCGCCGTCTGTGCACGCAATGCGCGGAGCCGGTGAATGGAGAGCTCTCTACCGAAGAGGCGCGTTTGGCTACGATCTACGGCGTTGAGCCCATGTTTCGCGCACGCGGCTGCAAGCGCTGCGGACAGGCTGGCTTCAAGGGGCGTCTGCCGCTCATTGAAGTGATGACCGTAACCCCGACGCTCCAGGACCTGATCATTGAGAAGGCCGGTCAGGCGGAGTTGTTCAGAGCGGCCGTGGCTACCGGCATGCGTCCGCTCCTGCGAGTTGCGCTCGAACGCGTGCGCGCGGGCGAAACATCATTGCAGGAAGTCGAGCGCGTGATCGGTGGCGTAAAGGAAGAAACCGGCGTCATGACCGGTCTGCCCGCCTCGCTCGCGGCGCAGATGCAAGGCCTGCCACAACGCCGCCAGGGATAGTCTATCCAGCGTCCTGGACCAGAATGGCGGACCGCTATGGCCCGCCTTTTTTGTATCTGTTGACCAAACAATGGAGCTTACTGCTTTACGATCTTCGACACCGTCCCGTTCATGGTTGCGACATACAATTCCCCTGCACCGTCCTCGCCGAAAGAGTTGATGTTCCCGATTCCGGAAAACCGATCGGTCCGTGCGCTGACCTGCCCATTGCTGTAACGGAAACTGCGCACCCACTGCGAGCAGTGATCGCCGTAGAAATAGTGCCCGACGATTTCCGGGATCTGGGTGCCGCGATAGACCAACCCACCAGTCACCGAGCAGCCATCACCATGGTCATACTCGACAACGGGAAGCGTGAGACCGTTCTGGTTGCAGTTGGAGCTCGGGCTAAAACAGCTACGCCCCTCCATGATCCGCCAGCCGTAGTTCAGTCCGCTCGTCGCTGCAGGCACAGCATTGATTTCTTCCCTCTGGTTCTGGCCCACATCCGCGATATAGAGAATGCCGTCCACCCGATCGAAAGCAATCCGCCACGGGTTGCGCAGACCGTACGCCCAGATCTCGTTCCGAACGCTGGACATGCCCACGAACGGATTGTTGTTCGGGATTTCATACGGATCGCCCCGGTTCACATCGATGCGCAACAGATCCCCCAATAGGTCGCTTCGGGTCTGGCCGGAATTGTTGGGGTCACCTCCGCTACCACCGTCGCCCGTCGGGATATAAAGCATGCCGTCGGGCCCGAACAAAACGTGGCCGCCGTTGTGATTACTGAAGGGCTGGTTGTAGCCCAGAATCAGTTTGGCCGAGGCCGGATCGGCCACGTTCGGGTTGCTGCTTACCCGGTACCGCTCGATCCGGGTATCCCCGCTTGTATTCGTGTAGTTCACGAAGAAATACCCATTGCTGGCGTACTGCGGGTGAAACGCCACGCTCAGCAACCCCTGCTCTCCCCCGCTGCGCACCTTGCTGACGATATCCAGGAATGGGCTCCCGATCAGCTGACCATTCTGCACAATGCTGCTACGACCGGGTTGTTCTACTATGAACAGCCGCGCATCTCCGGCCGGAGCGGTCAGGTGGACCGGATTGTTCAAGCCGGTGACCACCGTCTGCAGTCGAAGCGAAACCTCGCCGTTGGGCTCGGGTGGTGTTTCATTGGAGGCGCTCGAGCAGCCGGCGATCGCGACAAACATAAGGCGTATCAGCTTCATTGAACCCCCTGAGGGCGTTTGACTTTCATTGTGTACGCTAGTGAGACGCCGACCGAATGCCAAACGCTACGACCGGGGCACCCGGTTCCGCGATCCGAAGCCGGAACGGCGCTTGCAAAGGGACGGCCACGCAGGCGCGCGCCCAACCTACTCTCTGCCGAGTCCTGAGTTGAATTCGGGGAACAGCTTACGCAGGCGGATCACTTCCATTGGCGCTGAAGCAGGAATGGAGGGCGCGGGCGTGGCGTTTTACGACTATGCTCATCGCACGGGTTGGAGCTACCAGGCGGATCGGTGGTTTCATGCCGCGAGCACGATCAAGATACCGGTGCTGCTGGGTGTTTTTGCCGCGATCGATCGAGGCAAGTTGCAGTCGTATTCACGCGTGCACGTGCGTAACCGGTTTTTAAGCGCGGTGGGTGGTCAGCCGTTCCGGGTCGATCCCGACCGTGACTCGAATGTGGACGTGTACAGCGCGCTGGGAAAGACCATGCAGATTCGTGAGCTGGCCCGGCACATGATCGTGACCAGCAGCAATCTGGCGACGAATGTACTGATCGATATTCTCGGTCTCGAGGAGATTCAGCACACGCTACGCGAACTCGGATTGCACGGGATCGAACTGCGTCGTGGGGTTGAAGACATCGCCGCGTGGGAAGCCGGTCTCAACAATCGCGTGACCGCGGCCGGCCTGATGAACGCGCTCCGGGTTGTACTGGAGGAAAACCGCTTCTCGAGCGATGCGCGCCGGGAGATGATGGACATCCTGCATTCCCAGGAATTCCGCAGCGGCATTCCGGCAGGTCTGCCCGAGGCGGCACGGGTTGCGCACAAGACGGGTGAGATCTCGACAGTGGCCCACGACGCCGGGATCGTGCATCTGCCGGATCGCGAACCCTATGTCGTGGTCATCCTGACCGAATGGAAACCGGAACTGGGTGGACGGCAGTCCACGATTGCCCGAATTTCGCGCGCGGTCTACGAGTATGTGACGGATGGCGAACGCAACGATGATTGACCCGGCAGTTCTGGCGCTTCCGATCGTGGATGCGTTCGAACTGGAGGAAGTCCACCGCAGCGTACTGCGGCCGGACGAGCTGATGGCTGACCGGGCGGGGCGTCCGCGCCGGTTGCCGCGCTTCTTTTACGAAGTGGATTCCTGGCAGACCGCGCTGACCACGTCGCTGACCGAGTACTTCGAGTTGTGGGAGTTCATGGGCGTCGATGTCCGCGAGGCACAACCTCTGCGCATTTTTCCGCGTTACGTACCGTGCGCGGTAACCTTGCTGGCAACGCACCTGGAGGTGTTCAGACAGGCGGTAAACACCTACGTGAGGGTCGCGGCCAACGGCGGATACCGCAGCCCGGGCCACCGCCTGAATCAACACGCGTCACCGCATTGCTGGGGCAGTGCGGCCAACATTTACCGTATTGGTGATGAACATCTCGACAGTGAAGAAATCATCCAGCGCTACAGCCGTATGCTGAGTCGGTTGCTTCCCGGTGCATGGATTCGTCCTTATGGTCACGGAATTGGCATGGCGGACGATCACCTGCACATCGATCTCGGGTACGTGCTGGTAAGTCCGCATGATGCGCCGGGCGATCGGAGGACATGAGCACGAATGGCAAGAAATCCGGTGATCTCGAGCGAAGCAGCGGACCCGCCCAACGGCTACAACTCGCAGCCATTGGCATGGAGGCGGAATTTGCCCTGACTCTGGATGACCAGGCGGTTCAGCCGGAGGATGTCTTCGGCGATCCGCGCTCGTTCATCCGCGGTCACCTCATGCATCGGGTCGGCACGTCGTACCACCTCCCGACCGGCGCGGCCATCTATTTCGACACCGGTGTCATCGAAGTTGCCACACCCGTCATCGAGATCGAGCGCGGCTGCGCCGCACGCGCGGGCCGCAATTTGTGGGAGAGCATCCGCTTCGTGCGCAACGAGCTGGATGACTGGGAGCTGCGCCACCGTAAGGAAGCCCGGCTGGTGGGCTTCAGCACTCACTACAACATCTCGTTCGAGTTGCCGCGCTCACGACAGGGACGTCGCCGCACGGTGCACAAACTCGCGATCCTGCTCTCCTACATTCTGCCGGTGCCGGTCATGCTGCTGGCGACCAATCGCCGCTCCACCGGTGTGGGCGTGCGCCCGCGCGGCGATCGCATCGAGATCACGTGTGACTTCACACCCAGCGCCGAGCTCATGATTGCGACCGGTACCCTCATCACCGGCATCGTACGCGAGGTCATGACCTGGCCGTCGTTCGAGTTGAGTGAGCTGAAGAAGCACGATCTGCCGGTAATCGCCGGCTTCGCGCCGATGCCGCACACCACGCGCAAAGGCTGGCTGGCGCGCTTCGACTGTTACCCGGCCAATCCGTTTCAAGCCGACATTGACGCAGTCACCTGGCCAACCGCGGGTGGCGAGACGCTGAGTCTGCGCACCATCGCCGGCCGGATCACGCGTGAGTTCTGGCGCTCGATTCGCCGGCTCTCGGACCCGTTCACGTTCCGGCTCATCGGATCGGTCATGCGCGGCCGCGCTCCTTCGCTGCTCGAGCTGGATGACCGCCCGCCCGAATACGATGACGTTGGACGTCTCTGTGACTGGGACGATCTCTTCCCGCCCAATGAGCTGCGTCGTTCCCGCTACGAGCGTGTGTTGATCCGCGCGATTTCCGGTCAGCGACTCCGCCTGTTTGGACACTGGTTCAAGCCGGTTGGCATGCGGGGCTGGTCGCAGGTGGTCTTCCGCCGGGACGGCGATAGGACCTCGCATTACTTTTCGATCGACTACCTGCTCCAGCATCTGGACGATTGGGAAAAGAACGGGACACGCCCGTCCAATTCGGATCAGAAACTTCAAAGCCGACGCCGGCGTAGTAAGCTGTAGGAGGATCTCAAATGCTCGAACTCATCGGTTTTGCCGCTACCGCTTCCGCGATTGTCGTCGGGTTTGGTGCCACGAAGGCATTCGTGACCGAGCGACTTCGCTACGTCGAAGCCGTACACAAGGCTTCCGCGGCGCTGAAGGCGGGCGGGGCTGCGTTGGTGGTTGGCGCCGTTGTGGTCACGCTGCTTCCCATTATAGGAGCGCCAACCGCAATCGCTTTCGCGATCTCGGTCGCCGCGGGCGTACGATCCGGCAGTCGTGCCATCCGCAAGAGGTTGCCCGGTATCTAGGATTAGGAAGGACGGATAGCTCGTATTCGGTCGAGCTCGCCTTACCGGCGGGCTCGATTCTTTTCAATCTCCGCTTCACGCCACATCTTGCCGCTTCGCATCGTTCTCCCCTCAGCGGATCAAACGGATGGCTGCCGAAGAACGGCCAATCTCGACCCGGTCGCGATGGGTACGCTGGGCATTGGTGCTGGGTGCGGGCGGGCTGATCCTGCTTTTCCCGGTTCCTGCCGGCATCACTCCAGCGTCCTGGCGGTTGCTCGCGATTTTCGTCTCGACCATGGTCGGCCTGGTCGCGCAGCCGCTGCCCGGCGGCGCGATGGTGCTGTTGGGCGTGTTAGCCATTGCGCTCAACGACGGGGTGCGGGCGCTGCTGACCGGGACGACGGTGCCGGTGCGCGCCTTCGCCGGCTACAGCGATCCGGTAGTCTGGCTGGTGCTGTGCGCGTTCTTCATCTCGCGCGGCATGATCAAGACAGGACTCGGCCGACGCATCGCACTGTACTTCGTCAAGTTGATTGGCGGCACCTCGCTCGGACTCGGATATGCGCTCGCTGCAGCCGATGGTGTCCTCGCCAGCATCATTCCGTCCAATGGCGCGCGCAGCGGCGGCATCATTTTCCCGATCGCAAAAAGCCTGGCGGAGACGTTCGACTCCAGGCCCGGCGAAAGCGCGCGGCGGCTCGGCTCATTCCTGATGGTCCAGCTTTACAACACCGATGTCATTATCTGTGCGATCTTCTTCACCGGCCAGGCGTCCAATGCCATCATCGCCGGTTTTGCTCGTGAAGCGAGCGGGCTGCAGCTCACCTATCCAACCTGGCTGCTCGGCGCGATCGTGCCCGGCATCTGCTCGTTTCTGATCATCCCTTATCTCTTCTATCGGTTGTATCCACCCGAGATCAAACGCACGCCCGGCGCCACTGAGCTCGCGCAACGTGAGCTGAGCGCGCAAGGTCCGATCAGCCGGCCGGAAAAAATGATGTTGCTGGTCTTTGCCATGGTGATGGTGCTCTGGATGACCACGCGCTTCCATCGCTTCGATGTGGCCATCCCGGCGCTGGCCGGTGTCTGCATTTTACTCCTGACCAATGTGCTCGACTGGAACGACATCATCACGGAAAAGAGCGGCTGGGATGTCTTCATCTGGTACGGCGGCCTCGTGCAAATGGCGAAGCTGTTGGGTGAAACCGGCATTACGAAAGCGTTCGCCAACTGGACCGCCAGCGGGATTGCCGGCTGGGAGTGGTGGGCCGCGCTCGGTGGGCTGGCTCTCGTCTACTACTTCGCCCATTACGCCTTTGCGAGTATCACCGCTCACTCCACCGCGATGTACATCCCGTTTCTTACGGTCAGCATCGCCGCCGGTGCGCCGCCCTGGGTCGCGGTGCTCATCCTCGCCTATTACTCCAATCTATCCGCCGGTCTGACCCACTACGGAACGACACCCGGTCCCATTTATTTCGGCGCCGGTTACGTGCCCCAGACCACCTGGTGGAAACTCGGGTTGATCGCTTCCCTGGTAAATATTCCGATCTGGGCCCTGGTTGGCGTTGCCTGGTGGAAAGTGTTGGGACTCTGGTAACTGCCATAACGATGCCGGCACTGCCGCGATTGCGTGGGAGCTGGCGTGTCTGCCGCTGAGTTGAAACCCCGTCGCTGGCTGATGGGGAATCCGGAATTGGGAATAGGGAAATAGGAATTGGGTTTACGGATGCCGCATCACCACCACCGGCGTGATTCCGTATTCCTTATTCCCATATTCCCCATTCCCAACTGGCATGAACGGAGACGATGAGCTGACTGGGAATAGACCTCTCCCCCTCCCTCCCCTTTCCCCTCGAATCCTTCCCCTTCCCCTCGCCCTCATCCTCTTCCTTGATTCGTCGCACTTCGCTGTTGGTGCCGACTCGATCTAAACAGCGATAGTGATCGCCCGCCGACTCCATACTCTGCGTGATCGGCGAATGCCTTGTGCTCGGGTTCTTCAGCCGAGCGCGTATCGAGCAACAACTCCCAGTTGCCGCCGTGTGGTGTGGGCGGCAGGATGAAGGTGACGTCGCCGTCATGGGCATTGAGCAGTATCAGCAGATCATCGTCGGTGACCGGCTCACCGGTTTCGGCCAGCTCATCGAGCGAAGATCCGTCGAGCCGCACGGCAATGGAGCGGACCCAATGCGCGTCCCATTCGGCGTCGGCCATTTCCTGACCGTTGGGCTGCAGCCATACGATGTCACGAACATCGGCACCTCGAATCTTCCGGCCCTGAAAGAATTTCTTCCGATGCAGCGCCGGATGCTCTCGCCGCAGCTGGAGCAAGCGGCGAGTGAAATCGAATAGCGCCCGGGTTCGTTCGGTTTCGGTCCAGTCGTACCAGCTGATCTCGTTGTCCTGCGCGTACGCATTGTTGTTGCCCTTCTGCGTGCGGCCTCGCTCGTCGCCGCCTGTGATCATGGGTGTTCCCTGCGAGAGCAGCAGCGTTGCCAGGAAATTGCGTTTCTGCCGCTCGCGCAATTCAGTGATGGCCGGATCCTCGGTTGGGCCTTCGACTCCATGATTGAACGACAGATTGTTCGTATTGCCATCCCAGTTGTCCTCGCCGTTCGCCTGGTTGTGCTTCTCGTTGTAGCTGACCAGGTCGTGTAGCGTGAAGCCGTCGTGCGCGGTCACGAAGTTGATGCTGGCGCTCGGGCTGCGGCCGTCCTCGCCGTAGAGATCGCTGCTGCCGGTGAGCCGGTAGCCCAGTTCCGCCATCTGGTCTTCATCGCCGCGCCAGAATCGGCGCAGCGTATCGCGATACTTGTCGTTCCACTCGGTCCAGATCACAGGGAAGTTGCCGACCTGATACCCACCGTGGCCGATGTCCCACGGTTCCGCAATCAGCTTGACCTGCGAGATGATTGGATCCTGATGAATGATGTCGAAGAAGGATGACAGTCGATCGACATCGTGCAGCTCGCGCGCGAGCGTAGCCGCAAGGTCGAAACGAAACCCATCGACGTGCATGTGCCGCACCCAATAACGCAGGCTGTCCATTATGAGCCGCAGAACCTGTGGATGCCGTGCGTTCAGGCTGTTGCCGGTCCCGGTGAAGTTCATGTAGTAGCGCGGCTGATCAGGCACCAGCCGGTAATACGTCGTGTTATCGATGCCGCGGAAGCTCAGCGTCGGACCCAGCTCGCTGCCTTCGGACGTGTGGTTGTAGACCACATCGAGAATGACCTCGATGCCGGCAGCGTGCAGCGCTTTGACCATGGACTTGAACTCGGCGACCTGCGCGCCACGGTCACCCATGCTGCTGTAGCGCGCATCGGGTGAAAAAAAGTTGGTCGTGTTGTAGCCCCAGTAGTTTCGCAGCCCTTGGTCGAGCAGAAATTTGTCATCGAGAAAATCGTGCACCGGCAAGAGCTCGACTGCGGTGACGCCGAGTGTCTTCAGGTAGTCGATCATGGGCGGCGAGGCGAGTCCGGCGTACGTGCCGCGCAGATTCTGGGGCACATCGGGATGAAGCATCGTGAATCCCTTGACGTGCACCTCGTAGATCACGGTCTTGTGCAGCGGTGTTCGCGGCCCACGATCCCCTCCCCATTCGAAGAATGGGTCCGTGACTACTCCCTTGGGCACACCCCACGCGTCGTCGTTGTCATCCCGGGTGTTGTCAGCGAAGTGGTGGCCGACCGGATAGCCGAAGACCGGCGCACTCCAGTCGACTTTGCCTGCGATGGCTTTGGCGTAGGGGTCGATGACCAGCTTGGCCGGGTTGAAGCGCTGGCCGTGTTCGGGCGCAAACGGGCCGTGCACGCGGTACCCATAGAGTTGACCGGATCGAATACCGGGCAGGTAGCCGTGCCAGACGTGCGCCGTGCGCTCGGGTAGCCAGAAGCGGGCGTACTCAATGTGCGGATCGCGCGCATCGTAAAGGCAGAGTTCGACGCCGGTGGCGTTTTCCGAGTAGACGGAAAAATTCGTGCCGACGCCGTCCCAGGTGGCACCCAGCGGGTAGGGCCGGCCGGGGAGAATCCGCGAGTCCAGAACTGCCTCCTGCTCGAGTTTTGGGTGGTGAAAACTGCCACGAAATGTTGGAGGCAAGAAAGCGGCTAACGCGTGACGTGACCTCGAACGTAGTGTAGTCGTCTTGATCTTTAACGTAGCAAGACGAACCGAAACCCCGGAGAGACAAACATGTTGAGGAGCTTCTCGAAGACCTCGCTACTTGTTGCGGCGATTGGAGTTGCGGCCCTGCCACTGAGCGGCTGCTACGCCAAGAAGAGCGACATGCAGCAAGAATTCGCTCGGGTGAGGACCGAAATGCAGACGGGTGACCAGCAGAACGCCACGGCCATTTCTACGGGACTGGCCGAGGCCAATGCGGCAACGACCCGGCTGGGCGGTCGGGTCGACGGAATCGAACAGGAAGTGCAAAGGCTCCGTACCGAGTTGAATGACCTCAATGTCAAGGTCACACGCCTCAACGGCTTGATCGCCTTCGACGTTCCGGTGCACTTCGATTTCAACAGGGCTGACCTGCGTGATGCGGATCAGGCTGTCCTGAAGCAGTTCGCGTCGGTAGTCCAGGAGTTCTATCCGAACGCATTGCTCACCACGGAAGGCTATACGGATCCGGCCGGAAGCAGCAGCTACAACCTGCGCCTCGGCCAGAAGCGCGCCGAAGCCGTACGGATGCACCTGGTCAATCAGGGCGGCCTGCGGACCGACCGCGTGCGCGCCGTCAGCTATGGTGAGAGCACGAATCGATTGGTGGACAAGAAGGCCAAGGGTCCTGGTCAGGCCGGCATTGAGAATCGCCGCGTCGTGATCGTGCTCGACTACGTCGGCACGGCAGCCGGACTCGCAACACCGATCGTCACCAACTAAAGAACCACGCGGATTCGCGAAATGCTGGAGGGCGGCTAACTACCGCCCTCCTTTTTTTGTCCCGCGCCTCCCTGGTGTGCGACTTGCTTTGGGCCACGCGTCCTTCAATAGCAGACCGCACACGGCACCATCCGGAAATGACCCGTGTACTCCGTGCGGCCTCTACAGCGAGGAAGCCGCATGACCGGTCGAAAGAGCTCCATTGTCTTCGTCGCACCCATCCTTCTGGTTCTCGCACGATGCAGCGCGCTGCCGGGTGTTCCGGAAAACACGGCGGGCGGGACCGATGTCCCGGCAAGCGCTGACCCGTTCATCGCGCCGTTCCTTGCGGCGTTTGGTTCCGATTCTTCCGCGCGAGTTGGCGTCGCACTACGCGTTTCCGCGGCCGAATTGACGCCACCGGAACCGGCGTACACGCCCACAGTTGAGCCGCTCGATTCCGTTTCCGCGATGGCCCTGCTCGACCGCCTGGTGGGACCCAAACCTTCTGCGCCGGCACTGGCTGTTCCATTTCGTTTCGCGACGCGCTCGATGCCTGCGCCCCGACCGGGGAGGACCATTACCGGTGCGTTTCCGGGCATCGCCGCAGATCCCCGCTTGGTCTCTGCGCCAGCAGTGTCCCGCGAACCGCTCCGAGTGATCCGCACAGCGCCACGGAATGAAATCGCAAAGGCATCGCAGGTATCGGTCACATTTTCGCGGCCGATGGTGTCGCTGTCGGCACTCGAATTCGTGCCGCCCGGCGTCCGGCTTCAACCGGCGGGCGGCGGTGCATGGCGGTGGCTGGACCCACATACGCTCGTCTACGAAGCGACCGAACAGCTGCCCGGCGCAACGCATTACACGGTCGATGTGCCGGCTGGAATCAGGTCTGCCGACGGTGCTGTGCTGAGCAATCCGCTGCGCTGGACTTTTTCGACTGCACCTGCAGCTGTGCGCGACGTCGTCTCAATAGAGGCGCCCAGCATGTCGCGGCCGATCATCGCGGTCGTCTTCGACCAGGGCGTGGATCCGGTTGCGACACTCCCCTTCCTGCGGCTCGAAGTCGACAGCGTTTCGATCCCGCTGCAACTCGCCGGCGACGCAGAGCTCCAAATGCCCGCCGTGCGCTGGCGCCTGCCCGCCGCACCCGGCCGCATCGTGGCGGTGCGTGCGCTGGAACCGTTGCCCGGTAAGACTGCACAGGTCGAATCAAAAGCGACCTTACGGGTAGCGGCCGGCCTGCCCTCGCTCGAAGGTGCGCGGCGGACAACCACCGAGACCGTTCATTCCTTCCTCGTGCGTAACGGCCTTCAAATCGTCGACCAGGGGTGCGGCCGGGCGCAAACCTGTACTCCTGGCCTGCCCTGGACCATTCGGTTCAATCACCCGCTACGGATGCCACCCGATCTGGGCAGCTGGGTCAGCGTGGAGCCTGCCTTGCCGGGTGCAACGATCGAAATCTGGCAAAATCACATCGTAGTGATTGGTGACCCGGCCGAAAACACGACCTATACGGTTCGCCTCAATCCCGCCATCGCAACCTGGTCTGGAGATATGCTCGGTATCACACCACCATTGCGTTTTGCGGTCGGTCGGCCGGCTGCATCGGCCTGGACTCCTGGTGGTGGGTTGGCGTTGATCCCGAGTAATTCGCCACCAGTCTATACGGTGCTGGCCGAAGGAACGGATTCTGTGCGCGTGCAGGTGCGCGCGGTGCAGCTGGAGGACTGGCCGGCCTACCAGATGTTCAGCAGACAACCCACGCGACCCGCTCGAACGCAGGACAGTAGACTGCCGGGGCGGCTTTTGTTTTCCGCTGTGTTGCCCGTCATCCCGACCGAAGCGGGAACCGGAGAAGCGCTCGTGGATCTAAAGCGAGCGCTTGCGGAATCGGATCGCGTTGTGCTCTCGGCGACACCGGTAGCTGCGCTCGATACAGCGAGCGGCGCACGCGGGTACGCTCCTGCGCTGACCTGGATCGAGCGCGGCGAGGTTCTGCTCGACGTCGCAGCGGATGTGGAAGCGCTCACCGTGCGGGCGACCTCATCTGTTACGGGACGTCCGTTGCCCGGTGTTGCGCTCGAGCTGCTGGGCGGAGCCGAATACGGTCGACCACTGACGCGTCTCCGTTCCGCGAGCACCGACGCCAATGGATTGGCCAAGCTGATGGTGACGCAGGACGTGCGCAAATGGTTCTGGGCGCTGCACGCAACGCACGAAGGTAGAACGCAGTTGTTTTCGAATGTTATGCCAGGACAATCATGGTGCTGCCCACCGTGGGAGTGGAACCCGACGTTGCGCACACACATTGTGACCGACCGGCCAATTCACTCGCCGGGGGACACCGCGCGTTTTACCGGCTGGTTACGCCGCGCCGATGGTGTCGGTCACGAATTGTCCGATCCCGCGGCCGGCGCCACCGTCGCTTACGCCGCCCGCGACGCGCGGGGGCAAGTCCTGGTCAGTGGCGTTCTGCCGATTCTGCCGGGTGGACGGATCGAGGGAGCGATCCTGCTTCCGGTCGAGCTCAATTCCGGGTTCGCCTCTGTAGGGCTCACGCTGCATGAGCCGGAACGCAGCCCACAGATGGGCGGGTACTTCTCGCTCCAGATTCAGGAAGTACGCCGGCCCGACATGGAGCTCGCAATTCAGATCGATCCCGGACCACACGTGTCGGGTGACAGTCTGGAAGCCGCACTTCAGGCCCGCTATTTCAGTGGCGGCGCGTTGCCCAATGCAGAAGTAAGCTGGCGCGTCTGGTCCTCTCCTGGCCGTTACCAGCCACCGGGGCAACCCGATTTCTTCTTCGGCTGGCAGCGCTACCCGCGCGCGCAAGTGTTTCCTCCGGTCACACACACTGGCCGAACGGGAGAAACCGGCGCGCACCGGATTTTGATTCACGCCGATTCCGTAGTACCTGATCTCCCGATGGTGCTGCGCACCGAGGCGACCGTCACCGATGTCGACCGTCAGCGCCGCAGCACGTCGAGCAGTGTAGTCATCCATCCGGCTGACGTTTACGTCGGTCTGCGGAGCAATGGACGCTTCATCCGCGGCGGTGAGACGCTGGGCGTCGATGTGCTCGTCGTCGATATCGATGGCAAGCCGACCGCTGGCCGCACTGTATCCGTGCGGGCTGTGCGGCAGGATCGCCGGTTCGATCAAGGAGTCCTGGACATCCACGAGAGTATCAAGGGTGGCTGTTCGCTGCGATCGGCTCTCAGCGCCGTTCCGTGCAAGTTCTCCGATCTGCCGAACGGAGACTACCTGGTGGTTGCTGTAGTCGAAGACGCCGGCGGTCGTCACAATATGAGTGAGCTGGCCGTGCGTGTGGCCGGAGACGCCATCGCATCGACAGCGCGTGCGGCTGCCGATTCACTGAGCATTGTTGCGCAGCGTGTGGAGTACGCAGTGGGCGACACCGCCGTCCTGCTGATCCAGGCGACGTTTCCGACAACGGACGCGGTACTCAGCGTGAGGCGTGCTGGCGTACTCGGTACGCAGCCTTTCCGCTTCGAAAATGGCGTTGCCGTAGTCCGGCTGCCGATCGTCGATGCGCACGTGCCCAACCTGCAGCTGTACGCCGCGTCGGCGACCGCGGATGGAGTTCTCGTCAGCGGCATTACGCAACTGGCTGTTTCTCCACGAGCTCGAACGTTGCAGGTGAGCGTCACGCCCAGCGCGGCGGTAGTTGCGCCCGGCGCACCAGCCACGGTGACCGTCCGGGTAACCGATCAGGCCGGACGGCCGGTGCCGAATGCGAGCGTGGTTCTGAGCGGAGTCGACGAGGCGCTTTATGCGCTGAGTCGTCGTGCGATCAATGATCCCATCCAGGATTTCTACCGCCGTTCCGCTCCGGGCGTCATCGATCGCAGTCTGCGCAGCCACCTCGCAACCACTGGAAGTGTGTCGGCACGAAGCACAGCGCGAGGCAGGGGTTTCGTGACCGGCGTCGTGATCGATGGTGTGACCGGCGAGCCGGTATCACGCGCCTGGGTCCAGCTTGCGGGTAACAAGGACCGGGTTCAGGGAGGGTGGACGGCTGCGAATGGGCGGTATCGCATCGATGATGTCGATGCAGGTGCTCACCTGCTCGAGGCACGCGCGCCCGCCTACGTCACTGGTTACGTATCCGACATCCAGGTCGACCGAAATCACGCGCGCGCGCACTTCGTCCTGTGGACCCGCAACGCAGTGCTCGCAGGCGATCGCGCACGCAGGGCGCAGTTGGCTGCGCCTGCTTTCCAGGATGCCCAGGCACTCCAGTTGAGCGAGCTGACGGTTACAGCAGCAAGCCGTGCCGAGTCCGTGGCAGTGGTGCCAGCGCCGGCAGCACCACCGCCAGCCGAGCGTGACTTCAGCGGGGAGGCGATACAAACCAGAACCGCTGATCGCCCGTTGCTGCGCACCGATTTCTCGCCGGTCGCGGCGTTCGTCGCCGATGCGCGCACCGGCGCTGACGGAACGGCCGCAATTCCAATCAAGCTGCCGGATAACCTGACGCGTTACCGGTTGCGCGCCGTGGTTGCCGAGGGAAGCCGCCGCTTCGGCGTAGGCGAAAGCTCGCTGACGGCACGACTGCTGTTGATGGCGCGGCTGAAACCGCCGCGCTTCCTGCACCGCGGCGACCGCTTCGAGTTGGCGGTCGTGCTCGAGAACCGCGCGGATTCCGCGCTGCTCGTAGACCTCGCTGTGCGCGCGCTCAATGCGACCGTGAACCATCCCGCCGGCAAGCGAGTGTCCGTTCCGGCCCGCGATCGTCTCGAGGTTCGATTTCCTGCCGAAGCGAGCGAGACCGGCAGTGCGCGCTTTCAGATAGCGGCCACCGCGGTCGATTCCCGGCTCAATCTTTCGGATGCGGCTGAAGTCACCGTGCCCGTACTGCTGCCGGCTGTCACCGAAGCGTTTGCCGTTTACGGCGAGTTGGATGACGCGCGGCCGGTCGGCTACCCATTGCGTCTTCCGGACGGGATTCCCGGTCAGACCAGGGTCGAGCTGGGTTTCTCGAACACTGCCGTTCACGGTCTTGGCGATGCCATTCTTTTCCTGCTCGATTGCTACTTCGATCTGCCCGAGATCTGGGCCTCGCGCCTGCTCGCGCTGAGCTCGCTTCGTGAGAGCCCGATCGCAGCGCCGGTGATGCGCGACATCATCGACGGCGCTCTTCGCACCGACGTTACCCGTCTTTCAAGACTGCAACTGATGGATGGTGGCTGGTCGCTCTGGACGGCGCGCTTCGATGCGGACCCGTTCGTGAGCATTCATGCCGTGAATGCGCTCCAGCGCGCGCGTGCGGCCGGCGTGAAGGTGCCCGATCGAACCATCACCGCGGCGACGCAGTGGCTCGAGCGGCTTGACGAGCATGGGTCCGACACGCTCCGCCGTTTCCGGCGAGCGCCGAATCAACGCGTGTTTCCGATCAATTATCCCGAGCAGGCGCGACGTGCGATGCAAGCGTACGCACTGGATGTGCGGCGCAAACTCGGACAGGATGTCTCGGCCTCGGCCGCGGCGCTGTTGCGCGAGGTTGGCGCCGGCGCGTTACCGGCAGAGGCGTTGGCGTGGCTGCTGCCCGCGCTGTCAACCAAACCTGAGTTCTCCGCTGACGCCGCCGACGTATTGCGCGAGCTCGATTCGCGCGTTGTGCGTTCAGCCGGTACCGCAGCTCTGGTGTCACCTTACGATGCCGGTGGCCGGGACGTCCTCTACTCTGCGCGGCGCACCGACGCAATCGTGTTGTCGGCGTTGCTGGAGGTTGGAGCGCTGCCAGATTTGACGGCTGCGCTTGCAAGGGGACTGATGGCGCACCGCGTTAAAGGTCGCTGGTCGAACAGCCTCGAGAATGCCTACGCCGTCGCTGCGTTGACCGGTTACCTGCATGACTCGGAAGCGACCGAGCCGAACCTGATCGCAAGGGCCTGGGCCGGCTCCCGACTCGCGGGTGAGCAATCGTTCCGTGGTCGGAGCAATGAACGGGCGGAATTCTCTATTCCAGCCGACAGCCTGGGCCGCCCGGGCAGCACAATGAATCTCGTGTTGGCACGTGAAGGTGCGGGCCGTCTGTATTATCGCGTGGGTCTCAAATACAGCTCTGCGGCTCCCGCACCCGCTCTTTCGCGGGGATTCAGTGTCGAGCGTATTTACGAGGCGGTGGATGATCCGGACGACGTCCGCCGCGATGCAGACGGCACCTGGCGGGTTCGTACGGGTGCGCGGGTGCGAGTCCGGCTTACGATCGCCGCCGTTGGACCACGCTATCACGTCGCGGTCGTGGACGCGCTTCCGGCCGGCCTGGAACCGGTCAATTCCGCGCTGGCCGGCAATGAGGGACTCCTTGTTCCCGGCGCACGACCGCCCGCCGACGTTGGTGAACGCGTCTGGTTTTCCGCTGAGCACGTGAACATCAAGGCGGATCGTTTCGAAGCATTCAAGACGCTTCTGCTGCCCGGCAAACGCGAGCTCTCCTACCTGACTCTGGCCACCACACCTGGAGACTTTGCGGCGCCTGCGCCGCGGGCGGAGGAGATGTACGCGCCGGAAACCCTCGGTCGCGGCACGGCCGGACGGCTCATCGTGGAGGCCAGCTCGCGCGCGATCCCACGGCGCTGAGCGCCTTGCCACTCTTTCGACCCGCGGCCAACTTGCGCGTAACTCCCCGCAAGGAGACACGTGGCGCAAACGGTCAGCGTGACCCTTCATGTAAACGGCGTGCAGTACGAACGCGCGGTCGAGCCACGACTCCTGCTCAGTGATTTCCTGCGCGCTGAGCTTGGGCTCACCGGTACGCATGTCGGCTGTGAGCACGGCGTTTGTGGCGCGTGCACGATACTGCTGGATGGTGAACCGGTACGTTCCTGCCTGTTGTTCTCGGTCCAGGCATCGGGGCACAACATTCAAACCGTTGAAGGGCTCGCGCCCGGTGGTGAAGCCGAGCTGCACCCACTGCAAGTTGCGTTTCGCGAGGCGCACGCGCTGCAATGCGGCTTCTGTACACCGGGCTTGCTGATGACACTGGTAGCGTTCCTGGATGAGAATCCAGCGCCGACCCGCAGCCAGATTCGCGAGGCAATTTCCGGGAATCTTTGCCGGTGCACGGGCTATCAGCACATCGTCGATGCGGTGATGCTGGCTTCGGCGGCACGGACATGAGTACGCCCTGGTTTGGCCAGCGCGTTCGCCGTAACGAAGATCCGCGGCTGCTGACCGGCGGCGCGCTGTTTGTCGACGATGTGCAACTGCCGGGGCTGCTGCACGCAGCGTTCGTCCGAAGTCCGATCGCTCACGCGCGCATCCTGGGCATTGACACGCGCACGGCAAGACGGAAACCCGGTGTCGTCGGCGTGTTTGCGGCGGATGATCTCGGCAGCTATTGGCAGCACGGTCCGCTGCTGGTGCCACCACCGCCGATCGAGGGACACGTTTTCCACGCGCGCACCCAGCCGATGCTGGCCCGCGAGAAAGTTCGTTACGTCGGCGAGCCCATCGCGGTGGTGGTGGCCGAGAGCCGCTACCTGGCCGAGGATGCCGCGGAAGAAGTTTTTGTCGACTACGATTCCTTGCCACCGGTCGTGGATCTGAAGGCTGCGCTCGCCACCGATGCGCCGCGCATCCACGACGATCTCGAGTCCAACCTCGCCGCTCACGTCAAACAGCGGAAAGGCGATTACGAGGCCGCCCGTCGTGACGCTGCACTGCTGATCAGCCGCAACTTCCGGTACGATCGCGGAGCTTCCGCGGCCATGGAGACGCGCGCCATCGTGGCCGAATGGCAGGCGCGCCAGCACGAGCTGACCATATGGGATACGACTCAGGCGCCGATTCCGATTCGTAATGGCCTGGCGCGCCTGCTCGGCCTTTCCGAATCACAGGTGCGCGTCATCGCGCCCTTCATCGGCGGTGGCTTCGGCCCCAAGATCATGATGTTTTATCAGGAGGAAGTGCTGGTGCCGTGGCTGGCGATGCAGCTCGGCCGGCCGGTGAAATGGACCGAGGATCGCTCGGAGAGCTTCTTTGCCACGACCCAGGAGCGGGAGCAGATCCACGATGCGGAACTGGCCGTCGCCGAGAACGGCCGCATCCTCGGTGTGCGCGATCGGTTCATTCATGATGGCGGTGCTTACGACCCTTACGGGCTGACCATCCCGATCAACAGCCAGTGCACACTGCTCGGGCCGTATGACGTACCCAACTACGAGAGCGAATTCACCGCAGCCTTCACCAATAAGACCATCGTGACACCGGTCCGGGGCGCCGGCCGCCAGCACGGCGTGTTCGTGATGGAGCGGCTGCTGGACATCGCGGCCCGTGAGCTCGGCCTCTCACCAGTGGAGATCCGCCGGCGCAATTACATCGATCCGTCCGACTTTCCGCACGACCACAAGATCCTCTATCAGGACAGCGCGCCGCTGGTTTACGACAGCGGCAATTACGCGGAAGCGCTGGACCGTGCGGCGGAGATGATTGG
Organism: Gemmatimonadota bacterium; assembly: GCA_040902615.1. Classification (GTDB taxonomy): domain Bacteria; phylum Gemmatimonadota; class Gemmatimonadetes; order Longimicrobiales; family RSA9; genus JBBDWZ01. The sequence continues at coordinate 20,018 of JBBDWZ010000087.1, read as the reverse complement.
TTACGACGCGTTTGTGCAGGAGAATCGAGTTGCGGCGCCCAGCGCGAAGCGCCGTGGCATCGGCATCGTTTCCTATGTCGAAGGCACAGGCATCGGTCCGTATGAAGGCGCGCGCGTAACCGTTGAAACCGATGGCAAAGTGACAGCGGCCACCGGAGTCGGCACACAGGGGCAGGGTCACTTCACGAGTTTTGCGCAGATCGTAGCCGACCAGGTTGGCGTTGGTGTCACCGATGTGCGCGTGGTGACCGGTGATACCGGCGTGTTTGGCTGGGGCACGGGCACGTTTGCGAGCCGCGGTGCCGTGGTCGCCGGCAACGCCTTTCATGCTGCCGCATTACTGGTCCGTGAAAAGATCCTCAAGCTGGCGGCGCAATTCTTTGACGTGATCCCCGAACAGATCGATTTGGCTGAAGGCCGGGTGAGCGTGCATGGCACACCGGATCGCTCGCTAACACTGGGCGAGCTGGCCGCCCGCGCCAATCCGCTGCGGGGCGCGGTACAACCCGGCACCGAACCCGGTCTGGAAGCGACCGCGTATTTCGGGCCTTCCCGCGGCTGTACCGCGAGCGGCGTGCATGCGATGATCGTCGAAGTGGATGTCGAGACCGCGCTGGTCGATGTGAAGCGGTACGTCGTGGTGCACGATTGCGGTCATGTCATCAATCCGTTGATTGTGGACGGCCAGATTCATGGGGGCGTAGCCCACGGCATCGGCAATGCCTTCTATGAAAAACTGGTCTACGACGAAAACGGTCAGCTGCTCACGGCTTCCTTCATGGACTACCTGCTGCCCACGGCGCTGGATGTGCCCGACATCGAGGTCGCACATGTCGAGACGCCATCGCCTCTCAATCCGCTGGGCATCAAAGGGGTGGGCGAAGCCGGCGCGATTCCGGTCGGTGCCTTGTTCGCCCAGGCCATCGAGAATGCACTTGGCCACGACGTGGTCGAGATCCTGGAAATGCCGCTCGGTCCCGGCCGCTTGTTCGAGCTGATCCAGGAAGCGCGGGCCAGGGCTCCGGTTGAGCGCGTTCCTGCAACCGCGAGAAGCATGAACCCGTGAAGCCGACCGCCTTTCACTACATTGCGCCGGAAACGGTCGAGGAAGCCTTGGCCGCGCTCACGCAATACGGTGATGAGGCCAAAGTGCTGGCCGGCGGGCAAAGTCTGGTCCCCGTGATGAACTTTCGGCTGGCGCGTCCCGCCGTGCTGGTCGACCTCAACCGCATAACAGCGCTCTCGGGCATGGCGGCCAATGGTACGGTGCGCATTGGCGCAATGACGAGGCAGCGCGCAGTCGAGCGCGACGCGCAGGTCAAGCTGAAAGCACCGTTGCTGGTGCAGGCCCTTCCGCACGTCGCCCATCCGCAAATCCGGAATCGCGGCACGATCGGTGGCAGTCTTGCGCACGCCGATCCCGCGGCGGAACTGCCTGCAATGATGCTGGCGCTCGACGCGCGCCTGCGGCTGCGCCGGGGATCTGCCGAACGCTGGCTGGAGGCGACCGGCTTTTATACCGGCCTGTTCACCACTGCACTTGCGGTCGATGAGCTGCTGGTCGAAATCGAACTCCCTGCCCTGCCAGCACGCAGCGGCACCGCCTTCGAGGAAGTGGCCCGCCGCCATGGAGACTACGCCCTGCTGGCGGTCGGTGCCGTGGTTGCACTCGATGCCGGTGGTATCTGCCGGCATGCGCGCATCGCCTACGTAAACGCGGGACCGGGACCGTTACGCTCGACCAAAGCGGAGGCCGTGCTGCTTGGCGAGCGGCCGACGCCAGCATTGTTCAGTGCCGCAGTGGACACCGCCCTCGGTGATCTGCGCCCGCCCACCGACGTCCACGCCAGCGCCGATTTCCGTCGACACCTCGGCCGGGTTCTGACCGAGCGAGTGTTGCGCGCTGCATTCGCTCACGCAGCAGCCTGAATGAGCATCGAGCTGATCGAACGCGCCCGCCGCCATTCTTCCCGGGTCGCAATCGTCGATGCTCGAGGTGAACATACCTACGATGCGTTGCTCACGGCATCTCACCATAACGCCGCCGCGCTGACCGGACGCGCTCACCAGGATCTTCTCGAAGCGCCGGTTGCATTCATGGTGTCACCCGGCTTCGAGTATGCGGCCGTGCAATGGGGCATCTGGCGCGCCGGCGGCATAGCGGTTCCGCTTTGTCTCTCGCACCCGGCCCCCGAGCTGGATTATGTCCTGGCTGACACGCACGCCCAATTCATCATCGTCGATGATGCCAATCGTGAGCGCCTGGAACCGCTGGCACGCGCGCGGCACGCCAGGCTGCTGACTACCACAGACGCACTGCAATCCGTAGCGATCGATTTGCCAGCCATTGATTCGACGCGGCGTGCAATGATCCTCTATACCAGCGGCACGACCGATCGCCCGAAGGGCGTGATCACCACGCATGACAATCTGCGCGCTCAGGTAGAATCACTGTTCGAAGCCTGGGAATGGCGCTCCGACGATCGCATACTGCACGTCCTGCCGCTGCACCACACCCATGGCATCGTGAATGTGCTGCTGTGTGCACTATGGAGCGGCGCCGTCTGCGAAATGCCGCACAGCTTCGATGCGCTGCGCGTCTGGGATCGTTTGCTGGCCGGTGGGCTCACACTGTTCATGGCGGTGCCCACGATCTACGTGAAACTGATCGCGGCCTACGACAGCGCGCCCGAAGGGCTGCAACGCCAAATGCGGGAATGCCTGCGACCACTTCGCCTGATGGTCTCCGGATCCGCGGCACTGCCGGTCAGCACCTTTGCGCGCTGGCAGGAGATCAGCGGCCAGGCATTACTCGAGCGCTACGGCATGACCGAGATTGGTATGGCGTTGTCCAACCCGCTGTATGGAGAACGACGCCCAGGCACGGTCGGACAACCCCTGCCCGGCGTGGAGGTGCGGCTGCTCGGGGAGGACGGTATCGTGCTCGAGGAAGGAACACCCGGAATGATCCAGGTACGCGGAGCGGGCGTGTTCACGGAGTATTGGGAGCGCCCAGAAGCCACCCGCCTCGGGTTCTCCGACGGGCGCTGGTTTCGTACCGGCGACGTCGCCGTGATCGAGAACGGCTACTACCGCATTCTCGGCCGCAGCAACATCGACATCATCAAGACCGGTGGGTACAAGATCTCCGCTCTCGAGATCGAAGAGGTACTGCGCACCCACCCGGACGTGCACGACTGTGCGGTGGTCGGCATTGAAGACGCCGAATGGGGCGAGCGCGTCTGTGCTGCAATTGTCGGCTCCAAGACGGATGAACGGGAACTGCAGGCGTGGCTGGCTGAACGCCTGGCGCCCTACAAGCTGCCGCGGCGCTGGCTTCAGGTTGACGAGTTGCCTCGTAATGTGATGGGCAAAGTCACCAAGCAGGACGTCAAGCGGCTCTTTGCATAGCTCGATCGATCCCCGTATCGTCCAGCCCACATTATTTGGCACAGACCCGCGTGAGGCGTCATGAAAATCCACGACTTGTCGCAGCCGCTCAATCAAGACAGCTTCTTCTGGCCATACTATCCGCCGTTCGAAGTGAAATACATCAAGCGCAAGGTGGAGCACGGCGTGAACGCGCAGTACATCATGACGTCGAATCACATGGGCACGCACCTCGATGCGCCGCGCCATTTCGTGACCAACGGCATGACCATCGATGAAATACCGCTGGATTGGCTGTATGGACCGGGCGTGATCGTTGATCTGCGCAAAGAGATGGATGAGCTGGCCGTCTACTCACCGCAAATGATCGAGAGCAAGGTCGAGGTGAAGGATGGCGACATCCTGATTCTCAACACCGGCTGGCATCGTTTCGGTCAGTTTGGTGAGGATGCCGATGAGGAGCGCTACGTGCATTTTCATCCGGGCCCGCACCCCGACCTGGTGCCCTGGCTGCTCGACAAGAAGATCCACATCTGGGGCGTCGATGCGATTTCGACCGATCATCCGATGAACCTGCCGATCGGCCGTTTTCTCGGGAAAGGCACATTCGGCCACTGCGATCGCGTGCGGCGCATGGCCGAGCACAAATTCGGGGGCCCGGCCGGCGTGGCGAAGCTGTTCCCTGAAGAGCACTACCAGCTGACCCACAATGCCCTCTTCCCGCACAACTGCATTCACATCGAGAACCTCGGTGGCGACATCAGCGCGCCGGAGCTGCAGAACAAACGGCTCGTCATCGGTTGCTTTCCGTGGAAGTTCAAGGGCGGTGAAGCGGCATTTGCGCGCACAGTGGCGTTCACGGACTAGCTGGCAGTGACACGATCCGCCGCCCAGCTCCTCACCCTGCTGCGCAACCGCGCGCTCTCTGCCGAGGAGCTGACCGCCACAACGCTCGACCGTATCGCAGACCTCAATCCGCGCATCAACGCGATTGTAACGCTCAATCATCACGCGCTCGAGGATGCACGAGCGCTCGATGCCCGGCGCGCGCGCGGCGAGGAGCCGGGGCCGCTGTTTGGTTTGCCAGTCGGCATCAAGGACGTGACGCCGGTTGCGGGTGTGCGCACGACCTTTGGCTCACCGATGTACCGCGACCACGTACCTACCGAAGATGCCCTGGTCGTTCAGCGATTCCGCGCGGCCGGTGCAATCATCATCGGAAAAACCAATACGCCTGAATTTGCTGCCGGCGGGAATACCTTCAACGAAGTGTTTGGCCGCACGCGGAATCCGTGGAACCTGGACCGCAGCGCCGGTGGATCGACCGGCGGCGGTGCAGCCGCACTGGCAACCGGGATGATTGCGCTCGCCGAAGGCACCGACCTCGGTGGTTCCCTGCGCATCCCGGCATCGTTCTGCGGCATCGTCGGCCTGCGGCCTTCACCCGGTCTGATACCGACCTATCCGTCCGACTACGTCTGGGACACGCTGCAGGTCACGGGCACAATGGCTCGTACCGCGGAGGATGTTGCGATCTCACTGCAGGCCGTGTGTGGACCCAGCTCGCTGGCTCCACTCGCGCAGCCGGTAATGGGTCGCGACTTCGTTGGTGCAGTGCGGCGTGGAATTCCGGGTGGGCTACGCATCGCATACTGTGCGGACCTGACCGGCATTGGCGTCGACGATGGCATCGAAAATATCTGTCGCTCCGCCGTGCTCGAGCTGCAGCAGGCAGGCGCCACCGTAGCCGAAATCGCGCTCGATCTTTCCGAAACGCGAAACGCATTTCTCGCGCTACGCGGCTACTGGATGGTGGCGCACCAGCATACTCGCCTGGATCGCAGAGCTGAGTTTGGCACCAACGTCGCCAACAACGTGCGGGCCGGACTCGAGACGTCAATGCAGCAGTTTGCGGCGGCCGAGCACGTACGCGGAAAACTCTGGCATCGTTTCCGTACGTTGTTCGAGCGATTCGATTATGTGCTGACTCCCTGCATGGCGGTGCCTCCGTTCCCGGTCGAGCAGAACTATCCTGATACGGTCGCCGGGCGGAAGCTGGAGACCTACGTCGACTGGATTGCGCCCACGTTTGTGCTGAGCTTGACCGGACTGCCGGTCGCATCCGTGCCTTGCGGACTCGATGCCGAGGGATTGCCGGTCGGCCTGCAGATCGTCGGCAAACCGCAGGGTGAAGAAGCTGTGCTCGCCCTGGCCGGCGCGGTCCAGGCGGCGCGGCCGATCGGGCTTCCGTCGTTGTGATCAACCGCGCATCTTAGCCGGGCCTTCCATCCAACTCTGCCAGGAGCGCGTTCGTGGGCGTCAGCATTGCCGAAGAGTTCGAGGTGCGCGCATCACCAGACCGCGTGTTCGCGTGGCTGATCGATCCCGGCCAGGTCGTTCAGTGTTTGCCCGGCGCCGAGCTACTCGAAACCCAGGACGACCAGACTTTCCTTGGACGTATGCGTGTGAAGGTTGGACCAGTCACTGCATCCTTTCGCGGCCGCGCCCGCTTCGACGAAATCGATGCCGTCGCACGGCGCGTACGTCTGAGTGGTGAGGGCCAGGACACCGGCGGCGCCGGTTCGGCAAAACTGACGATGGTCAGTGTAGTCGAAACATTGCCCAACGGCGCATCACGCGTGAAGGTGCAGTCCGATGTCGAGGTCGTCGGCAAACTCGTTCAGTTTGGCCGCGGACTCATGGAAGAAGTATCGCGGCAGATGTTCAGGCAGTTTGCAGAGTGCGTAAAGGCGAAGTTGGAAGCCGAGCCAGCGGTCAATTCGATACCAGTGTCAGATTCGATTTCGAATGCTCCCCCGTCGACCCCGAATCCTTCCGCCTCGATACCGAATTCTACCGCACCCACGCCCGTGCCTCCGCAGGCGGTCAGCGTCCTGCCGCTACTCTGGCGCGCGCTAATCGCCTGGCTGCGCCGGCTGTTCGGTGGAAGAGGCTGACTGCAGCCCGATCGCAATCCGCGATCCGCGATCCGCAATCCGCGATCCGCAAACCTACCAACGATCGCAGGCGAACACCTTCGGCAACGCAGCTTGGGACGCCATCGCTTCGGCCACCAGGTTTGCGAGTGCGGGTGCGAACTTGAAGCCGTGACCGGAGCACGGGCTGAGCAGCACAAGGCCCGGTTCTGTGGCGTCACGATCGATCAGGAAATGGCCGTCCGGCGTTTTCGTGTAGAGGCAGACGTCACTCTTCCGCAGTGGTCCGAGTGCGTCCGGCAGGAATTCCGCGACCAGCGCACGCACGTGATCCAACTCATCAATGCGCAGCTCGCGATCGACCGCATCGGCCCGTGCGGGCTCGCCCTCATGGTGGATTGCGCATTTCAGGCCACCACCCAGATCGGGGAAGCCGTAGAACACGCGATCCGGCTCGAACTCGATGAGGTAATGCGGCAACCGTCTTTCTGAGTAGAACTCTGGTTCCACGGTATCGAACCAGAAGATGGGCTGTCGTGTGACGATCAGTGGCAGTTCGGGCTTGAACGCAGGCAGCCAGGCGCCGACTGCCAGCACCAGCGACTTTGCGCGGTAAGTGCCACCGTTGGTCTCGATGGTGAATTCATTACGACGCGTCCAACTGTGCAGCGGCTGATCGAAATGCAATTCCGCGCCCGCGCTTTGCGCCGACTCGAGCAACGCCGCAACACATCCTTCCGGGTCGAGTATGCCGGCGTCGGGCTCAAAGACCGCGACGTGCCCCGTGCGGACGCGCAGTCCAGGATGGCGTCGCATGACTTCAGCGCTGGAAAGCAGCTCATGCGCCAGGCCATGCTGCCGCGCACTGGCCAGTGCACCGGACACCAGCATGCCGTTGGGTGGACCGATGTTGAGACCGCCAGTGACGCGCAGCAGCGAACGGCCGGTCTCCTGCTCGAGGGCCCGCCAATCGTGAAACGCCTGCAACGCCAGGGGCGTGTAGATCGGATCCTCGAAGTAGGCCGCGCGAATGATGCGCGATTCCCCATGCGATGAACCCATCCGGTGCGGCGGCTGCAATGCGTCACAGCCGGCCACGCGCAATCCGGCTCGCGCCAGCGAGCGAGCCAGGGCGCCACCCATGACACCGAGTCCGGCAATGAACACATCGCAGGTTACCACTGACGCAGCAGCTTCTGGAAGTCGTCCTGGGTATCGACGTCGAGTGGCGCGGGAAATCCGAAGGGTATGATCATCGCGAGCCGCTGATGCCGTCCAATCAGGTCGCGTGCGCCCCGGTCACCAGTGAGCGTTTCCAACTCATGAAAGAGACTGCGATCGAACAGCACTGGATTGCCGCGCACGCCGTTGTAGGCCGGTGCGACAATCGACGGCTGACCGTGGCCGTACGCCACAATCAGCTCTGTAATGACTTCGGCACGGACCGGCTGATCACCCAGCGCAATCAGTACGGCGTCGATGTCATTCGGCAGGGCGCTCACGCCGGCGGCAACCGATGTGCCCATGCCCTCGGCGTACCGCGGGTTGACCACTGATTTCACCGGCAAACCGGACAGTGCGGTGCGCACCTGCTCGGCATCGTGACCCAGGACCACCACCACGGAATCGACCGCGCTGACCACAGTCTCGACCACAATGCGCAGCAGCGGCACCGTGCCAACCTGCGCCAGCAGCTTGGTGCCTTCGAAGCGAACGCTGCGGCCTGCAGCCAGGACCACCGCAGCAACACGTGGCACTCAGCGATCGCCGGACAAACGTCCACCACTCTTCCCGCGCAACACGGCCATCACTTCGGCCAGAATACTGAGAGCCAGTTCCTTGGGCGATTCCGCACCGATGTCGAGACCGACCGGCACGCGGATCCGCGCGAGCGCATCCGCCTCCCAGCCTTCGCCGGCGAGGAACTCGAGAAGAGCCTTGCCCCGCCGCCGGCTGCCCAGTAAACCGATGTATGGCACATCACCGGTGAGCAACGAACGAAGGATCGGCAGGTCATACTTGTAGTCATGCGCCAACAGTACGACCGCAGTGTTTGCACCCAACTGTTTTGCCGCGGCGCCGGCGTCACCGGTGCGTATTTCGTCGGCCTGCAATTGCGCATCGGCAACTTTCGGCCGCGGATCCACGACCAGCGTGCGCAGACCCAGCGCCTTGGCCAGCTCGATGAGCGGCGGGGCAACCGGCCCGGCGCCCAGTATCGCCAGAAGCGTGGCCGGTTGATGCAGTTCGGCAAATGCCCTGGAGCCACCCTCCGCTATCGTCTGGGATGCGCCCCGCTCGAACAGCTCCCGCATCCGTTCGTCTTCGTCGCCGAGAATGGTGCGATCGAACGCACCTTCCAGCTGGGTAATGATCGCACTCCTGCCGCCGGTCTCGGTCACTGACCTCACGGTCTCGTAGCTGCGCACGATCGGATCGTCGGGATTGGCGAATTCCACCGGCTCGATCAGCACGTCGAGCATGCCGGCACAGGTAAACCCCAGGTCGAGTGACGCATCGCTCATGTCGATGCTCAATACGCGCGGCTTGTTTTCGCGCATCACGTCGGGGGCAACTTCCGTGACCCGCGCATCAATGCAGCCACCGACTGACACAGAGCCCAGAGAGCGACCACTTTCACCCACCCACATCTTGGCCCCCACTTTTCTCGGAGAGGGACCACTCGTGCCAATCAGTGTCGCCACGACGCCGCGTCGTTCGGTGCTGCGAAGTATGCCGAGATGTTGAAGCAGCTCGTTCATGGCTGGCCAATCGATAGGAGGGATGCGCGGGATGTCGTTGACGCTCCCTGAGTTACGGCGCATCTTAGCCGAGCTTTCCGAGCCCTGTCAACTTTGCGGGGAGAACGCGTGGCGCGTGACCAGACGACCGGCCGACGATTGAATACGCTGACGGCGGCGGACTGGTCGTTTTGGATTTCGCTCGTTCTGGTTGCCACTGGCCTCGCATCCCCGGAAGCAGCGCATTCTGCGTGGATCGGCCCGCCAGCCTCCGCGGAGTTCCACGCCTCGCTCGACCATAGCCCCAACCGGCTCGCGTATCCTTTTGCGTCAGACTCCGGGTCACGCGTTGGAAAGTGTGTTTTCGGCGATCCGTCAACACGTCGATCGAGTACGGCACTCAGGGCTCGATGCCGCCACTGAAGAATCCACCTCTCATGCCCGTCGTTTTCGGGTGCAGGTCCGTGCGATCCTGAATTACTCCGATCAACTCACACTTGCCCAAACCCGCAGCATCTCACATCTGGCTACTTCGGTTCCACCGCCAGCCCACGCATAATCCAACACCAGGCACAACGCCACCTGGCAGGCTCGGCACGCCCCGGGTGGCGCGTGTTGGTATTCACGAATCGTAGTGATAACTATGGAAAGGGACGACGCATGCTGGCAGCCAGGCCCTGATGCACGATTCCGTGGAATTCCTCCGAAACCTCGCGCTCGTACTGGTCGTGGCCGGTATTGCCGCGACCATTTTCCAGCGACTGCACCTGCCCGTTGTATTCGGCTATCTCCTCGCCGGTTTCCTGGTGGGGCCGCACTTCCCCGCGGTTCCGCTGGTTGCCGAAGAAGAGATTGTGCATTCGCTGTCCGAGTTGGGCGTGATCCTCGTGATGTTCACGCTGGGGCTCGAGTTCAGTCTGCGTCGATTGATCCGCATCGCGCCAACCGCGGGACTCATCGCGCTGGCCGAGAGTATGGGCCTGATGCTCTGCGGGTTTCTGATTGCTCAATTGCTCGGCTGGACTACCATCGAATCGGTGTTCGCCGGCGTCATCATCGCCATCTCGAGTACTACGATCATCGCGAAAGCATTCGAGGAACAACAGGCCAAAGGTCCGTTCGTCGACATCGTGTTCGGCGTGCTGGTGGTCGAGGATCTGATCGCGATCCTGTTGATGGCGGTGCTCACCACCATGTCCGCGGAGGGCAGCTTTTCTGCCGCGACCATCGCTGCGACAGCAGCACGCCTCCTCGTCTTCCTGGCCGGCTTCCTGATCGTCGGCATTCTGCTCGTGCCGCGGTTCATCCGTTACGTCGTGAAACACGGCCGAGCCGATACTACGGTGGTTGCCTCCGTGGGATTGTGCTTTGCCTCTGCGTTGCTGGCGCTCCGGTTTGGCTACTCGGTCGCACTCGGCGCCTTCCTGGTCGGGGCACTGGCCGCTGAATCCGGCGTGGCCGAAATCGTCGAGCAACGCATCCAGCCCGTGCGTGACTTGTTCGCCGCCGTGTTCTTCGTGGCCGTCGGAATGCTGATCGATCCTGCAGTCATCGCGGAGCATTGGCCGGCCGTGCTCATATTTGCCACCATGGTAATCACCGGCAAAGTGATCGCGGTCAGCACCGCCTCATTCCTGGCTGGCTACAGTGTCCGCGCATCCCTGCAAGCCGGTATGAGCCTCGCCCAGATCGGCGAGTTCTCCTTCATCATTGCGGGCGTGGGCCTCGCCACCGGCGCGATCCGGCCGTTCCTCTATCCCATCGCGGTGGCCGTATCGGCGATCACGACCCTCACGACTCCCTGGCTGATCAAACACTCGGCACAGGCCGCCAACTACGTCGATCGCAAGTTGCCCAAACCGCTGCAGACCTTCGTTTCGCTGTACGGTGCCTGGATCGAAAAGTTGCGCCGGCCTTCGGGAGATCGCGTACGCCTCGGGCGCGTGACCACCATCATGCTGATCGACGTCGCGCTCATCATCGCGCTGGTGATCGGCTGGGCTCTCGAGCTGCCGCGTTTGACTCAGTTCGTCCAGGAGCTGACCGGGCTCACTCAACGCAATTCGGAAGCGCTCGTCATGACTGCGGGCTTGCTCGCCGCCAGTCCGCTCGTGTATGGCCTGCTTCGTACCAGCCGCCTCTTGGCCACGGCGCTGTCCGATCGCGCCGTGCCCGGTGTAACCCAAGGTCGAATCGATTATGGGCGGGCACCACGTCAGGCGTTGACCATTACGCTGCAGCTCGGCATCCTCGCATTGGCCGGCATCGCCATTGCCGCCGTAACCCAGCCGTTCCTGCCGCCGTTCCGCGGTATCGCCATACTCGGGATCGTACTGTTGTTGTTTGCCGTTGCGTTCTGGAAGAGCGCAACCAACCTGCAGGGTCACGCCCGAGCGGGTGCGGAGATCCTGGCCATGACTCTCGCGCAGCAGTTGCCAGCCGAGGCCGCCCCTGCCGGTCCCAATCCAGTGCAGGATCTGTTGCCGGGGTTGGGGGCACCCGTCGCGCACAAGCTGACTGCTGATTCGGCGAGCTTAGGCCGAAGCCTGACCGATTTGAACCTTCGTGGATCAACCGGTGCAACCGTGCTCGCCATTCGGCGCGAGCCGGGTGAAGTGATCCTCCCTACGGGGAAGGAACGACTGAAGTCCGGTGACATCCTGCTCATCGCCGGTAGCGAGGATGCAATCGCGGCCGCACGTGAAGTGCTTTCAAGAAGCAACATACAGGAGGCGTAAGTAGAATGCGCTATGTACGGAGGGCCCGAGATTCGAACTCGGAAGACCTTTTGGGTCGCCAGTTTTCAAGTTCCCAACCGGCTTTTGCGTTCATTTCCGCAGGTCGCGGGAGTGACGCTACGGCAACGGGTTACGAGTTGCCGCGTTGTCGCGGAAGGTCTCGGCCGTTTGCGTTTTCTCTCCTTCTTTTGCGGTCCTTTTCGGGTGTTTCTTCCCAGCTTTCTTCCCAGTCTTTCACCCTAGGCTCTGTAAGTGAACACCTGCGAGCGGTTCCGCGTGTCGTGCTCAGCGTACCATGCCGCAATCGCAACCGCCAGCACCAGGTCATCGTGCGCGCCTTCACGCGCATTGAATGAAGCATGGCCGGCATCGGAGAACGTGGCGCGGAAGTCCTGCAATTCCTTGACGAGCGTTGCCGCCTCCTCCAACTCACTGGCAACCTGCAGGTCATTGGCGTGCAGTGCGGCCTGTAGCCGCGAGATTAACAGCAGCTTGGCCACTCGATAGTTGCTGTGATTGACACGGGTTTCCTGATCGCCGGCCGTAATCGTAACGCCAATAGGAGACAGCCCGGCCCGCTCGAACATATCGAACACTGGACGGCCCACGCCCGTCTGGTCAACCACCAGAGTCTTCCTGACTCCAGCAAGGAAGTCCGAGCGCAGCAATCGCCGTACATGCTCAACCTGGTCCGGGTAAGCCTGCCTGAGCGGTAGCCGTTCGAGGTGCCCTACGTCCATCTGTATGCGTTTCGGCCGCGGCAGTGATGCGCCCTCCGCTATCGTCGGGTACGTCTCGGTTACTCTCATCACGCAGAGAGCCGTCGGGTCTGCAACCTGCCCAAGGTCAGCGCCGATGACGTAGTGCGTGCGGGGTGCGGGCGTTATCGTGCAGCCTGTGTTGTGACCGAAATTGAAAACGAGGCCCATTTAGGCGACCTTCCTCGGAAAGAACGGTTTCAGCGTGTCCGACAGCGCGCGCTCGATCAACGCACTTGAGAAGACCGACGTCTCAGAATCCAGAAACTCGCATTCATACTCCTGGCTATAGTTGAACTCGCCTAGCTCTCGACGTTCAGCTTCAAGAAACTTCGATGAGATGCGCGGGCAATCTTCCGCCTTAATCATCATCCGGGTCCAGCCCTCACCATGGAACCACGTCTTGTAAAAGTACCCGCGACGTCCCCAAGGCGTACTGAGCACGATCAAGCGACCGTCAGTCGTAGCGAGCGAGGGCCGCACGGCTGCAATCAGATCGTCAGGCACTCGCGCAGCCTCATCTATCACAACGAGAGTGCACGCCGAGTAACCCCGCGTCGTGCTCTCGCTGCCTGGCAGTGCGATGATTCTGGACCCATTGTCCAGCTCAAGCCGCAGTGCCGAGTCATGCACGATGGCGGGCACGGGACCGTCGATGCTCTGATAGAGTTGCATGCACTTGCGGAACAGCTCACCCGATTGCCTGAGAGCAGGCGCCAGCAGCAACGAAAGCGAGTTGGGCACATACACGGCCTCGCGCACGGCCCGCAGAGCCGTCACGGTTGATTTGCCGGACTGGCGAGAGCAGCACAGGATCGTTTTATCTGAATCGGTCGTGAGCACGTCGGCCTGCCATGCATCCGGCACGAAGCCGCACATCTTTGCAAACGTGAGCGGATCGGGTGGCAATACATCCGGGTCGGGCATTGTGGGCACGACCAGCTTGCGCGCCTTGTCCAACTTCCGCCGAGCAAGCCGCTCGGTTCCCTGCCCATGACTCATCGGGCAACCGCCATCCTGGGCGTTGCATTCAACTGCTTCCGAAGTTCTTGAATCTGCGTTTCCTTGCGTTCGAGCTCGGCCGCCAGTTCAGTCACGAGTCTGCCGGTCATGTGTACGTTGAGTGCCTTCACGGTGGCATCGATGCGCTTCACGTGCGAGTCTGCCTCCCGATCGGTCAGGCGCCGCTCGCCATGAGCCCTACCTACGACATTGAACGCCTGCAGCGCAGTAGCGGTATCGGTGACGTCGGGCATCTCCCCCGGATTCAATCCCTTCGCCTCGAACTTCTCTTTCGTTGCTTGCCCGCCCAGTGCTCCAATGTCGCTCATGTAGGTAGAGCCGGGCCGATGTGTGTCGCACCAGCCATCATCGCCCACCAGGCGCGACGGCTTCTCGCACGGTTCCCCGGTCGCATTCTTCCCGGTGCATCTACGTTCCATCACGATCAACCTCCTATGAAAGACAACACCCCGCCCATCGCCGGCCTGATTGTGCGCGAGTTTATCCGCGCGGCGACGACGGAACGGGGCCCTAGGTGTTGTCAGGCCGCAACCCGCGCGACAGGATCGAGCATGGGCGACAGGGCCCCGGCTTGCCTATGCATGGGGTCCACGGGACCCGAGAGCGCGTTTGTGAGTAAATACCTCCACGACGCCGCGAAGGCATCGGCTCGCGCTGCGCAATGTTCCGCGGCCGCGATCTCTGGCGACCAGATGGCGCGCTCTGCCTTTTCGATGAGGTCATTGGCATAGCCGCTTGTCTCTGCGGCCTTCCAGACGGCTTTGTGGTTTGTCCAACTCCGCAGGTTCTTGACGGCTGCGGTCAGGAACGGCACGTCGCCACGCTGCACGCCATCGAGAATTAGCTCCGCGGCGATGTCGGGCGTTGCGTTCTCGAGGATGTTCAGCCGGATTTGCAAGGCAGTCACGTCTGCAGAAGCAACAGGAAACGGGATGGCCGGCCGGCTGAAGCGAGAACGGACTGCGTCAATCTTCGCGCGCACCGATTCAGTCAATCCCAGAAGCTTCGACGCGTATTCTTTCGACGCCTGAGTCTGGAAGTTTGCAAATGGCACGGGTTTCATATCGTCATATGCGCGCGCAACCTGTGCGAAATGTTCGGCTGCGCTATTGAACACGCTTTCAGCAATTGAGCTGACAGCGCTCCACTCTGGCGCGGCATCAACCCTCAACTGAGCGGCGAGGGTGTCCTGCTCGCGTACCTGTTCCATGCTCGGCTCGGCCGTGAGGCGCGAATTGAGCGTTGCCTTCAGGACTTCGCGAGGATCATCCGCAACGAAGTAGTCCAAGCCCGACGTTGCATCCCTGAATGCTGCTTTCTTTGCATCCGACATTTCAATCTCTCCCGCCCAGTTCTTTCGCCGGGCGTTTTGTGTTTGTGCGAATCTCCCGCCGTCGGGAAACCCGGCACTACAACTATCCCCGAAAGTGTTTCGGGTACAGCAGTCGCATCTGTCCTACAACCTCATCGGCCGATACCGGCCCGCGGGGGCCCGTGCGAGCGTTGCCTTGTGCATCCACTGCGCACACTCGCACCTCGTTCTCGTCAATGTCGAACGCTGCCAGTTGCACCATTAAGCTCGGCAGAAAAAGCGATATGCTGGAGCAGCCGCTCACGTTCAATGCACGTGCGGCCTCAGCCTCGACCAGCTTGCCCTTCAGTGTCGATTCGAGTTGTCCGGTGCTCATGGGCGAACGGACGGTAGAAAGATCAGCGCCTTTAGCCACGCGACACCGTCATGCAGGCTTTGATAATGCCCACAGAATCGCCCGCGGCATTGCGCATGATTGCGGTATGACAAACGGGCTGGGGTTCGACCGGATCAGAAAAGCAGCCAGCCAGCAGCACCACAGAAACACAAAGCAAACGTTTTCTCATCCCCAGGCTCCCAGATGTAATATTTCGCGTTCAAAGTCGGGCTCTACTGCCACCACCCTGAACAGCTTGCCAGCAGACAGGCCGAAGCGGGAATGCTCGATCTCGATGACGTCACCCATGTCCAGTGAATACGTGGTCGCATCGAGTTGCACGGTCAGATTGAAGAAGTCCCTGCGCGTGCCTCTCAGCGTTTGCCTGCGGTCCACCTCGGTATCAGCATTTGCTTTCGTGACGAGAAGCGTCTCTTCAATCACTTCCGGTGCAAGCAAATGCTTCGTTTGCACGGCTGCATCTTCGTCCTTTGTTTCGCGCCACTCCGCGGCAAGCTCTGAACGACGCTCGGCCGACACGCTGCCCGCAAGGCCGCTGTCCTGCACCGTATAGTTCTTGGCATAGCGCAGAATCGAGCGCCATGTCGGCAGCCCGCGGCCCGGATCTCTGGTCGGCTCGCGAATCAGGGAGCCTCTCTTGATGTCGGCTTCGGTGAACGTCACGACAGGCGAACCCGATGGCGCTACGAGCCGCTGGATGCGGAAGACTCCGTTACGATCAGCACCCCACCATGCGCCTACACTGGCGGCGACCTGGGTAAGAGCATCGGCCGCGGTCATTTCCTCCCGCGCGTAGAAGCCGAGCACCGAACTGTTCGCGGTATCGAGTGTGGTAATGTCTGAGGTCGAGAAGTCGGTGCCGCTGACCATACCTGCACGTTCAAGGATGAGCTTCCAGATTTGTCCTGCCGTGCGGTTCGATCCGGCGGCACCTTGCGTAACATCGGCTGTGACCTGGCCAGCAGGTGGAGCGCCGAGGCGGATGTAGCTACCAGCAGCATCGAGGAACATGCCAAACGTGCCCGCGTGGGGTGCGAGCGAATCATCTTCGAGGTCTGCGGCTGACGCGAAGGTCTTATAGCTTATTGGCGTGTGGAGTGTCGCATCTTCGCCAGCGACCATAAACCCCGAGTCGCCGTGCGCGGCGCACATTACATCGTCACCGAGACCGAAGCCGCTGGTCATGGAGTGCCAGATGAAGCCGTCGCGAGAGACGGCCAGGCGGCTCGGGGTTCCGGCCGCAACGTACACGCCGCCACCGAATGCGATGTCGAACCAGCCATCCGAAAAATCGCCAGCTAGATACTGCCGGGTCCACGTGATCCCGTTAAGCGAGGTGTGAATCCGACCGTCAGCGTTGCCAACAAGACCCTGCGTACCGACCAGGAACTTGGTGCCGTCGAACAACAGGCCGTATAGGTTTACGCCCGCGCTTTCAAGGTTGGTCTGTGCGGTCCAACTCGTTCCATCTGCTGACGTGGCGAGCTTGCCATTGATTCCCACCACAACAAAGACACTGTTTCCGAACGCGACCGACGTAGCGTAGTTCGTGGTCCAGCCGGTTGGCACCGTTTGCTGGTTCCATGTGATGCCGTCGGATGATGTCGCGATCTTGATGCCATTAGTGCCATCCCCACCGACCGCGACGTACACCGAGCCATTGAACGTGACACCGTAGATCGGCTCGCCGGCCGCGAAGCTGCTCGTGCGCGCAGTCCATGTGATGCCATCCGGCGAGGTCGAAAGCTTTGCGTTGTCGCCGACCGCAATGAACTGCGCACCCAGATAGCGGATCCGACGGACGGGATCGGAACCGAAGCCACTAGTGCGCGATGTCCACGTGACGCGCGTGGGTGACGTGAAGATTTTGCCCGCAGCGCCACCAGTCACATAAAGGCCCGCGCCGAACGTGGCGGTATTGATCTGCTCGCCTGCCGAATAGCCACTCGTCTGCGTTTCCCACTCGACGAGATCTTCCTTTAGCGATACGCCAGAGTCGTACACGTTTTCAACGGAAGCGAGCAGTCCATCAGCCAGTTGATAGATGAGCCTGCTCGGATTGACAGGAACCGGGGAAATGTTCGTTGCCTGCCCATACAGTACCGGCTTCGGCTTGTCCTTGAGTTCTTCACCGCCTTCCAGTCCATCAGGCGGGACGTTATCGCCATCGTATTTCGTAGCCTGTAGCGGCTTGTCCAGCTCAGCCTGTCGGTCACGAAGCCTTACGATCACACGAGAAGTGTTTACTTCCAGCTGCTCCATCGTCGTAACTAGCGCAACCGGAAAACCCGCGGGATACGCAGCACCCGGCAGTCCACGACGGATCGTGATCGCCCTGCCATCCACTCCGTAGTCAATCAGCCCATCGAGCTCACCGTCATCATTCGCGAGGATGAGGTCGCCGAGTGCTACCTTGCTGCGTCCCTGTGTCGTGCCCTCGGAGAACAGCAGACGGCGGATCGTGGCCGGTTGTACAACGCGCGGATCATAGAACGTGTTTGCCGGCGTTTCGGCCGGTCCGGTTACATGGCCCTTTGTCGAATAGCGCAGCGTAGTCGTGCCCGGCAGGCCGGGATCGTATGCGACCAACTCTACCAGATAGTTGTAATCGCTCATGCGGCCTGCCGCGTGGTGCGATTGACATCGCTGGTCTGCGTTTCGATCGCGGTCTGCACAAACTCAAGGTTGACCTGGGCGAGCCTCAGCGCACGGCACGCGGTAAAGATTGCATCGCGTGCCTGGTTCGTTGCTCGGTCGAGTAGCTCCGCTCCTTTGTCGCTATCGTCGCCGGAGTGGCGAAAGCGAAGACCGACTAGGGCGAGCTCTCCGGCATTAGCTGCGAACGAGGCGTTGGCAACCGCTGTCAGCACAGCGCGCAATTGCTCGATTGCACGCGGGACGGTCGTGATCATGCAGCCTCGTTGCGTGAAGGGAATGCGTCGGGCAAGCTCATGCTGGCTGCCTTTCCGCGCTCAGCAGCACTAACCCTGCTTTGGCATTGGCCCGCGCCAGTACGCAGAGGGCGAGCAAGTTGTATCCATCCTTGCCGGTTGAACTGGCAACCGTTGCCAGTTGCCCGAGTCCGCGCTCATGTTCCGGCAGCGTGGTCAGCGCATGGTCCATCGCAGCACGCGCGGCCCCCAGCGCATCTCGCGCAGTGTCCAGTGCACCAAGCGCCAAGGCGATCATGGATGCTGCATTCACGCTGTCCGCCTCTCGTGGTTATAACGGTTATAACGACGCCTCTCGTCTGCCGGCTCACGGGTCGGGAATGCACCCGGGTCGCCAGACTGCCGACGCTTCCACAACTCAACGTCAACCTTCTGCTTCGTGTGGTCGCCTACCTGCGGGTCCTGGCGGATTGCAAGCAGCTGCGCCGTGGGCAAGTCGCCGAGTGTCATTATGTCGCTCCTACTGCGCGCAAAACGGTTACGATACCCATGCTGTTCTATCTCTCTCGTGTTGGATGTTGTGTTCGGTAGCCTGGCTCTGTGGCTAGTCGTGTCGCTCATGCGCCCGCCTCACGGATCGCAGCTGCCTTCTCCGGGATAGGACGCGAGCAGCACCTGCAGCTCCAGCGTCCGGCATACCGGCCGCTTTTCACCGGACGGACGCAGTTGCATGAGTCCCTTTCCCTCAGCCATTCGTTGAGACGTTCACGCGCACCATCAAGCGCCTCTGTTGCCCGCTGTTCGGCCGTCATCGGTTAACCACTTTCAGATGTTGGGGTGTGTCCATTGGCCCCGCGCTGACGATCTCCTCGGCCGCGCGTATCCATGCCCTCAGCTCGCCGGCAGTGAACACCAGTTCGCCATCGAGCCGCCGGAACGGGAGCCGGTCAGTTGCGGTCTTCTGCGTCCTGCGATAGACCCAGCTCACGGGATGGCCTATCGCCTCGGCTACTTCGCGCACACCGAGCCGCGTCTCTGCCGGGCAGGTCCATAGCCGCGTGCGCCACGTCTCAGGCTGCGCAGGCTGCGCGTCAGCCTGTTGGGGCTGGTCAACCAGTGGGCGCAGGACGTGAGCGATCGTAGAGGCTTGCACGGCCGTTCCTTCGGGAGCGCGCGTCAGCCATTCGAGAAGGTCAGGGAGCGAGGTAAAGCCGCCGCTTCTTCCCAGGTTTCTTCCCACTCAGCACCCCCGCGAGACGGAAGGCATTGCAGGACGGAAGCTTGCGCTACCGACTACAGCGGTTTGCACAACTGTTGTCGCAGGTTCTGGCGCCCTGGGTGCAGTCAACGCTGGGCCATTGAGCACGTAGGTCACGCACATCGCGATAGGGCAAGGGGGGGATACAACTTCAGCACACCCACCAGTGGCAATCAGGGTGTACTGCGCTGACCGCGCACCCCCTACGGGGGTTGCAGCACGGTCCAGCACACCCTTCCCTAGTGCGCTGTCAGCACAGCGGCAGCACACTCCAGCACAGTGGGTCAAATGTGGTAACATTTCCCCGGCTTCCCCTTCCCCGCTGGTTCTTCGAAGTGGGCCCTTCCAGAACGGCAGGCGATGTCAAAGGCGGCCTCAATCAGGTTGTTGTCACCGGGCAGTGACCGCAGGCTCCGCTTTGAGCAGCCGGGGTTTTTTCGGAGATGGTCCAGTACGATCGGCACCAGCTTTTCCGCACTGACCTGCCTGTCCAGCATCTCTGGCCTGGTGTCGCTCACCGTGAGCTTCAACCACCCGCTCGCCCGCTGGCTGTCTGTGCGCGGGTATTCATCTG
>JBBDWZ010000086.1:0-6399 GCA_040902615.1 Gemmatimonadota bacterium | reverse complement strand
GCGGCACGCGCATAAACGAGCTTTGCGACCTGGCTCGAGCCGACGAACGACACACCCGTGATTCCAGGGTGATCACACAAAGCATCCACCACGTCGTGAGCGCCGTGCACGACGTTGAGCACGCCAGCGGGCAGACCAGCTTCGGTGGCGAGGTCGCAGATACGCTGGTGCGTGATCGGATCCTGTTCGCTGGGCTTCAGAATGAAGGTGTTGCCGGTGGCGACCGCATAGGGCCAGAACCAGAGTGGAATCATGATCGGGAAGTTGTACGGTGTGATCGCGGCAAAGACACCTAATGGCTGGCGTACTGTTTCGCAATCCACGCCCGGAGCGATGTCTTCCAGCGTCTCACCCATCATCAGCGTAGGGATGCCACACGCGTGCTCGATGTTCTCGATGCCGCGCTGGATCTCGGCACGCGCCTCGGACACGAGTTTGCCATGCTCGCGCGTGAGCGATCGCGCCAGCTCATCCTTGTTCTGCTCGATCAATGCTTTCAGCCGGAACAATACGCGGGCACGCTCGATGGCGGGCGTCGATCGCCAGGCTGGAAAGGCCGCGCGCGCAGCACTGACCGCGCGGTCGACATCCTGTGGAGTGGACAGCGGTACTTCGCCCAGCAGCTCGCCGGCGGCCGGATCGCGGATCGGCAGGGTCTGTCTACCCGAAGACCGCACCCATTGTCCGCCAATGAAGTTCGGAATCGTGCGGCCGCCTTGCGGCGATGCGCGACCGGGATCCAATAGGGTGGAAGCCATGATTCTCCGGTGATGAACGGACTGGAAATGCAGGGGGCGCGGGCCCTGTATTCTACAAGACTGCGGTGCAGGATGCGACTGGTTACGGCAGCGGCTCACGCCCCGTGCTTCGCCAGATCCCGGGTGGTACCAGCAGGACTGGCGTGGTCGCGCGGCATACAACGGCCGATGACACGCTGCCGAGCATAGCGCCGTCCACCGCTTTTTCTGCGCGGGTACCGAGCACCACCAGATCAACGGCCAATGACTCGGCCTGTCTCAGGATGACGCCCGACGGATCGTTTGACTCATCGATGGACTGGCGAATATCGACGCCAGCCAATGAGGCTAGGTGCTGGCGCACGGTATCGATCTCCTGCTGGAGCCGGCGCACCGCGGCGGAGTTGCTGGCGCCGGTCGGCGTCACGTGCAGTGCAACCACATCGGTACCGCCCCCGTCTCGGGCGCGACGACGCAGGGCAGACGCCCAGGTCAGCCCGACGGCCAGCGGACCGCGCGCGCTTTCCGCCGCATCCACCGGCACCAGCACATTGCCGAGCGGAAGCGGCAGGGCTCGCGGCAGAATCAGACACGGAATCGGAGCTGCGCGGACCACGCGATCTGCTGTGGAGCCGATGGAGCCCGTGTCTTTCTCCCGGTGCGGCCCGAGCACAATCACGTCCGCCTCCAGTCGAAGGGCTTCCTGCACGATCATGGCGCCCGCCGGCCCCTCGATCGTGCGGGCCTTCCCGATCGTTTCCGGCCGCACCCCGCCCCTCGAGAGGTGTGCCTGCAATTGCTCGACCGAACCAGGCCGCTCGCCCCCATGTACGACGTGCAAATCGGCGTCAGCCAGATCGGCCAGCTGCACGGCGGTGCGGAGAGCAGGCATCATCGCATCACTCAAATCGGTGGCGATCAGAATGGTCCGCAGGCTCAGAGGTCGCATGTTCAGGCTCAAATTAAAGAAGCAGTTTCGCTGCAGCGTTACCGGGCCGACTCCTTGCCTGCACGCGATCCGCGAATGATCACTCGGTGGCATGGGTCCAAACCGGGGCTGGTCAGACGCAATGTGTGTGCTTCAATTGACAGGGCCCGCCGGGACCGGCGCAACGATGTAACCACCCAACGCATTCCTTCCAATTGGAGTCGAGCGATGAATGAACCAGGTGCAGCACCACCGGCAGAACACATGGAAGCCGAGCTCGAGACGAAGGGACAGAAAGGGTGCGATCGGCTTCCTGATCGTCGAGGAATGAACGGGCGAATACTCCCTTGCTGAGCGACTGGTTTCCGAACACAGGAATCGACAACGCCGTCTCCTGGTTGATCATCATCACCGCGTTGTTCGTCGTGCCCCGAAACCGAAAGCCGGGCTCGGCTACGGCCTGGCTCATGCTCATCGTGCTGGTGCCTTCCCTTGGCGCGTTGTTGTTCATGCTGATCGGCAGCCCAAAGCTGTCGCGGCATCGGCGCGAGCAGCAACGCAAGGCGAATGCGCTCATTGCGGAGCGAGTAGCGGATGCCCGGGCAAACCCGGCACTCGAGGGTGCGTTCGACCCGCCGATTCCGCCACGCTACGAACCCTTTGTTCGATTGAACGCGAACCTGGGCGGCATGCCTGCCTGTGCGCGCAATCGCGTCGAGTTGATTTCGGATTATGCGGAGGCCATCCGACGGATGGCCGCTGCGCTCGATGATGCGCGGCTTTACGTGCACGTTCAGTTCTACATCCTCGCCATGGATGAGGCGACTGAGGTTTTTTTTGCGGCAATGGAGAACGCGGTTCGGCGGGGCGTGCCGGTGCGTTTGCTGGCCGATCACCTGGCCTGCCGCGGTGTGCCGAGGCGGGACCAGATGATGCGGCGTCTGACTGCGGCGGGTGTGGATTGGCGGTGGGCGCTGCCACTTCGGCCGGGCTCCAACGACTGGAACCGACCGGACCTGCGCAACCACCGCAAGCTGGTAGTAATCGATGGGCACACCGGCTTCACCGGTTCCATGAACATGATCGACCGCAGCTATTTACGGCGGCGCAACCTTCTGAATGGGCGGTACTATGTGGAGGTGGTGGCCCAGGTCACCGGTCCAATCGTGCTCGAAATGAACGCGGTGTTCCTGAGCGACTGGAACTCGGAACGGGAGTCGACTTTCCAGGGCGTGACGCCGCCGGCCGGCGCGCTGCTGGCGGACTGGACCGGATCGGCATTGTGCCAGGTGTTGCCCAGCGGACCCGGTTACGATAACGACAACAACCTGAAGCTGTTCACCAGCCTGATCCATTCCGCGATTCACACTCTTTGCATTACGACGCCCTACTTCGTGCCTGATGACTCATTGATGACGGCGATTTCGAGTGCGGCCCAACGCGGTGTGCAGGTTACGATGATATTTGCGGGCGAAAGCAACCAGTTTTTCGTGCAGCACGCCCAGCAGTCCTATTACGAGGAACTGCTTCGGCCCGGTGTGCGCATCTTCCTGATGAAGGACCCGGCACTTTTGCACGCCAAGCACATGAGCATCGATGACGACATCGCGGTCATCGGTTCGAGCAATCTGGACATGCGCTCTTTTACCCTGAATCTCGAGATCACGCTGGTTGCCTATGATGCCGGCGTGGTGCGCGCACTGCGCCAGGTCGAAGCAGCGTTTCTCGAAGGATCGGAAGAGTTGACAAGGGAGCAATGGAAGCGGCAGCCCTGGCCGGGCAAACTGCTGGACAACCTGGCCCGCCTGACCGCGTCACTGCAATGAGTCCGACCGACAGGCGGTCTGGCCGCTTCCGTATGTCGGTGCTAGCGCTGCTCATCCTGGTGGCCGGAGTTCCGGCGTGCGATTCCTCGGAGTCGGCACGCTGGCAGGACGCCAGTCATCCCGACTACCGTGAAATGGCGGATGAACTGATCAAGGACCGACCCCACATCCTTGGCCTCGCCGATTTCACTGGTGTGGTAGACTCCGCCACTGCACACGACATGTCATCCGCGGTTACCGAGCTCAACGACGCGCTGGGCAGGCTGGCCGTACTGCACCAGGTCTATGACACGGCGACGTCCAGCGTTCTGCAACCGCGCGTGAACATCCTGTCCATGCCATTTCAATTGATCGCGGATCGTTCGAAAACAGTGGTCCTCGCCCGTTTGTCACCGACCCAGCAGCGCTGGTTTCACGAATTCCTCGAGCACCGCACCGCGGCGGCAGGCCTGCCGCACGACGTGTGGAGCTTCGAGGCCGGACCGCGCACGGAGCCGCGCGGGCTGCGTCCCAGGCCGATTGCTCACGATACCGCACTGACCACGCGGCAATAGCAAATATTGCGAATATTGCACGCGAGGTAACAGATCATGGACTGCACGATGCTGCCGTTAAACCTTAAATCCCTGTGATGCGATGTCATTCCGTGAAGGCGTACAGCTCGATGCGATCGGCGAGCGCGAACCGCTGGCCGGCGAAGTCGATGGTGAGACCGTGCTGTTGTTCCGGCGCGGCCAGCAGGTGTTTGCGATCGGCGGCACCTGTACGCACTACGGCGGCCCGCTCGCCGAGGGCATTGTCACCGGCGATGTCGTCCGCTGCCCGTGGCATCACGCCTGTTTCGATATCAAGACCGGTGCAGCCAGTGCAGCACCGGCACTCAATCCCCTCCCCCGCTGGCGCACCGAAGTGCGTGATGGCCGCGTGTTCGTGCTGGACAAGCTCGTGCGCGAACCGCTGGACGCGATGCAGCGATCGGCGGCCGGACCAGGCTCCGTCGTGATCGTTGGAGCAGGAGCTGCCGGCAGTGCAGCCGCGGAGATGCTGCGCCGGGAGGGATACCAGGGCCCGATATCGCTGATCGATCCGGATGCGGATGCGCCGTACGACCGGCCGAATCTGTCCAAGGATTATCTGGCCGGCGATGCACCGGAAGAGTGGATCCCGCTCCGTCCGCCCGGTTTCTACGGTGAACACGCGATCGAGCAAATCCAGAGCCGTGTGACGTCAATTGACACCGCGAATCGCCGGGTGCGCTGCTTGGACGGACGAGATATCGAGTACGGAGCGCTGTTGCTGGCAACCGGTGCGGCGCCGATTCGACCGAATCTGCCCGGTGCAACCCTTCCGAACGTGCACGTACTGCGCTCGCTGGTGGATTGTCGCGCGTTGATCCAGGCGATCACTGGTACGCACCACGTTGTGATCGCGGGCGCGAGCTTCATTGGGATGGAAGCGGCCGCGTCCCTGCGCAAGCGAGGCGTGAGCGTTACTGTAGTCGCGCCGGAGAGCGTACCGTTTCTGCGGGTGCTCGGGCCAAAGCTGGGCGACCACCTGCGATCGCGGCACACGGCGAACGGCGTGGCTTTCGAGTTGGGCCGAACCATCCGCGAGGTATTTCCGGACCGAGTGGTACTCGATGATGGCCGGACCATCGCTTGCGATGTCGTACTGCTGGGGGTGGGCGTCCGTCCTGTGCTGGACCTGGCCGCTGCCGCCGGTTTGAGCGTCGATACTGGAGTGCTGGTCGACGCATTTCTCCAGACCAGTGTGCCCGGTGTCTTTGCTGCGGGTGACATCGCGCAGTACCCCGATCCACGGAGCGGCGAACGTATCCGCATCGAGCATTGGGTGGTTGCGCAGCGCCAGGGTCAAACCGCTGCCCGCAACATCCTGGGCCGAAGCGAGCCGTTCGCCAGCGCTCCATTCTTCTGGACGCACCAGTACGACATCACCGTCAACTACGTGGGTCATGCCACCGCGTGGGACTCCACCGAGGCCACCGGGGACCTGGCGTCCGGAGACTACCAGATCTCTTATCTGAAAGCCGGCCGGCCCATCGCCGTCGCCACCATCGGCCGGGACCAGGCGGCGTTGCGCGCCGAAGTCGAACTCGAAGGCGGCTTTTCCCCCACAGGGGGCAAATGACAACTCTCCCTACTGGTTGTCGCCAAGGCTCGTTTAATGCAATAGCTCAACAACGCTGCCTTCCAACGAGAATTGCTCCGTTGCACAGCGTTCACGCACGTGGACTGCTCAAAACGTGCCGAGCCTGTGAACCCGAGGATAAATGGCTAAAGCCCGCAAACGCGACTCTGGAAGACGTGATTTCGACTCGGAAGTCCGGCACACCGAGGCTCTGCTGAAAGCAGGGGCGTTGCAGAATGCGATTTTCAACAGCGCCAACTTTTCGAGCATTGCGACCGACGCGAAAGGCGTGATCCAGATCTTCAACGTGGGTGCCGAGCGGATGCTCGGCTACACGGCCGCGGAAGTGGTCAACAAGATCACGCCGGCGGACATCTCCGATCCGCAGGAAGTCATCGCCCGGGCCAAGGAATTGAGCGATGAGCTGGAGACGCCGATTACGCCTGGGTTCGAAGCGCTGGTGTTCAAGGCCTCACGCGGCATCGAGGACATCTACGAACTCAGTTATATCCGCAAGGATAAGAGCCGCTTCCCTGCCGTAGTGTCGGTCACGGCGTTGCGCGACGCGGATGGCGCGATCATCGGCTACCTGTTGATCGGCACCGACAACACCGCGCGCAAGCAGGCGGAAGAGGCCCTGCTCAAGGCCAGTGCTTTGCAGAGTGCGATTTTCAACAGTGCCAATTTCTCGAGCATTGCAACCGATGCGAAGGGCGTGATCCAGATCTTCAACGTCGGCGCCGAGCGGATGCTGGGCTAC
>JBBDWZ010000085.1:0-6401 GCA_040902615.1 Gemmatimonadota bacterium | reverse complement strand
CATCTGCGTCGCCGCGCTCACCACGAAGAACGTGGACTACGTCGCCGACGCGATCACGCAGGTCATCGCCTAGATGAGACCCTTCATCATCCTTTTCGCGGTGCTCATGCCCGCGCTCCTCGCCTGCACCGAGAAGCCGCAGGAGCTCGTGCGCTCCGCGCACCAGGCGGCCAAGGCCGACCAGAACGCGCGCCAGGACGAGCGGCGCCAGCGCACCCTGGGGCAAAGCGAGTCCGAGCGGATTTACCAGCAGGGCACGCTGCGCTAGAATCGCGGCCTCTCCCAGTTCCCCGATAGCTCAGTTGGTAGAGCGACGGACTGTTAATCCGCAGGTCGTAGGTTCGAGCCCTACTCGGGGAGCCAGCCATTTCAATCGGTTGGTGCAAGGTCGCGACAGCAGTGAGTGGTCCTTGGAACAATTTTGGGACACACGCGAGACAGTATGCCTCCTTGAGCCGATCTCGAAGTCGGTGGCGATCCGCAGGGGCTTGCGGCACGCCGTGGTAGGCGGTAGAGTCCCGCCCCGTTGTTGTAGTTAGTCGTAGGAAGCACGCCTCGCGGCGCCGAAGCGCGCATCGAAAGGACGCGGGAGGCACGAAAGCCGCTCGGGCACACGTCCGACTGGCTAAGGCGGCTCAGGACATAGGAGCTTCTGCGACGCGATGACGAATAAGAACGCTCGAATCGAGTTGCGCAACGTCAGTCAGTATTTCGTTACGAAGAAAGACGTTGTTCATGCTTTATCCGAATTGTCTTTTAAGATTCTCGAGGGTGAATTCGTCAGTCTGGTAGGGCCAAGCGGATGCGGTAAGAGCACCTGCCTTGGACTGATCTCTGGGCTTCTGGCCCCAGCATCGGGTGAAGTACTCATTGACGCCGAGGCGGTTCGCGGACCGAACAGGCATGTTGGTTACATGCTGCAGAAAGACTTGCTGATGCCTTGGCGAACAGTGCTTGAGAACGTTATGTATGGCTTGGAGATCCGTCGCGTCCCAAAGAAGGAAGCCGTTGAGAAAGCTCTAGAGGGCCTAGAGCGATATGGCCTATACGGTTTTGCTCACCGATATCCGCGGGAACTCTCTGGTGGGATGCGGCAGAGAGCTGCGCTCATCCGTACCCTGCTTCTGGGACCGGACATTGTCCTGCTCGACGAACCGTTTTCCGCTCTCGATTTCCAGACGCGTCTGGTAATAGAGGAGGATGTGCGAAATATCCTGACTCGGGAAGGCAAGACCGTCTTACTCATCACACACGATATTAGTGAAGCTATCGCTATGTCGGATCGGGTACTGGTAATGAGCAACCGCCCGGGCCGTATCAAGACAGAGTACAACATCGAGTTATCAAGCGGACATGACTCGCCGCTCATGGCGCGAGAATCACCCGAGTTCAGCGCCTACTTTACGCGTATCTGGAAAGAACTCGATATCAATATCGGCGCCACCAGCTCGTGAGTAGCGCGCCCATTACCAAAGAGGTCATGCTTGCGGCGCATCGCCGTGAACTCGCACGCACAACTCGAAAAATCTTACTAATTCAGATTGGGCTTGTGATCCTTGCAGTTGCCGTATGGGAACTTCTCGTACGCTTGGGGTTCGCCCGAGAACTGCTGGTTGGACAGCCGGCGCGCATTCTTCACTTCCTGATAAGTATGTGGAAGGACGGTAGCCTGATACGCCACAGTTGGGTGACCACCGCCGAAACGATAGTCGGGTCTTTAGGTGGATTCATTTTGGGCGCAGTATGCGGGCTTCTAGTCTGGTGGTCCAAAACGGTGGAGCGGGTGATCGACCCCATCGTTGTCGCCCTTAACAGCCTCCCGAAGATAGCCCTGACGCCGATCTTCCTGCTTTGGTTTGGTGTCGGATTCTCGATGAAGGTTGCACTTACACTCTCCACAGTCTTTCTCGTAACGTTCATAACAGCTGTCGCCGCCCTGGCGGCAACTGACAAAGAGCTTCTCCAGCTTACTGCGGCTTTGGGCGGCAGCAGGTGGCAAATTTTCCGCAACGTGGTGGTTCCTTCATCGCTGCCATGGCTTATTTCCGCAATGAAGCTCAACATCGGCTTCGGCCTAACTGGAGCCGTGGTCGGCGAATTCGTCGCCGCGAACGAGGGGATCGGCTATCTGCTGCTCTACGGTGCCCAGGTATATGAGATGAGCCTAGTATGGGCTGGCATTTTTGTGCTACTCGTTGTCGCAATGCTCATGTATGTGAGTATCGTGCTGCTTGAAAGATGGCTATTGCCATGGAGAGAAAACTAGCCCTTCACCGTAAGGAGTTCAGACCATGAACAAATACTTAAGGAATGCAGCATTCCTCTTCGGAGTCACACTTAGCTTTGTGTGCGGCCCGGCGCTCTCTCAGAAGCTCACCGTTGCCGAGCCTGGTCGGTTGTTCCAATACTCGCCGCTTTACTTTGCTGTCGAAAAGGGCTACTTCAAGCAAGAGGGGCTGGACGTTAGCATTCTGTCGGTTGGGCGCCGCGATCTCGCCATGAAAGCGGTCATTCAAGGCCAAGCATTCGCGTCGGTCCACGACCCAGTAGAAGCGTCTCTTGCAAAGTCCCGTGGCGCAGACGTGAAGCTTATTGCCCCGGTCGTGAATGTCGCAGCCCTTTGGCTGACGGTCGACAAAGACATCACGCTTGACTCGAAGAGCTGGCGAGGAAAACGAATCGCAATCCCGACGCCACCGAACACGATCAATTCGATTTTTCTTAAGGAATTGCGTGAAAACGGCTGGGTTGAGGTCGATAGGACCACATATAAGATGAAAGGGGACGACGACCCCTCACGCTATCTACGAATCCTTTACGGGGCCTTCGGGACCGAGTTGGCGCTCATGATGAATGGCCAGGCGAACATGACGGTTGCACTTGAGCCCACGGCGTCAGTGCTGGTGGTTAAAGCCGGAAGACACATCATTAAGGACTACCCGGCTGTGATCGGGCGATTCCTAAACAGCACGATCAATGTTACTGCGGAGACGATCAAGAACGATAGAGCGACTGTCACTAAGTTCATCAACGCGTTGACGAAGGCTTATCGGTATGCCGCCAAGCACCCAGACGAGCTTGAACAAGTCGCGCTGAAGTGGTTCCCAAACACTGATCCGACGGTAATGCGAGCTGCAATCCAGAGAATGATTAAAGCGGGATCTTTTCCGGCGGACACGATATTTACGAAAGAGTCGTACTACAAAAATTTGGAATACCTCGGGCTTGGTGAGCCGAACCATTCGGCGCTCCAAATAAAGTTCGAGGATATTGCCGACACATCGTTCGCTGAGGCGGCATCAAAAGCATATCAATAACAGCCCCATAAGCGTTCCTTGACAGCCGAGACCTGCACCAAGGGCAGCCGAACATGGCCCGGCGGCCCTTAGTGCCTTCCTGCGTGCTTGCGCAGGGTCGCATAAACTTTGCAGTTGAAGCCTTGGAGACGCGATGATCGAAAAAGACCTGGTCTTCCATAGCGCCGGCCTCAAGCTGGTGGGCACGGCCTACCTGCCCGACAATCTGCCAGCCGGGGAGAAGCGACCGGCCGTGCTTTGTTGCCTAGGGATGCGCGCTGATCGCAAGGCCATTCTTCCGGCGTTTGGGCGCGCTTTTGCACAGCATGGCTACGTCGCGTTTGTCTTTGATTACCGGGGTTTCGGCGATAGCGAAGGCACGAAGAACCGTGTGATCTCTAGGGAACGCGACGAAGACATCATCAATGCGACCACCTTTCTAGGACTCCAACCGGAAGTGGACGCTAATCGCATTGCTCTCTTCGGTATTAGCTACGGCGGAGCGAGTGTTATATCGACGGCTGCCGCAGATCCACGTACCAAGGCCGTAGTAAGCATCGTTGGGTTTGGTAGCGGTGACAGGTGGATGCGGAATAGTCGCCGCCTGTGGGAATACTGGGCGTTACGGAAGCGCGTCGAGAAAGATCGCGAGCATCGCGTATTGGTGGGGGCTTCTGAATACGTAGACGATACGAGCATACTTGTTCGCACTCCGGCGGAGGAGAACTTGGCCGATTCCGGTGGAGCGATAGCTGCGAACGTTAGTCGCATGCCACTTGAGATCGTTGATGACATCATGTCGTACGCGCCGGAGGACGTAGTTGACCAAATCGCGCCCAGGCCTCTCTTAATCATTGGCGCCGAATGTGACTACCTGACAGGGTTTGAGGAATGTCTCAGTCTTTTTGAAAAAGCGCGTGAACCCAAGCAACTGCACATCCTGCCAGGGCTTTCGCACTATGAGGCCTACACAAAAGGTTTTGAGACGGTAAAGCGGCTTAGTCTCGACCTATTTAGTAAGACGATCGGGACACGTTGATTCCTACTGACGGAGTTGAACGGGTGACTTCGCAGCAAACAAACGTTGCTGTCATTACCGGTGCAGGGACGGGCATTGGTAAGGCGGTAGCTCTTGGCCTACTAAGCAACGGTTATCGGGTCGTCTTCGCAGGTATTTACCTCGACTCACTCCAGCAGGCAGTCTCTGAGGCGGGCGACCACGGCCCAAACGCAACGGCGATTCAGACAGACGTGTCTAATCCGGATTCAGTTGCCTCGCTATTTCGGGCGACCGTTGATCGCCATGGAAGGGTGGACGTTCTCCTCAACAACGCGGGCGTAGTTGAGCCCGCTGTTAATCTCGAAGATTTAAGTGACGAACAATGGAGAAGTGTCATTGACGTCAACCTCACCGGTGCATTCTTCTGCACGCGTGAGGCATTTCGAGTCATGAAGTCTCAGAACCCGCGCGGCGGACGCATTATTAATATTGGATCGATCTCAGCGCACTCGCCTCGGCCCAACCAAACGGCCTACACCGCGTCAAAGCACGGGATCACCGGACTGACAAAATCTACCTCGCTGGAAGGACGCAAGTACGACATCGCATGTGGGCAAATCGACATTGGTAACGCCGCGACCGAGCTTGGCGCTCGTGTGTCAAAAGGAGTCCCCCAGGCAAACGGGCAGATCGCGGTAGAACCTTTGCTCCAAGTTAGCCACATCGTGAACGCAGTGCTCTACATAGCCAGCCTGCCACTCGATGCTAACGTCCAGTTTCTTGCCCTTATGCCTTCGAAGATGCCATTCCTGGGACGAGGGTGAAAGACTATAGGTGACTGTTCCACCCGCCCAGCGCTCCGACCAAGCCAACTCGCCGTCTCTCGCGGCAACTACTGCGATCCAAGCGGAGCGCATTGCGCTTCTAATCGATAGGCGCGGTCATCTTGGACTCCCAGACGAGGAGATACAAGAAAGGATAGGAAATTCCTTCGCGCCCGTGCCGGGAAAAGCGAGTGGTTCCGGAATGTTTGACGGGTTGAAACAGTGCTTCTCGTCACAATGATTCATGCTTGCGGCTGCAAAGGCGGCCTACAGGCGGCCTTATGGCAAATAAGCACGCCAGCGTCAATGCCGCCGCGCTGGACCTGGACACCGGCAAGAGCTTGGTCAGCAAGCGCATCGCGCAGCTCGAGGCGGGCGGTGAAGGCGACGCTGTTCAGCGGCAGCACGAGGCGCATCGCGCTCGCCGAGGTCGCCAGCGCCGAGGAGCGGCTGTGCGACCTGCGCGCCGAGCTGACCGGGCCACCTGCGCCTGACCGCGCCGTTGTCGTGGGGACTGCGCGTGCTCGCGAAGGCGCTGCCCGAGTTCCTCGCCCAGCACGCGGCGGTCGCGGTCGAGCTGATCTCGCCGACTGGATGATGGACCCGGCCTACGAGCGCATCGACCTCGCGCTGCGCTGGCCGCCGCTGCCGTCAACCGACCTCGTGTCGACGCCGGTCGCCGGCGTGGCGTGGGTCATCGCCGCGGCGCCGGCGTACCTGCGCGGCGCACCGCCGCTGCGCCACCCGCGCGACCTAGCGCAGCATCCGTGCATGAGCTGCTGGCGCGAGCAGAGCGACGACGTCTGGACGCTGGCCTCGGGCAAGCGCCGCGAGCAAGTGCGTGTGCACGGTCGGTACCACACCAACAGCCCCGACGGGGTGGCCGACGCCGCGCTCGCCGGCTTGGGCGTCGCGCTGCTGCCGAGCTACACCTGCAGCGACGCCCTCGCCGACGGCCGGCTTGCTGCGCTACTGCCGGCGTGGATGCCCGAGGCACGCTACGGCAACCGCATCACCGCGGTGGCGGCGCCCGAACGCATGCGGCTGGTGCGCAACCAGGCGCTGCTCGCGTTCCTGCGCCAGCGGCTCCACCCGCCGACCTGAACCGGCCGGAGAACACGATGACCGAGGACTTGGCCCGTTTCCACGCCGCGCGCGACCTGCTGCTCGCGCTGCGCGCCGACGCCGACGCCGCGGTGGCGCGCTTCCGCTGGCCGCCGCTCGGGCACTTCAACTGGGCGCTCGACCACTTCGACACGCTAGCACGCGGCAACGACGCGC
>JBBDWZ010000084.1:0-6418 GCA_040902615.1 Gemmatimonadota bacterium | reverse complement strand
GGCCGGTCATTGGCGGTTTCTCCGCGCTGAGCGCGGGCAATTGCACAAACGCGGCCCGCGCTACCAGCGATTGGGCAGCTTGCAGCGGCGGTAGACACGTGACCGCGCGCCGAATGCGAAGACCTGAGCTGTTGTCATGTAGCAAACCACGAGCTCACCTGTCCTGAACCACTCGTTCGCCCCAACTGCCCCTGTGCTGGGGGCCAAGGGTCGCGCCGGATATCGGCCGAAATGGAAGCGCTATTTGTTCCCTGTGCAGGGGGAAACTCCGCGAACCTGCCCGGAAAGGCCTTCGAGCGCGCTCTTCACGCCTGCTGCGGCCGCGGCGAGGCTCAATCACGCCCGGCAAGCGCCTCTCCTTCCCCCTCACGTTCATGCAATTCCGGGACGAAGTCACCCACTCGATTGGGTGAAGACCCAGAAAAAGATGACTGACCAGCGAGGGAGATGAAGGAAACCGGAAATCGCTCTGTGGTCTCCGTGTGCTCTCTGGTGATTCTGTGGTGTTCAGAGCACCGTGTTCAGGCAGAAAGTGTCGTCACTCACGCGGCAGCGGCACGGACGAAATCCCATCGATTCCGCCTGACCCAGCAAAAACGGTTCGATCAAGTCAGCCAGAAGCGTGATGAAGGCGGGTTCGTCGTGCGGGATCGGCACGCGATAGTACTTCAGGCCGCGTGCTGCGGCCGCGTCCTTCAGATCGTGATCCAGCTCGGCCAGTGTCTCGGACTGCTCGTGCATGAAGCTGCACGCATCCACCACGATCGTGCTGCCTTCAATGGACTGCACTACCTGATCGATGCCGGGCTGGGTCCATTGGATCGGCCGGTTGGAATGGTTCTGGTACCCGAGCTCGTAGCGCTCGAGGCCGAGCGACTCCGCGATCGCATGACACGCGTGCTCCGTGTACAACACGTATCGGCTACCCTGCCTCACGTACTCGAGCGGCGTGCCGTGCGCGGAAAAAACCAGCCGCGTTGACGGATCGCTCAGGTCCACGCTGCATTCGATCGCAAGCTTGCGAATGGCGTCGGCGCGCAACTCGAGGTAGCTGGTCAGCGAGTGCCATCCGCTGATTTCTCGCACTGCGACCTTCCAGCTCAATGCATCGATAGCGCGGCGCGCCGACTCCAGCGCAGCCACTGTCGTGGACGGACCGCACATGGGATAGACCGGCAGCACAACCAGAAGGTCGGTGCCGTCTTTGTGCGCCTGCCGAATCGCGTCTTCGATCGAGGGCGCGGTGAACTGCATGCCGACGTACGCCCGAACATCGTGCTTCCGGCGTTGCAGCTCCTGCATGACCGACTCGGCCTGCTGCAGCGCCTGCTGGTTCAGCGGGGAGCCGCCGATCTTCTGATACTCGGCGATCAATCCAGGCGCGCGCTCGACTGCCAGCTCACGCGCGCGCTGCCTGCGCACTTCAGGAGTCGCAGCACCTTCCAGCGCCGCATTCGTCAGGAAAATCCGCTCGAGAAACGGAACGACCTCCTCGAGCGTTGCGTGCTCAGGCTCACCAAAATTGAGGAAGACGATCCCGGCTCTCATGCGCCGGTTCTACCTGCATCATACTCGTGCACGAAATCGGTCACTGCCCGGATGACTTCGTGATTGGTCTCGGGCAGGAGTCCGTGGCCGAGGTTGAAGATGTGACCCGGCCGGCCGCCCACCCGCTCCAGGATGTCTCGGGTCTTTCGCAGAGCAGGCTCCACCCCAGCCAGCAGCACCGCAGGATCCAGATTCCCCTGAATCGCGCGGTCATCACCGATCAGGTCCCATGCGATGTCGATCGGAAGGCGCCAGTCCACTGAAATCGCGGTGCCCCCCGCCTGTGCGATCAATGGCAGCAGCGCGGGATTACCCGTATAAAAGTGGATGGTCGGAACCCCGGCCGCTTCCAGTTTCTGAAACATGTTCAGCGAATGTGGTAGCACGAACTGCTCGTAGTCTTCGGGACCGATCGCGCCGACCCAGGAATCGAAGATCTGAATCGCCCGCGCCCCGGCCTCGTACTGGGCGATCCCGAATTCGGCGAGGTGTTCGGCCCAGAACGCCGCGAGCTGGTTCCAGACCTCGGGCTGACGATGGATGAAGGCCTT
Source organism: Gemmatimonadota bacterium (assembly GCA_040902615.1). GTDB lineage: Bacteria > Gemmatimonadota > Gemmatimonadetes > Longimicrobiales > RSA9 > JBBDWZ01. The sequence goes on along the minus strand of JBBDWZ010000084.1, from coordinate 4,319 downwards.
GATCGCGTCCTGGTTCCTGCTGTGACGGCCTTGGATCAGATAGGAGCAGAGCGTGAACGGCGCACCGACAAAGCCAACCACCGGCACGTCCAGCCGGCCGACCAGCAGCTTGATCTGATCCAGACAGTACGCGAGTCCCTCACGGGGCTGGAATGGCCGCAGTGCGCTGACATCCGCAGCGGTCTCTACTGTCCGAGCGACGACCGGCCCGATTCCGGGCTCCATGCGCACATCCACGCCCGCCGCCAGGAAGGGTGTGACCAGGTCGTTGTAGAGGACCGCGGCATCGACGGGGTAGTAATCGAGCGGCATGGCCGTGATTTCAGCGGCGGCGGCAGGATCGCGCAGAAGCGCAAACATCTCGCGGTCGGCCCGCTTCTCGCGGTATTTGGGCAGCGATCGGCCAGCCTGGCGCATGAACCAGACAGGCGTCGCATCAACGGATTCACGCCGCAAGGCGCGCAGGATTCGATCGTTCATCGCGTCACGGAAAAGGCGCCATAAGGTAGGACTCGAACACCCAACCGGAAACTGAGGGATGAGATGCCAATGTCGGAGCTGATCACGAGACCAGTTCGAGACGAATTGAAGAAGCTGGGATTTGAGGAGCTGCGCACGCCGGCCGACGTGGATGAAGTGCTGGGCGAATCAGCCGGCACCGTGCTCGTGGCAGTGAATTCGATGTGCGGCTGCGCCGCAGCCCGTATGCGCCCCGCGGTAGCACAGGCGGTCAAACACGAGAAACGGCCAGACCGCCTGACCACAGTATTTGCCGGCCAGGACATGGAAGCGACCGAGCGCGCCCGCGAGTATTTCACCGGTTACCCGCCGTCATCGCCGTCGGTTGCGTTACTCAGGGATGGCAAAGTGATCTATATGCTGGAGCGTCGCGACATCGAACGGCGCCGGCCCGAGGATATTGCACAGACGCTGAAGGAAGCGTTTGAACGGCTTTGCTGATCGTTACATATAAACGAATTAACGGACGAGCACGAGCACGACCACGAGTACGAATTACGATTACGGGCTCCCATCATTTAGGGGACGTACTGCGCACCGCGATGTCTGGAAGCCCGTAATCGTCAATCGTACTCGTGGTCGTGCTCGTGCTCGTCGGTTAATTCGTTCGTTCGTTCACAGCATGCTCAACGTCCACTCGCTTGACCGATCCTGCCAGCCGGTGACCAACACGTGCAATAAGGAAAACGGCAGTAGCCGCGAGTCCTGCAACCAGACCCCACCATAATCCAATCGCGCTGCGCCGGGATAAACCGAGCCAGATGCTGATGGGCAGGCCAATGATCCAGAAGCCCAGCAATCCAGCCAGCATCGGCACGCGGGTATCGCCGATGCCGCGCAGGATGCCGGTGGCAACGACCTGAAGTCCATCGAAGATCTGAAACACGCCGGCCATGCGGATGAGTGAGATGCTGAGCGCGAGGACAGCGGCATCAGTGGTGTACAAGGCGGCTACCAGGCCGGGTGAGAGCAGGAACAGCAGCGCAGTGAACGACATGAAAGACACACCACACAGGATACCCGCGCCAGCGGAGCGGCGTGCTGCATTGGCGTCCCCACGGCCGATGGCCTGTCCGACCAGTACGCCGCCTGCCTGGGCCACACCCATTGGTACCATGAACGTGAGCGATGCCAGGTTGATCGCGATTTGATGGCTGGCCAGCTCGACCGTGCCCAGCATTCCCATCAACACCATGACGGTGGCAAAGAGGCCGTACTCCAGCACGTGGTGAAATCCGATCGGCACTCCCAGCTGCAGCATGCGGCCGAGGGCGGCCGGATCGAAGGCACCGGGGTGCCACGGTAGCAGGTAGGGGTGCAGCCTGGGCCAGGCGGCCACCGCAACGATCGCACAGAGCAGCGTGCGGCTGATCGATGTCGCCCAGGCCGAGCCGGCGATACCGAGTGCGGGCATACCGAGGTTGCCGAAGATCAGCACCCAGTTGAGGAACGCGTTTACAATGTTCGCGACCAGAATCGCCCACACGATCGGCCGGACGATGCCCATGGACTGCAGGCTCTGACGGAATACCGTGAACGCCAGCAATGGCAGCGTGCCCGGAATCATGATGCGGGTGAAGGTGGCGGCGCCCGGTATCACATCTGCCGGCTGTCGCAGTGCGCTCAATACGATCGAGGTGGGTAACATGCAAAGACTGATCAGGACCGTGAGCACCAGGGCGATCATGAGTCCGCGCTGCATCGCCCGTGCAATCGACGGCTCATCGCGTGCGCCGACGGCCTGAGAGACCAGCGGGTCCAGCGCCATCAGAACACCCATGCCGAAAATCGCGGTTGCGAAGTAGTACATGTTGCCGATCGCCACGCCGGCCAGTGCGGTGGCGGACAAATGACCGATCATGATGGTATCGACCACGCCCATCAGCATGATGCCGACCTGCACGGTGACGATCGGGATGGCCAGTCGGAACAATTCCGCCAGTTCGCGCCCATTCGGCACGTAATCGTGGAGCCTGCTGCCTGATGACATCGTGTTCCCTAACGGGTTCGCCGCAAAGGCGGACAATCTCCGCTGTCGAGGAGGTTTCGGCCAACCCGGGATTGTCGATTACTTGCCGCGCATGATGCCGGGCGATTCAATTAGGAGCGATGAAAGCGCCTTTGGTAGGTATTGTGATGGGCTCGCGCTCGGATTGGGCGACGCTGGAGCACGCCGCAGATACGCTGACGGACCTGGGCGTCTCCTTCGAGAAGCGTGTGGTCTCCGCGCATCGCACCCCGGATCTGCTGTTCGAGTATGCCGCCTCGGCCGAGCAGCGCGGACTGGAAGTGATCATCGCGGGTGCGGGCGGTGCTGCACATCTGCCCGGCATGATGGCGGCAAAGACGACTTTGCCTGTTCTCGGCGTGCCGGTCGAGTCGAAAGCGCTATCCGGCATGGATTCACTGCTTTCTATCGTGCAGATGCCGGCCGGCATTCCGGTCGGTACCCTCGCCATCGGCAAAGCCGGCGCTATCAACGCCGCACTCCTTGCCGCCGCAATCCTGGCCGGAAAGTATCCGGAAATCCGCGCCGCGCTGAAGCAGTACCGAGCACAACAGACCGAGACGGTGCTGCGCAGCCCGGATCCCGCCGAGCCTGCGTGAGCATACATGTCGGCGTGCTGGGCGGCGGCCAGCTCGGCCGCATGCTCGCACTCGCTGGCTATCCGCTGGGTATTCGACTTCGCCACCTGGGTGGCCCGCACGACACGCCTGCCGCCGAAGTCGCCGAGCTGATGGTTGGCGAGTATGCCGACCCGGCGGCCCTCGCTCGCTTCGCGCACGGCTTGTCGGTCATCACGTACGAATGGGAGAACGTGCCGGTCGCCGCGACCCGCCTGCTGGCCGAGCATGCGCCGGTTTACCCGCCACCCGCGGCACTGGAAGTTTCACAGGACCGCCTGAACGAGAAGACCTTCTTTCAGCAGCTTGGCATCGACACTCCGGCCTTTGCTGCCGTCGACAGCGCGGCTGATCTGCACACCGCAGTTGCTGCGCTGGGGCTGCCGGCCGTGCTCAAAACGCGGCGGCTGGGCTACGACGGCAAAGGCCAGGTCGTGCTGCGTGCGGCCGGTGACGCCGCAGCCGCACTCGAGCAGCTCGGCGGCCGGGATCTCATTCTCGAAGCCTTCGTGCCCTTCGATCGTGAGTTGTCGGTAATCGCGGTGCGCAGTGTCAGTGGCGAGACCCGTTGCTACCCGTTGATCGAGAACCAGCACGCCGAAGGAATCCTGCGGCTCTCGCTGGCACCGGCACCGCGCTGTACCAGCGAGCTGCAGAAAACCGCAGAGTCGTATGCATTACGTGTACTCGATCGATTGCAGTACGTCGGTGTGCTGGCCATTGAGTTGTTCGAGCGCAACGGCGAGCTGCTGGCCAATGAAATGGCGCCGCGAGTCCACAACTCGGGCCATTGGACCATTGAAGGTGCCGAGACCAGCCAGTTTGAGAATCATCTCCGCGCGATCCTCGATCTGCCGCTCGGTGCGACCCGGCCATTGGGTTGGTCAGCAATGTTGAATCTGATCGGCGGTTTCCCGGACACGCGCGCAGTGCTCGAACGTGATGGCGCGCACCTGCACCTGTACGGGAAAACCGCGCGGCCCGGCCGCAAGCTCGGACACGTGACCATCCGCGCGGAGTCTCCCGTCGCGTTGAATCACCTGGTTGGTGAGTTGCGTGACAAGCTGAGGCTTAGCTGGTGATTGACGAATTAACGAACGAACGAATTGACGAACGAGCACGAGAACGCCTACGACTACGACTACGATTTACGGGCTCCAACCATTGCGGCGTTG
>JBBDWZ010000083.1:0-6438 GCA_040902615.1 Gemmatimonadota bacterium | reverse complement strand
CTGTTCCCTGGACGGCTGCCCCATAGATGGGCACGATGACTTGCATCTCGCCGAGCACGCCGACTGGTTTGAGCTGCTGCCGCGCTCACCACTGCAGGGTGACAGCCGCAACGTCTTCGAGGTCAGGAACCATCGGCGAGTGACCCATCTCAGGCTGAACATCTTCCCGGATGGTGGTGTTGCGCGCCTGCGCGCACATGGACTCGTGCTTCCGGATTGGCCAGGCTTGACTGCGCGCGGAGAGATCGACCTGGCCGCAGCACAGAATGGCGGTATCGTGCTCGATTGCAGCGACATGTTCTTCGGCCATCGGCACAACCTGATCATGCCCGGTACGGCGACGCATATGGGTGATGGCTGGGAAACCAAACGCCGGCGCGGGCCTGGTCATGACTGGACCGTCATCAAGCTGGGCACGCGCGGATCGATTCATCGCGCGGAGGTCGATACTACCCACTTCAAGGGCAATGCGCCCGACAGCTGCATGCTCGAAGTTTGCGACATCGCCGACACGCTCCCGGCTGAGAACGTGAACTGGGTAACAGTGCTGCCGCGGTCACCCCTGCAGGCGCATACGCGCCACTCGTTCGACGTCTTTCCGGCAACGGCCACCCACGCGCGCTTCAGTATTTTTCCGGATGGCGGCATCGGCCGCCTGCGCTTGTTAGGCACGGTTGCGTCCGCCGAATGACCTGGCTGCAATCGTTCAATCACGCTCCGGACGATGTTGCAGAAGAGGCACTGCTGGCGTGCTGTGCCGCGCCGGCCTGGGCTCGCGCGGTGGCGGCGCGCCGCCCTTATTCGGCGCCGGCCGATCTGCTCGCGGCAGTGGATGAGGAATGGTGGCTGCTGCCGCGACCGGAATGGCTCCAGGCACTGGCGGCTCACCCGCGCATTGGTGAGCGCGCGGCCGCAAAACCACAGGCGGGAAGCGCTGACGCCTGGTCGGCCGAAGAGCAGAGTGCGGTCAGGCTCACGGCCTCGACGGCGACCCAGCTGGCCGATGTGAATCGCGCGTACGAACAGAAGTTCGGACATACCTACATTGTTTGTGCGACCGGAAAGAGTGCCCAGGAGATGCTGAGCATCGCGGAGCAGCGCATGAACAACGATGCCGGCACCGAGCTGCGCGTCGCCGCGAGTGAACAAGCCAAAATTACCCGCCTGCGGTTGGAAAAACTGCTGACGCTCGAGGTCGAGGAGGGGGTTCGGGAATGAGTCCGATTACGACGCACGTACTGGATACGGCACATGGCCACCCCGCCGCCGGAGTGCGCGTCACCCTCGCGCATATCAGTGCAAGCGGTGAGATCCGCGCGGTGGGCGGCGGTACTACCGATAGCGACGGCCGCCTGCGCGAATTGTGGCCAAAAGGTGTCGACTTCGAGACCGGAACCTACCGCCTGCGATTCGAGACGGGTGCGTACTTCACTGCCATCGGTGTGACGGCCTTCCATCCCGCCGTCGAAGTCGTGTTCACCGTACGGGATCTCGCGCAGCATTACCACGTGCCGGTGCTGCTCAGTCCGTTCGGCTACATCACGTACCGGGGCAGCTGATGGCCAGGCTCGGACCCAATCGGTATGGCAAATCTGCCGTTCGTGTGGTCAAGGTCGAGCGCAGTGGTGATCGCCACGTATTGCGAGACGCCACCGTAGCCATCGCACTCGAAGGCCAATTCGAGGCCGCGCACCTGGGCGGTGACAACCGCGCAGTTTTGCCGACCGACACGATGAAGAACACGGTGTACGCACTGGCCCGTGACGGCTATACCGGTTCGCCGGAGGCGTTCGCGCTGCACCTGGCTCGACACTTCCTCGAGCATCCGGCCCCGGTCACGCAGGTCCGGATTCGCATTGCCGAAGCGCTCTGGAGCCGCATCGAGAAGCACGGCAAGCCGCACCCCAGCGCGTTCCTGCGGGCCGGCACGGAACAACGGCTCGCCCGCGTCGATGCGAGTCATACCGGCATGACCGTGCACGGCGGCATCAACGACCTGCTGGTTCTGAAGACAACCGACTCCGCCTTCGAGGGCTTCATCCGCGATCAGTTCACGACGCTGCCCGACACCAGCGACCGCGTCCTCGCCACTGCGATCCGTGCGCTCTGGCGTTATCGCACCGATCCAGCCGACTACAGCGGATGCTGGCACACTGCGCGCTCCGCCATCCTCGAGACCTTTGCCGATCACGAAAGCAGGTCCGTGCAGCACACGCTGTATGCGATGGGTGAATCGGTGCTTGCTGCCTGCGATGACGTCGATGAAGTGCGGTTCGTCCTGCCCAACCGTCATCACCTGCCGGTCGATCTATCCAGGCTGGGCCTGGAGAACCGCAACGACATCTTCGTCGCCACGCGTGAACCATACGGGCGCATTGAAGCCGTGGTACGCCGGAGCTGAACCAACTCGTTGCCGCCGAACTTCAGATACCACGGCCACGTTGGTTGGCGCTGAGAGTTCAAAATCAACTACCACCACCAGAGGTGGTGGTTTGGGGGGACGCCGCCAACAAACCTGCGCAGGAATTCACGATTTGAATTTGAACTTGAATTGCCGTTACCTCACTTCTTCGGCGGTGCGGGGGTAAGCGTTGCGCCGGTTCCGAGTGTTGCGGCCAGCAGATCAAAGTTGTTCCAACCTTCGACCAGCTTTCCTTCCGCGACCCGACCGACGAACGTGCCGGCGATTTGCATGGGTTTGCCGGTTGGTACATCGGTGCTCTTCCAAACCCAACGCGTGACTACGCGATCGGCCGTAGCAAAGGTCTCCTCGATCGTGATCACGTAATCCGGACTTTGCTGGTGAGCCGCCTTGATTGCCGCTTCGACCGCCGCCGGCCCCGAGAGCGTGTCGCGTTGACCGTTGGTGTGCGGGACATAGGTTGCCGCGTAGAGGTCGGGCAGCACTGCGTAGTTCTTGCCATTCCATCCCTCTTCGATCGAACGGCGCACCACTTCGGCGTTCGCATCGGCCGTTGCGGTTGTTGCGGTCGTGGCCGGCGTCGTTCCGCACGCGCTGGCCGCCAGTGACACTGCGCACAGTGCGAGTAGAACCGGATGCTGTGATCGAAAAGCTGAATACCCCGACATCGTGTCCTCCTGTACAAGGGCAAAGAATCACGCACCAGCGCGTGAGTTGGCTCGAGGGGTTGGGTTATTGGGGATGCGCCCGGAACCTCGCATCCACGGGTGGTGGCCGCAACCCGGCGACGACTGACCCGCGAATTCCTGCCCCTCGCATCAAACGAGCGATGCGCTTCGAACTGATCCGTACGCCTTCTTCCTTCAGGTCGGCGCGGACGCGGGCTGGCCGAACGTGCACCGTGAGTCAATTTGAATCGTCCTGATCCGTTTCGTGAGATCAGTATCCCGTTGCGCTCGCCGTGACGGTTTCCGATCCAGCCACCCATGATACCCGCTCCGGGAGACCTCCAGAACGCGGCACATTGTCAGTATCGGAAATTGGGCCTGGCGCGCTCTCATGAAGGCGTAGACTTCGTAGACGCCACTTCGGTCTCTCGAGTGAACCAGGCCGCGGCTTTTGACAAACCCGCTCCAGCCGCAGTCTGCATGTTCTCTCGTCGCAGCCGCTCCAACTCCTCCGGATCCCCCACCACCTTTTCCTCGGCTCCGTTTCCGCTCGCTAACGTCCGTCTGCGCTACCCAGTTGCGAATGTGCGGCACTAACCTTGGCAGGGGGCAGCCTTGCTCGGCTGCCGTGAACCCAGGTCAGCCGGTTCGTCCGCGCAGAATCCCGACAAAGGACCGCGTTCGCAGTTCTTCGAGCGTGAGCCCGGTCCGGCCGGCCACTTCATCTTCGGCGATCGCGCCGCAGTTGATCGCTCGCAGGAAGAAGTTCAACAGTCCCTGACCGGTGGCGGCGTCATCGAATACCTGCCCCAGCAGCGTAGCCTGGGCCGCCCGGTCCATGAAATTACGAAGCCGCGCGCCGGCAGCGTCGAGACCCGCCAGAAAAAAAGCGTAGATCGCGGCATACCGCGTTACCAGCTGTGCCGGATGCAGGTCCCAACCCTGATAGAGTCCCAGGCGCAGCGACTCGCTGACGTCGTCGTGGTGCATGCGCCACGCACGGTGCATGGTCTCGGTGTTCTCCCTGCGCTGAGCCGCAGTCGTGTCACCGCGATGCGGCGGCACCGGCAGTACGGCGGTGGAGCCATCCGAAAGCCAGATACCCGTACCCGCCAGGCTCACTTGCATAAGCTCTCGAGCGAACAGGCAAAGTGGATGACTCATCGTCTGGTGTGCCGCGGTCACGTTGAGCGCAGCCGTGAAGTCGTAGGTGCCAAAGTGGGCAGCACTAATGCGGCCGCGGCCTTCCTGCAGCAGCAGCGGCAGCGCTACGCGACCGTCCTGCGCGATCAACGACTGCGGTGTCTCGATCATCAGCTCGAACCGCACAGCTCCGGCCGCGAGTCCCAGCGCTGACTCCAACTGCTCGAGTACGCCGACGAGGTGAGACACCTGTTGCGGAACTGTGATCTTGGGCAACGTCACGACGAAGTTGGCCGGCAGCTCGCCGCCGGTTTCCTTGACCAGCGTGGTCAGGAATAGATCCAGCGTCCGGATGGCGCGGCGGCGCAGCTCTTCGTTCAGCGTCTTGATGCGAATACCGATTGATCCCGGCAGCGTACCATTGCGCAGGCCGGCCGCTACTTCGTTGGCCGTGTGTTTCGCATGTGCATCTTCTTCGCTGTCGGGCCGATTACCGTAGCCATCCTCGAAATCGATGCGAAAATCTTCGACTGGCTCGGCCTCGAGTTTGGCGACCACGCGCTCGTGCACCTCGGTCGCCAATGCAGGCGAGAGTCCAATGGCGGCGGCCAGTGAGTCGGGGTCCGGCGCGAACTCGCGCAGGGCAGCCAGCGCCAGCGCGCCGATCCTGGGCGCCGTATCGGAACGGAACAGCTGCGCGCCACCATACACGGTGTGCACGGGTTGTCTTCCCGCGCCCTCGCCCGGGTGAGTCCGGGCAAAAGCGAGGTTGGCTTCACGCAACTGTTTGGACAGCAGATCGATGACGGAAGGATCGAGCGATGTGTTCATGGACACGCGATGTATCAGCCCGTTGGGCACTGCGCCAGTCTTGCCTCAACGCCGGATCGCGGCGGCGACTCTATGCCTTGGGCAGGCTCGACTATTATCACAGCGAACCACGGCCACGCTAGCTACTCCGTCATCAGCGCGCGGATCGGATCCACTCTTGCAGCGCGCTGCGCCGGCGCAAGGCTGGCCGCAACCGCCGCGATGAACAACAGCATGGTCACGCCCAGAATCGTCAGCGGATCGGTGGGTGTGACACCGTACAGCAGTCCTCGCAACGATTGCATGGCGATCAACGAGACCGCGATGCCGAGGGCCGCACCGATCGCCACGTACGATACTGCCTGACCAATGACGAGCCGTAACAGGTCGGGCACACGGGCGCCGATCGCGATACGAATGCCCAACTCACGTGTACGGCGCGTAACCGTGTAGGCGATCACCGCGTACAACCCAACCACTCCCAGCAAGAGGGCCGCACCACCGGCTGACAGCAGGAGCACCATGGCCAGACTGGTGCGTGCCATTGAGGCGGCAACCACATCATCCATGGTGCGTACCTTTGCCAGCGGGAGATTCCGATCGAGGTCGCGTAGGATCGCGCGCACGGCCGGCACGATCGCCGTAGGCTCTCCAGCAGTGCGCACCGTCAACGTCAGGTGACTCGGGAAGTAGCCTTTGTCAGCCGGCACCGGCAGCACCGGCACGTAGTAGATCTCCGCCGCTTCCCCGCCGATCGCAGAGCGCGGCACATCACCGACCACTGCCGCAACCACGTTCCAGGCATCGCTCTCCGCACGGCGAACGCGCTGGCCAACCGCATTCTGATTCGGAAACATACGCTGTGCGAGCGACGCACTCAGCAGGATCGGTCCTGCACCCGCGGTTCCAGGAACCGGATAGTTTCCCGCAATAAGAGGAATTCGCAACGATTCCAGATAACCTTCCGTGAGCAAACCAACAGTCCCTTTCGGCAAAGCGTTCGCGGGCGCTGATATGGTTGCTTCGGTTCTCAGGCCAACGTCCATGTAAGGGGGCTGCGGCACCAGCGGGAGTGCCCCGGCCGCTCCGGCATTGACTACGCCTGGCAGCACGCGTACGCGCGAGACCAGTTGCCGCCACAGCGAGATGTTCTTGTCGTATGTATCGTAGCCGCGGTACGGCAGCGCGATGTCGACAGTCAGCACGCGGTCTGCATTGAAACCAGGCTCCGCATTCCTGAGCTCAACGAAACTGCGCACCAGCAAGCCCGATGCGATCAGCAGTGTCAGAGCCAGTGACACCTGCGCAATCGCCAGCGATGCCCGCACGTGCTGACGCTCGCGATCCGCGGTGCTGCCATGCCCGCCCGACTTCAACATCGCCGGCAGATTCATC
>JBBDWZ010000082.1:0-6452 GCA_040902615.1 Gemmatimonadota bacterium | reverse complement strand
GCCGTTCTGGGAGCAGCCCGCGGCGGCCTGGCAGCATATGATGAACGGCGGACCGTACGCGTACTTCCTGGCGAGTTACCATGCACTTCGGCTGATGGCGCCCCAAAAGCGCGGTGTCATCGTCGGAGTGACAGACGGCATCATGGATGGTGTTTCGGATGAAGTCTTGTCGGGCGGAATCACGGGCGAGTACCACGGTCAACTGGTCTGGACGCTGGCCCACGAGGTCATCAACCGGCTGATGTACGGCATCAGCGCGGAAGCCAAGGCACACAAGGTGGCGGTGATCACGTTGATGCCGGGTTTCATGCGCACCGAGCGCGTCGAGCAGTACCTCAACACGGAAAAGCTGAGGAAGATGATGCGCTACGACCTGGCCGAGAGCACGGAGTACCTCGGCCGAGCCGTCGCGGCACTGGCCGGTGATTCAAAGGTGTTGAAGAAGACGGGGCGGATCCATTTCGTTGCGGATCTGGCAAAGGAGTACGGCTTCACCGATGTGGATGGCCGGCAGGTTCCGCGTTTCAACCCGCACGCTGCGGCGTAGCCACTGCGGGAGGATCATTACAACAATTTTACCGCAGAGATACGGAGACCACAGAGTATAACAGGCGAACGTTTTATCCACCCGCAATGAAGCGTTTTTTTGCCGTTTCCTAGGCTAAATGTCGCTGCGCGTTGGTGCGATGACTCTCACTGCAGATGAGCAGAAACGCACAAAAGCACGTCCGATTAAAGAACGTGCTATACCAGCGGGAATCATTCGTTGACGCCGGAAACGCTCAGTGGTCTCGGTGGCTCTGCGGTGAATCAGGTGTGTTGCTGCTTCCTGACGGGGTTGGCGTGATGCCATGCGTATCGTGTCAGCTCGTAGCGAATCACGCGTTCCGCCGAGCCGGGGCCGGTCAGCACGAATCCGCATTTCACGAGCACACCGACGGACGGCAGCAGTTCGGGATAGGTCTCGGCCGTGACACTGGTGACCCCTGGCTTGTTGAAAGCGTTTTCTACCAGCGCGCGGGTCGCTTCGGCTGCATAGCCGCGTCTGCGGAATTGGCTAAGAACGGAGTAGCCGATCTCGACCGAGCCATTCTCGGACGGCCCGCCCTTGTAGCCGCCACAACCTACTGCGGTCTCCGGCTCATCAGCGGTTGCCTTCTGCACGAAGTAATGCAGCCACCAGCCGTCGTCTTCCGGGACTTGCTGCAACCGGCGCATCGTGAACTCGATCGGATCGCGGTCGTACAGTTCGGGCGGCCAGTTGTCGGGTACGTGGACACCCAGTGCAGCGGCCAGTCGATGGCCAGCCACATCATCTCGAGCTCGCGCAGGATGAAACTGCTCCAGTTCGGCCTGCAGGCTTTGCATGGTGGCCGGGATCAGGCGCAGGCGCGTGGTTTCGAGAATTGGCATACGATTTCAACGCTGCGATACGCTCTTGTGCAACGGCAAGTATCGGACAGTCTCGACCCGGTCGGCATCGCGCCAATAACCGAGCACGTAGTCATCTCCGACTTCACCGCTCCAGCGCGTGAAACGATCCCCGGCCAGCAGTGCAGGTATCCTCAACGAGTGCCGCAATACGCCCGTCGTATCGAACACGAACCAGCGAGCTGCGTGTCCCGGCCTCCGGATCGGTGGCTGGAACTGCCGCAGCCACACATTGCCCACGCGATCGACCAACAATCCGGTATGAGCTGGCAAGCGAGCGGGAAGCGGCACGGCCGCGGCCGCTTCATGGAATAGCCTGGCCCGCTCGGCAGCATCGGATGTTCCCGTGCTGTTGAACCTAGCGACCATCGCAATGGTGAACGTCTCGCTGGTCGGCGCAGGCGGATCGTAGCGAACGCGCATGATGCGCTCGAGCGCCCCACCTGCTCCATACACGCGCACTTCCATCCGCTCGGCATCACTGTAATAGAAACGATCGTCGTGGGCGGCCCAGTACCCCTGTGGATGTCGATCGGATAGCAGCGCGACCGAACCGCCGTCGATCCGCGCGTACTGCTCCCGCGCCGCGACCAGCGGACCATACGTCTGCATCACATCTCCGTTTTCGCGTCGCCGGATGAAACGAGCGCTATCGATGCACACGTCCTTGCCCTTGCCCTCGACCATTCTGCGATAACTCGTGCACTCGCTGACCTCTTCCACGGCGAGGAGTGACCCATCGCTCCACATCGCAGTGATGCGGGGACCCGTGTTTGCCTGCAGGTGCGGCCGATAGCTGCGGACGTGCCGGCCATCGCGATCCAGGATGTTTACGCGCAGTCCTTCGTAGTCGAACACCGCCAGCGAATCTGGTGCGCGAGTCATCAGCTGCATGAAGTAGAAGTATTCGCCAGGACCCTCACCGGTCCTTCCCACTTTGTGCAGAAACTTGCCCTGTGGATCGAAAAAGCGGATCTCGTTGGCCTGTTTGTCGGCCACGACGATGCGGCCCTGGCTGTCGCGCGTGAGACCTGCCAGGTCGCCGAAGACGTAGGGATCATCGCCATCGAACACACCGATCGAGACTAGCGCGGTTGTGTCGACTGACCAGTCTGTGCTGTCGGCAACGGCCAGACTCGACGTCTCGATGATGCGTACGCCGGCACTGTCCGTCGCAATAAACGACGGCGTGCTGCGGGCGTCCCGCCCACACGCGCCCGCCAGCATGGCAACCCATGCAAAAAGGGCCGGCAGCCGCCGACCCTTTGTGATCGGTAGTACAGCCTGCCTCATGAAACCGGCACTGCCTTCAGTACCAGGTTCTCGATAAAGAACTCCATCATACGCGACGAGTTGAGTCCGCTGTGACCGGCATCAGGGCCGACCTGCACCTCGAAGCTCTTGCCCGCCGCCTGCAGTGCCTGGATCAGCTGCATGGTGTTGTTGGGGTGCACGTTGTTGTCGGCGGTGCCGTAATACAGCATGAGCCGTCCCTTCAGGTTGCCCACGTACTTCATGGCCGAGCCGGCGTCATAGCCGGCCGTGTTCTCCTGCGGAATCCACATGTAGCGCTCGGTATAAATGGTGTCGTAGTGCCGCCAGTCGGTGACCGATGACGCGGCCATCGCGGCCTGGAATGCGTCCGGATGGCGGAGCAGCGCCATGGCCGAGGCATAGCCGCCGTACGAAGTGCCGTAGATGCCCACGCGATTCTTGTCCACGTAGGGACGCGACCACAACGCGCGCACACCCGCGGCCTGATCGTCGATTTCGACCACACCGAGCTTCTGATAGATGGCATCGAGGAACCGCTTGCCCCGGCCGCCGGCACTTCTCGAGTCGAGTGACACCACCAGGAAGCCGTATTCGGTCAGCGCGCTCGGCATCGTGAAGGTCTCGCGTGCGCCATTCGTGGCCGGACCGGCATACACCGTCACCAGCACCGGATACTTCCTGCTCGGATCGAAGTTGGACGGCTTGTGCAGCATGCCGTGCAAATCGGTGACGCCATCGGCCGCCTTGAACGTGAACAGCTCGACCGGCTTCAGGCCCAGCTGGTTGAACCTGTTCATATCCGGCCTGGCCAGCTCGGCCACGACCTTGCCGTTCGCGTCGACCAGCTGCGTGAATGCAGGCGTGTCGTGGGTCTGTGCGACATCGACGAAGCGCTTGCCATCCGGTGCCAGGACCACCGTGTGATTGTACTTCGGCTCGCTCAACCGGCGATCGTTCCGGCCGTTCAGATTCACGCGATGCAGCTGCAGCTTCATGTGGTTGTCGCCGCTGCGCGCCATGTAGTACAGCGTGTTGGCGGCTTCATCCACCTTGACGATGGCGCCGACCTCGAACGGATGACTGGTTACGGTCGATAGCAGCTTGCCGGTGAGATCGTACAGGTAGTAATTCCGAAAGCCGCTGCGCTCTGACGCCCACAGGAAGCGCTTGCCATCGTTGAGGTAACGCAGCGTCGGCGAATTCTCGACCCAGCCGGTGGGCCACTCTTCACGAATGATGACGCGGCAACTGCCGGTGGTCGGATTACACGCGGTGAACTCCATGATGTTCTGACGGCGATTGGTCCGATTGAACGTGATCTCGCTGCCATCCGGCGTCCAGCGCACGTTGTACACGTAGTGGCCCAGCACATCGTTGGTAAACGGCTTGCCATCACGCGCGTCGATGCGAACGCGTTGCTTGCTGGCCAGATCGTAGACATAGAGCTCGACGATCGGGTTGTTCACGCCTGCTTTCGGATAGGCTTCGATGTCGGGCTTGCTGTATAGCTTGGTCTGATCCAGCTGCAGGTGGTAGTCCGGCACCGGCTTCTCATCGAATCCGTAGAACGCCAGCTTGTCGCCTTTCGATGACCACCACATCGCCGTGACCTGATCCAGCTCTTCACCATAGACCCAGCTCGCACTGCCGTACTTGGTGCGATCCTGTTCACTGCCTTCGGTGGTCAGTGCAACCGCGTTGCTGCCGTCACGGCGGCTCAGCCAGAGGTTGCGATCCTTGTAGTACGCGCGCTGCGTGCTGTCTGGTGAATACGCCTCCTCGAACTGGCGCCCTCGATCGGGGCCACCGCCAAAGCCGCGACCGCCGCGCATTGAATCCGCCGGCGGCGGTGGGATCTCGGTGGCCTTGCCGACATTGACGTCGAAGCGAAACCGTTTGCCCTCGGTCATGTAGACGAATGAGGTCGCGTCCACCCAGGTCACATTCAGCGCACCACTGCGCACCGAACCCTGGATCTGGGTGGCCATGCGCTGATACTGGTCGTAACCGGGGTAGGTGCGCAGACGGTCCTGGGCAACACTGCCGATCGGCAGCAGCAGCAACAGGCTTAGCGCAATCCGCACTGGCGTGCGTATGGGAGCTTTCTTCATGGTCAGATACCTTAGCACGGTGGTGCTGTAAGTGCGACGAGCGACAAACGACGAGCAGGCTCGGCGAGCGGGCGCGCGCTGGCCAGGGAATTGTTACCAAGCGCATTTCCGCACATGACGGCCGGATCTAGCAACGACGTGGCCGAGGTCGAAGTTTGCTCGTCGCTCGTCGCTCGTCGCTCGTCGCTACGCTGTCAGGATACGGGCCGCCCGCACGGGCGTACCGTTGGATACTGAATACCCAATTGCTCTAGATAGCTGGAGTAACGAGCCGGATCGTAATAGAACTTGCGCATGGGCTCGCGGTACTTGGCAAGAATCTCCGTGTTCAATTCGATTGCAGGCGTGTCCTGCGGCCGAATCAGCGGCTGATACTTCGTATCCTTGGTCTGTACGTTCCGGAAATAGTCCCAGGCCTGCGTGACGATGGTCGGTTTCGTGTACAGATCAACCAGCGTGGCCGCGGCGGCTTTCGCGCCCGCGGTTGCACCCTTGTGCGCGATGGGTGTCGCCATCGCGATGGCGCTGGTCCAGTTGTGGCCAGGCAGGTTTGGTATGTTGGATGGGAAGCGAAGCGTAACGGTCGGCACGTTCCAGGAGATGTCGCCGATGTCGTCGCTGCCGCCGCCGCGCTTGTCGGCTTCTGCGATCGGTGGCCCGAGCTTGCTGACTGTCGTGTCCAGACCGCGCTGCGGCACGTTCAGCTCGCATTGCACGGCTTTCGCCAGCTTCTGATCGTTATCATCCCATTTCGGCAGTCCGATCATCTCGATGTTCGCCTGCATCGCTTCGGCGATCGGCTTGTTGAAGTGGCCTGGCCAGGCGGAGCCGAGCACGCGCTGACTGGCCAGTTTGGTGCCCGTCATCATCGCCGCGCCTTTTGCAATCGAATCCGCGACCGCCCAGAGATTCATGATACCGGGATAATCGGTCTCGCGCAGGTAATACCAGACGCTTGCGGTGGGCGGCACGACGTTGGGTTGATCACCGCCATTGGTCACGACGTAGTGCGAGCGCTGCTGAAGGCGCAGATGCTCACGACGGTAATTCCACGCGATGTTCATCAGCTCCACCGCATCCAGTGCACTGCGGCCGCGCCAGGGACCGCCGGCGGAGTGAGCGCTGGAGCCCTCGAAGTTGAACTCGACACTGACCAGTCCGTTGCCCGACGTCGACCCGTAGGAAACCTCGAGGTTGCTGCCGACATGCGAGAAGATCACCGCATCGGCATCTCGAAACATCCCATCGCGAACGAAGTAGGCTTTGGTACCAACCAGCTCTTCGGCCACGCCGGGCCAGATCTTGATGGTGCCCGGTATGCGGTCGCGCTCCATGATCTTCTTCATGGCGATCGCGGCCGTGATGTTGACCGGTAGGCCGGAGTTGTGTCCTTCGCCATGTCCAGGCGCACCTGGCACCAGCGGATCGTGATACGACACGCCTGGTTTCTGAGAGGCTTGCGGGATGCCATCGATGTCGGAGCCCAGTGCAATGACGGGTTTGCCGGATCCCCAGGTCGCCAGCCACGCGGTCGGGATCCCGGCAACGCCTCGCTGCACGGTGAAGCCGTTCCTCTCGAGCACACCGGTGAGATAGCGGGAAGTCTCGATCTCCTGAAAGCCGAGCTCGCCGAAG
>JBBDWZ010000081.1:10207-39952 GCA_040902615.1 Gemmatimonadota bacterium | reverse complement strand
ATGCCCACGACAGGACTCGAACCTGTACGCCATTTCTGGCACTGGTCCCTCAAACCAGCCTGTCTACCAGTTTCAGCACGTGGGCAAATGCTCGGAAGAGGACTCGAACCTCCACGGGGAAACCCCCACAAGGTCCTGAACCTTGCGCGTCTACCAATTCCGCCATCCGAGCAAAACAGCGAGTTCGAATTCAATGTCGAATCCAAATCGAATCATCACATGGAGCTGAGGGGGATCGAACCCCTGACCTCTGCAATGCCATTGCAGCGCTCTCCCAGCTGAGCTACAGCCCCACGAACGTACGAACCCGAGTTGTCAATCATCGCCGCGGCGCGGCTCAAACGGGGCTGACGGGGCTCGAACCCGCGACCTCCGCAGTGACAGTGCGGCACTCTAACCAGACTGAGCTACAGCCCCTTCGTAATTCGGATCGCGGATCGCGGATCGCGGATCGCGGATCGCGGATCAAAGCGCCCTCGATCCTCGATTTCCGACCTGCATTTCAAAGCGGGCAACCGGACTCGAACCGGCGACCTTCTGCATGGCAAGCAGACGCTCTACCAACTGAGCTATGCCCGCAAACTAGTTTTGCGTTTCCCCGCGATTACGACTTCACGCCCCCACGGAGAATCGAACTCCGGTCTCCACCTTGAAAGAGTGGCGTCCTAACCGTTAGACGATGGGGGCTCTGTCCGCCCTGCGGGCGCCGGATGCGCAACCGACGATCACGTCGATTCGAACGCGAGAAGATCCCCCGATCCCTCTTAGATTCCCCATCCGCGATCCGCGATCCGCGATCCGCGATCCGCGATCCGCGATCCGCGATCCGCGATCCTCGATCCGCGATCCTCGATCCTCGATCCGCGATCCGCGATCCTCGATCCGGTACCCAAAAGCTCGCTTCGGGACTTGAACCCGAGACCTCTTCCTTACCAAGGAAGTGCTCTACCGGCTGAGCTAAGCGAGCAACACGCTGACCAACCATCACGCCAGCTTCCCATCCCTCTACTCCCGAGCTCTTTACCAACAAAGAACTCGCCTTACCACCATACCCCCACGGGGATTCGAACCCCGGTCGCTGCGCTGAGAACGCAGAATCCTAGGCCACTAGACGATGGGGGCGTTGTGCCCTGATTTGCCCGACAAACACGTGCGGAGGGAATCGAACCCCCAACCGCCGGTTTTGGAGACCGGTGCTCTACCAATTGAGCTACGCACGTCCGGTGACGTGACGCCGAGCAGTGGCCAGGGACAGAATTGAACTGTCGACACCACGATTTTCAGTCGTGTGCTCTACCAACTGAGCTACCTGGCCCAACCCAAAATTTGTTCCGGCCGGTAGCGAGTCGCCGTTCACGTTTTGCCGAGTCTCGCTCGATGCCAGCAAGGCTCACTGAGCTACCTGGCCTGATCTATCGACGAAAAACCCGCACCACCGAAGCGCGCGGGCCAAGGCCTGACTCCGAATAGCGGGGGCGGGATTTGAACCCGCGACCTCCGGGTTATGAGCCCGGCGAGCTACCAGACTGCTCCACCCCGCGACAAGACCAAAAAAGCTAACGCAGATTTGTTTTAGAGTCAACGCGAAACGGCCGCAAAACCGGACTGTGCCGCAGGGCCTTTTCCGACGACGCGGCCCGGGAACCGAGCCGGCTCCGCGGGCGAAGATTTATCCGATCACCAGGTTGAGCAGCCGATCGGGGACAAAGACGACCTTGCGCACGCTGCCGCCGTTGATGAAGCGGCGGACATTCTCGTCGCTCAGTGCGGCGGCTTGTGCAGCATCCTGTGAGATGCCGCGCGGCATTGCGATGCGCGCGCGCAGCTTGCCGTTGACCTGGACGACGAATTCGACCGTATCGGTAATGGCTTTGTCGGGATCGTATATGGGCCAGTGCTTGCCGGTAAACAGGCTTTCCTTGTGCCCGAGTTGTTCCCACAGCTCTTCGGCCAGATGCGGCGCAAACGGCGCGACCAACAACACCAGCGGTTCGACCTCGTCACGATTAGCGGTGCGCCCGGCTTCACGCACTGCATTCAGATACTCCATCATCGCTGCAATTGCGGTGTTGTAGCGCAGACCGGCAACATCGTCGGTGACCTTCTTGATGGTGGCGTGCAGCTTCTGCTCGAGCCCACCGGTCGCGGGCGCAGTACCGAGCTCCGACACGGGCACGATCGTATCCCAGAAACGGCCGAGGAAACCGGCCGGTCCGGTGAGCCCCTGATCGCGGAAATCGCCGCCTTCCTGATACGGTCCGAGGAACATCAAGTAGGTACGGAAGGTGTCAGCGCCCCACTTCTCGATGTACTGATCCGGAATCACGACGTTGCCGCGGCTCTTCGACATCTTGGAGCCTTCCTTGATCAGCAGGCCGTGTTTGCGGAAGCGTTTGTACGGCTCCTCGAACTCGAGATAACCAAGATCCTTCAGTACCATGGTGATGAATCGGCTGTACAGCAGGTGCAGCACAGCGTGTTCTTCACCACCGATGTACATGTCGACCGGCAGCCACTTGCGGGTGAGCTCGGGATCGAAAGCTACGTCGTTGAAGCGGGCGGATGGATAGCGCAGGAAATACCACGCGCTATCCAGGAAGGTGTCACTCACATCGGTTTCACGCCGCGCGTGGCCACCACATTGCGGACACGGAATGCGATACCACTCCTCGACTCGAGCGAGCGGACTGATGCCGCTTTCATCCGGTTTGTAGTTCTCGACGTAGGGCAGCACCACGGGCAGATCGGATTCGGGAACCGGTACGGTACCGCACTGATCGCAGTAAATGATCGGGATGGGTGGCCCCCAGTAGCGCTGCCGCGAGATGCACCAGTCGTGCAGCCGGTAATTCACGCGGGCTTCGGCCGACTGCCGCTGCGCCAGCCACTCGGTGATGTCACGCTTGGCGGTTTGCCAATCGCGCGAGTCGAACCGACCCGAGTTGACCAGTGTGCCATCCCCATCGTAGGCCTGACCCAGCGGCGTGTCCACGCGGTCACCGGGCCCAGCGATTACCCGACGGATGGGCAGCTCGAAGCGCGTCGCGAATTCGAAATCCCGCTCATCGTGCCCCGGCACGGCCATGATTGCGCCGGTGCCGTATTCCATCAGCACGTAGTCTGCGATCCAGATCGGAATGTCTTCTTCGGTTGCCGGATTGCGTGCATATGCACCCGTGAATACGCCGGTCTTGTCTTTCTCCGCTTTTTTGCGCGTGACCAGGTCCATGCCGGCCGCCTGCTCGCGATACGCCTCGACCAGGCCACGCTGCGCCGGCGTGGTAATCCACTCGACCAGCTCGTGCTCAGGCGCGAGCACCATGAACGTGGCACCGAAAATCGTATCCGGGCGCGTGGTGAACACGGGAATGAAGAGGTCCTGCACCCACACGGTGCGTGAGCGTTCATCCTCACTCATGTTCTCGAGTTGCACGGCATGTTCGGCCACGCGCTGCCGGAAGGCATCACCCGCCGCAGTGCCGGCGCGCGCTTCCCACGGCGATGAGATCCGGAATCTGATTTCTGCACCTTCGCTCCGGCCGATCCAGTTCTCCTGCGCTTTCCTGGTGGTCTCGGACCAGTCGATCCAGGTCAGGTTGTCCAGCAGCCGCTGTGCGTAGTCGGTGATCTTGAAGAACCACTGTGACAGGAAACGCTGCTCTACCGGAGTGCCGCAGCGCTCACAGGCACCGGCGATCACCTGCTCGTTGGCCAACACCGTGTGACACGATGGGCACCAGTTGACCGGCGCCTCTTTCTTCTCCGCGAGGCCCGCCTTGAACAGCTGCAGAAAGATCCATTGGGTCCAGCGATAATACTGCGGGTCGGTCGTGTCGACCGTGTGATTCCAGTCGTACATCGCGCCGATGCCACGCAGCTGCCGTGAGAAATTCTCAATGTTGCTCGGAATCAACTCCATCGGGTTGATCCCTTTTTTCAGCGCGAAGTTCTCCGAGTGAATGCCGAACGCATCGAAGCCCATCGGTTCGAAGACATCCTCGCCCTGAAGCCGGCGCCACCTGCCGTAGATGTCTGCGCCGGTGAATGCATACATGTTGCCGACGTGCAATCCCTCCGCGGATGGATATGGAAACATCATCAGGTTGTAGAACGGCCGCTCGGCCGTCCGCAGATCCTCATCGCTGAACGTGTTGATTGCACGGTCTGACCAGCGCGATTGCCACTTGGCTTCGATTTCGGTGGGGTTGTACTCGTCGGACATTGATCGGCTTCGCTCAGCAGGTGATTGAATCGGAGAATATACGGCGGAGGGGAAGGGGAGGGAACGGCGCGACAAGCGACGAGCGAGGAGCGGATCGCGGATCGCGGATCGACATCGTAGATCAACGAACCGGCTCTTTTCGCTGCCCCGGTTCCATGATAAGCCGGCTCAATTGCGAATCTGTCCGCGATTCTCATCCGCGATTCTCATCCGCGATCCGCGATCCGCTCCTCGCTCGTCGCTCGCGGTAAGCGCTCCGCGCTTACCGCGCGTGCACCGCGCTGCGTTCACGGTAGGCAACCTCGAGCGCGGCCCGGATGACGGGCCGGATTTCGTGTAGTGTCTCCAGGTCATTGCGGCGCAGCTCGTAGAGCGAGCAATGGGTAACTGCGCGCACGGTCGCGTTGCGCGGCCGGCCGGTGAGCAGAGCCATCTCGCCGAAGAAGTCGCCGGCCAGCAGCGTTGCCAACGCCTCATCGCTGCCATCGCGTACGACGCGCACGACGCCGCGTCCGATCAGGAACAGCGAGTCGCCGGGGTCACCCTCGCGGACGATGATTTCATCGGCGATGAACGTGAGCGGACGGAGGAGTTCGACCACGCGATCGAAATCTTCGGCGGGCAGACCGCGGAAGAACGGGACCTTAGCCAGCAGCTCGCGCGGACGCGGGCGCAGCTCTTCGATCGGCGCCTGCCGAAGCCGGCGCAGCTTGGCGCGCACTTCGTCCCTGAGTGAACGGGCTTCCCGTTCAGGCAGGACTTCCAGATCGGCCAGTTCCTGAATCGTTTGCTCTTCGGCTTGCAGGCAGATCCGGGTGGCCATGATCTGCTGCACTTTGGTGGCGTATTCGGGGAACTGTTCAGCCGTCTCATCCAGTCGTTCGCGAGCGCGACGGTTCCAGTCTCGATACTGCTCTTCCAACCGCTGACGGACTTCCGGCACCGTCATGTGCAGGTCCGGCGTCTCGTGAAGCTCTTTCAGCACGCGGTCACTGGCGATCACACGGGCCCAGTGTTTCTCGTAGCGCGCAGCAATGTCCTGAAGTTTGTAGGTCTGCACGAAGTCGCTGCGCGGCGCGATCGACTCGGCGACCCGCAGGAAGGCGCGCTCGATGGCCCAATACAGAGGCGAGGTGATGGTCCACTTGGGCAGGACGTGTCCGGAACGAACACTGTCCAGCTGCAGCTCCACGGAATGCTGCAGTTCCTTGAGTGCCTTCTCGGAAAGCTGGCCCTCCTGGAACATCTCGAGGTACGATCGCTTTTCTGCGAGCAGGTAGCCGCGCGTGATCAGCTTCAATTCCTCGTCCAGCCCGAGACTCGGGTGCTGGCGGAGCACATTGATGCCGGCGCGCAAATCCTGTTCGGCCATCGCGTAGGAAGACTCGAGGCCCTCAACCACCATCTCGCGGAACATGCCGCCACGCCGCAGTTCGGGGACGCGCAGCTTGGCGCGCTGCTTGGCCAGGAGCCGGCCCTCGTGCAGCACGTACAGCTCGGGCAGTGACGCGCGGTGCAGTCCGAGGTACCGGATGACGATCTCGAGGCTGAGTCCCTGAACCAGCACACTGAAGAGCACGACACCGAGCGTGACCGTGATGATCTCGGTGCGGTAGGCGTAACCCTCCGGAATCGACATGGCGAGGACCAGACCCATCGCGCCACGCAGACCGCCCCAGACCATCACAGCCTGATATCGTGCGTCAGCTTTTTCGACGGCGGGGAGTCGATTCACGAGCGGGAACAAGCCGAAGATGCCAATGGCGCGTGCGGCCAATGCAATGACCACTGCCAGCGCGATCAGTGTGAGGTTCTGTCCGATCGCGGTGAGATCGGTAGCGAGACCGACCAGCAGAAAGGTCAGAGCGGTCGCGGTGTAGGCGAGCTGGCCCCAGAAACTCTCCAGGTAATGCAGCGTGGCCGGCGTGTATTTGGTGCGGCCCCAGCCGCCGAGCATGAGTCCGGTTCCGACGACGGCGACGACACCACTTAGGCCGAGAGAATCAGCGGCCAGGAACGAAAGGAAAGCGGTGACGGTCGTGAGCAGGATCTCGATCAGATCGTCGTCATCGACCAGGCCCACCAGCCGGCCGCAGAACCAGCCGGCCAGGACGCCGACCAGAAGGCCACCGCCGAACACCTTCACGAAGTCCCAAATGATCAGCAGCGCGTTGATGGCGGTGAAGTTGACCGGTATGGTGACCACCGCCCCGGTGGTCACGCCGGCCGCGACGATGGCGAGCGCGTACTTGAACAGCACGATCGAGGTCGCGTCGTTCAGCAGGTTTTCACCTTCAGCCAGGATCAGCAGACGCTTGGGTGCACCGACCGCACGGAACACCGACAGCACCGCTGAACCATCGGTCGAGGTAATCAGCGCGCCGAACAGCATGGCCCAGGCAATCGGATAGCCAAATGCCCAATTCACGCCGAGGCCGGCCACGAGTGCGGAGAGCAGGGTCGCGGGGATCGCCAGAACCAGGACGGGCAGCAGGTTCTTGGTGAGTAACCGCGCGTTCAGGCTGAATGCGGTGTGAAAGGTCAGCGTAGGCAGGAAAATGTAGGTCAGCACATCAGGCGTCAGCTGGAGACTGTTGAGTCTCCCGAAAGCGTCGATCTGATCGATCAGCTCACCCAGCACCAGTCCGACCGTCACCAACGTAACCGGAAATGGTATCCGCACTCGCCTCGTCGCCATGGACAACACGGCGGCGATGAAGAGCAGCACCATTATCCACAAGACGGCGCGAAGGACTGTGCTATTCGTCACGGGGAAGACCTGCGTGCGGAATGAACGGCAACGTATAAGATGAGTTGGAATCCCGCGTCGGGGAAGGGGTTAGCGACTTTTCAGGGCCTGCTCGAGCGCGCCGAACGGATCGTTCGTATTCCGCCGGGCGAGGTCCTGGATCCATGCGACCGTCGATCGAAAATCCTGACTATGTCGGATAAACGCCTGTTCAAACAAATGCAACCGGTCGTAGTACAGACGCGTCGCTATCAACGTGGCGTTGTTGAGCGGCTCGCTCCCGAAATCCCGAAAGGCGTTGGTACGCAAGCGCACTCGCACCTCGGTCTGAAAACGCTGGCGAGCGGCGCCAAAAACGTCCTCGCGCAGGCGAATGCGATCGGATGCAGAGAGGCCGGGCCGCTCATAGAGCGCCTCCAGTTCGCCGATCAAGCGCGAGAGAAAGTCACCGAAGACCAGGTTATCGGCCCAGGCGTTTCGTGCCTGCGTACATTGCGGGCTGCTTTCGCCGTTACGAGTGCAGAAGAACACGATCGCACCGCGGTCGCCTACGAAATTGGCGAAGCTCTCATTGAATGGGATCTGGCTGGGCACGAAGATCGTGTTGTGCAGCAGCTCATGGATCACGGTCGAGGCCAACGAGACGTCGCCGTAGCGCAGTACGGTATTGAGCAGGGGATCGTTGAACCAGCCGAGCGTGCTGAATGCACCGGATGGTCGGACGTAGGCATCATACCCGGCGCGCTCGAGTTCCCTGGCGGCATCGAAGGCATCGTCGAAATCGAAGAAGCCCTTGTAGGGCACGCGTCCCACGATGGGAAACCACCAGGTATACTGCTCGAATTTGTCCTTCCGTGCGGCGGACAACACCATGAGCAGGGTATCGCTGTCGACCCATGAATACGTGGTGAAACTTTCGCCCGTGTTGAGGCCCAGCTCGTGTTGCGCAAAGCTGCGCGCCTGGAGCACGAGATCGAGTCGTGCGCGAGTACGGGCGTCGGTGGCCGGATCCTTCAAAACGTCCGCGATGGGGCGGCGACGGCTGAGGATTTTCGCTTCCTCGATTCCGGCGCGCACGACATAGACCGGCGAGCAGCCGGCACAGAGCAGTGCGACGATCGCGACACGCGAAAGCGCAGCAGGGAAAGCAACACGCATGGTTTCGCTTTGACAGCCTCTCGGATGCGGCCCTAGTCTACTCTCTTCCAGCACTCGGAGCGAACTCACACTGGTGAATGCCGGCACGGAATCGGTAACGCAAGTACTGGGCATAGTCGCGGTAGTCCTGCTGTCGGCCAAGATCCTCGGTGAAATCGCGGAGCGGCTCCGGCAGCCTGCCGTGATCGGCGAACTGCTGGCCGGGCTGCTCCTCGGGCCGTCGCTCTTCGGCATACTGGATCCTGCGGCTTCTTCCATCCACCTGCTGGCCGAGACCGGCGTCGTCATCCTGCTGTTCAGCATTGGTCTCGAAACTCCCTTCAAGAATCTGCTGCGGGTGGGCGGTCCGTCCACTGCGGTGGCCTGCATTGGCGTGGCGCTGCCGTTCGCGGGCGGATATTTCGCGTGTCGCGCGCTCGGTCTCACCAATGAGCAATCGATCGTCATGGGGGCAGCACTCACGGCCACGTCGGTCGGCATTACGGCGCGCGTACTCGGTGACCTGGGTATCCTGCAACGGCCGGAGAGCCAGGTCATTCTGGGTGCCGCCGTGATCGACGATGTAATTGGACTGATCATCCTCGCGGTGGTGGCGGATGCGGTGAGCGGCTCCGCCATCACGCTCGCCAACATCGGGATGACGACGGTCTTCGCTTTTGGGTTCCTCGCCCTGGCGCTGTTGATCGGGTCGTGGCTGGCGCAGCCGTTGATGGGACTCATCGAGCGGTGGACCCGACCTGAAGTCATGGCCACCACCGCAATCGCGCTCGCGTTCCTGTTCAGCCTGGCCGCGGAATCGTCCGGCTCCGCTCCGATTGTCGGTGCATTTGCCGCCGGGATGGTGCTGGCGTCGACTCCACAGGCGCATTCGATCGCCCATGGCATGCGCAGCGTGGGCGCGTTCTTCGTGCCGATCTTCTTTGTTGCGGTCGGAGCCGCGGTCGACATCCGCGCATTTGCGGAACCGGCAACGCTGATGATCGGCGGCATCCTGCTGGCGATCGGAATTGCGGGCAAGGTGCTGGCCGGCGCAGGCGCGTGGAGATTTCACGGGCAGCGGTTGTTCATCGGCGTCGGCATGATTCCACGCGGTGAGGTCGGGTTGATCTTTGCGCAGCTGGGACTGTCGCTTGCCGTGCTCGACTCCGCGCTGTTCAGCGCGCTCGCCCTGGTTGTTTTCGTCACGACCTTCATGACGCCGCCCCTGCTCAAGCGGCTGGCCATAACAGAGGGCGGAGAACCACCGCAACGGTCTACGATAGGAGATCTTGTCGGTGAGATCTGAGCGTAAATCGGTACGAATCATGCACGCGCTCGCCGGTCGCCCCCTGAATCCTTTAGCTTGATCGCCATGTTCCGTTGGATTACGAGCAAATACGGAGAGGCGATCCCGCTCGCGGTCTTCCTGACCGTGCTGGGTGGCGTGTGGGTGATCGACCGCGAAATGTCCGGCCGCGCCGAGTCTGAACGGCGTCAGCAGGGACAGGAGCACGAGGCGCGGGTCACGGTACTCGCCGACCAGATCGGCAAGGCGGTCAATGAACGAATCACGGCCATGACCGCTGCCGAGCTGCGATTTACGTCGCTGGACGATTCGGTGTCGCGGCGAACCTTCCTGGCCGCACTCGACACCGTCACCGCGAAATTCAGGGGACTGTCGGCCATCTCCGTCGTTTCGGTAAATGGCGAGATCGGCCGGGGCATGGGCGGTGTCCTGGGAGCGCGCGGTGCAGAGCCGCAGAGCAACGCCGAGATCGGCGACGCGTTTCGGCGGGCGCAGGCCACTCGCAGTATTACGGCCACCCCGATCGTGGATCTGCTTTCCGGGCGGCGCGTTTTCATTTTCAATCCGGTGATTCGCGGTGATTCGCAGCTGAT
Source organism: Gemmatimonadota bacterium (assembly GCA_040902615.1). Classification (GTDB taxonomy): domain Bacteria; phylum Gemmatimonadota; class Gemmatimonadetes; order Longimicrobiales; family RSA9; genus JBBDWZ01. The sequence continues at coordinate 29,945 of JBBDWZ010000081.1, read as the reverse complement.
CGGCTATCTGGCCGGCGAGCTGGATCCACACGCAATCGTGCGCGATGCACTCACTCCGGTGCAGGACTCCGTGCAGTTCCTGCACTACGCCGTGTTCGGGCCGAATGATGAGCAGATCACCACGACCTGGTCGCCGCCGCAGGACTGGAACATTGCTTCGCGGGCGATCGATGTAGCCGACACGAAGTGGACCGTGCGGGGGGCGTACGAGCCGCTCGATCTGCGGATTCTGCATACGCAGCGCATTGCGACCTGGGTCATCGGGATCGTGGTCTCGGTGACGCTGACGTTCCTGTTGTTGTTCCTGCGCCGTACCATCAGCAAACAGCGTGAGGAGATCGCGCGCCGGCAGGTGGCCGAGGATGCAGCACGCACCAGTGCGCTCGAGGCGCGCGAGCGTGCCCGCGAATCCAGTGAGATGGCCGGGCAGCTCGAAGCGGCTCAGCGCGCATCCCAGCGGCTCTCCACCTCCCTCAATCCTGATGATGTAGTCGAGCGGTTTCTCGGCGGTGTCGCCGAAATCCTGGAGGCGGATGTCGCATCCCTCTACACCTTCGAGGAAGAGGGCGAAGTACTGGTGGGCCGCCGCCGCATCATCTTCCGCAACGTGGGTCCGGCGACCGAGCGCCTGAAGAACGAAGACATCCGCCAGGTGCGGGCGCCGGTCGCGCTGCTGCCGACCATCGCGGAAGCGGTGGCAACCGGTGAGCCGCACGTCGAGATGGCGCAGGTTGCCAGTGCCGGCCGTCCGATTGCAGCCGTTTCCGGTGGAGCAGAGAGTGCGGCATCCACGGTGACGATGCCGCTGTTGATCGCAGGGCACATGGTGGGTGTGGCGACCTGGGAAGTCTACGGTGAGCCGCGCCAGTTCGATCCGGGCGCGATTGCGTTTGCACAGGGGATGGCCGCACCGGCGGCGGCGACGCTGCGCACTGCGGAACTGTTCAGCTCACTCGAGGATGAGCGCGAGCGTGCACGGCGGGAAGCACTGCGCTTTGCCGCGGTGCTCGATCAGATGGCCGACGGCGTGATCGTGGTCGACGCGGATGGGCGGATCGAACGTTACAACAAGGCGGCCGAAGAGCTGTTCGGCAGCGGTCTCGAATCGCTGGCACTGGAGAACTGGGCCACGACCTTCAACATCACGACCGCGGAAGGGCGTCCGCTGGCGCCCAACGAATTCCCCATGTCACGCGCGCTGCGCGGCGATCGCATCCGACGCTCGACGCTGATTGTGCGCACGGAGTGGGGTGCCGAGCGGCATCTCTCGGTCAGCGCCGGTCCGATCATTACGCCGGACGGCCGCGCCACCGGCGCCGCGATGGTGCTGCGCGACGTCTCCGATGAGCATCAGTACGCGGAGATGCTGCGCCACACCAACCGTGAGCTGCGCCGCCAGGCTGAAGTGCTGGAGGAAGTCAACCAGCAGCTGCGTGAAGCCACCAAGGCGAAGGATCAGTTCCTGGCGGTGATGAGCCATGAACTGCGCACGCCGATCAATGCGATCATGGGTTATTCCGATCTGCTCGATCTGGGTGTGAAAGGCGCGTTGAACGCGGACCAGCGTGCGATGGTCACGCGCGTGCGGGAAACCTCGCGACACCTGCTCGGCCTCATCAATGAAGTGTTGGACCTGGCCAAGATCGGTGCCGGCCGCATGGACCTGGTGCTGGTCGAGCTGGAAGCGGGTTCCATTGTCGAGCGTGCGGTACAGCAGATCATGCCAATGGCGACCGGGAAGGGGCTCACGCTGACCGTCGAGCAGATTGGCGATCCCGGTATGCGCGCGTGTGTGATCGCAGATGAAACGCGCTTGACGCAGATCGTGATCAACCTGCTTTCCAACGCGGTCAAATTCACGCAGACCGGCGGCGTGGTCGCAGCGTACGGTGTGACCGGTGATACTGTGGAGCTGCGCGTGCGTGACACCGGTCCAGGCATCCCGGCTGAGCAGCGCGAGCGCATCTTCGAAGAGTTCTACCAGGTCGAAGGCGGATTGTCGCGCGCGACCGGCGGCACCGGCCTGGGTTTGGCCATCGCGCGTCGCTTTGCAAACCTGATGGGTGGCGATATCCAGGTGGAAAGCGAAGTCGGCGCTGGCTCCGAATTCACGGTGACGCTGCCGAGTGCGGTTCGGTCGGTGCAACCGGCGACCGTCAAGAAACTTCCCTCCGTGGTGCTGCTGGCGGGCTCGGACGGACTGGCTGCACGGACGACCTCTGAGCTGGCGGGCATCGTGCGGGTCATCGCGACGACTGACTCGGCGCGCGTCGCCGCCATCGCACGCACCGAATCGCCCGATTTCGTCGCACTCGACACCAACACTCCAGAACTGGGGACCTGGCGTGCTATCACCGCGCTCCAGGCTGATCCGGGCACTGCGGAATTGCGCGTCATGCTGCTCGTGCGCGACGGCGAGCTGCCGGATGCCCTCGACCTCGGGGCGTTCCACCTATTGTCCAAGCCGCTCTATGTGGAACGAGCGGTGAAACGCATCCGGACGCTGGTTGCCCGCGACAACACGCGGCCGATTCTGATTGCCGATGACGACCCGCACGTCCGAAGGATCCTGAATGACGCGCTGACCGGACCCGGAGCGACCGCCGTCCGCGCGCATGATGTTGGCGAGGCCAGCAAACTGGTTCGAGAAGGGGTTTCCGCCGCCGTGATCGATCTGCTGCTGCCGGGACGCGGGCGTGGGCTCGAGGTCGTCTGTCAGCTGCGTGCGCATTCGACCGAGCCACGGCCGCCGGTGATGATGCTGATCGGCAAGGAAGTCACGCCGGAAGAAATGGCGCAGCTGGAGGCCGCGCTGAAGGCTACGGCGCAGAACGGCATGATTGGTCCCCGTTCTATTGCACAACTAATTCGCGAAGGCGTGAGCGATAGCCCGGCCGCACCCCAGACCTCTGCCGCTTGACTCTTTCGCGGGCGCCTGTCTAAACTGCGGTTTCCATCCCTGGTTTTCCAAAAGCACGGAGCGCCACGACATGCCCAGAACCGCGTGGTTTGCGACCCTGGGTGCTGCTTTGCTCATCGCCGCGCCGATCGAAGCGCAGGTGGGCACCGCGCCACCAAACTCGTATGCATTGACCAACGTCCGCATCGTGACGGCACCGGGACGCGTGATCGAGCGCGGTACCGTGGTCGTGCGCGACGGACGGATCGTCGCGGTCGGCGCGCAGGTCAATATTCCCACGGACCTGCAGCGACTCGACCTCACCAATCACACGGTGTATCCCGGACTGATCGACGCGGCCAGCCAGCTGGGCATGAGAGCGCCCGCCGCCGACGGTGGCCGGGGCGGTCCGCCGCAGGGCACGCCCACGCAATTCACGCAAGGCCGTCAGGCGCAGGCCGCGCCGGGTGCGCGCGATGTGATTCCCGAAATCCAGCCCACACGCCTGGCGACCAACACCGTTCAGTTGCGAGCTGCCGATGTCGAAGCGGCGCGCGCGCAGGGCGTGACCATGGTCGGCCTGGCCTACGAGCCATCACTGATCGCCGGGCAAACCGCGGTGTTGACTCTGGCCGGTACGTCGGTCGATTCGGCCACACTGCGCTCGCCGGTTGCGGTGCAGGTCGCGATGACGACCCGACGCGGCGGTTATCCGTCGACGCAGATGGGAGCGATCGCATACCTCGAGCAGGCGTTCAGCGATGCCGCCTATCAGCAGCGCGCAGCCGATGCGTTCGAGCGTGATCCGGTACGGGGACCCCGGCCGGTTCGAGATGCCGAACGCGAGGCGCTGATTGCGGCATCGGCCGGAAAGATGCCGGTCTGGATCAATGCATCGCGTGAGAATGATCTGTATCGCGCGATCGCATTGGCGAAGCGGCTCAACCTGGACTACGCGATCCTGGGCGCACAGGAAGGATTCCTCGCGGCCGGCGCATTGGCTAAGGAAGCGAAGCCCGTGATGGTCAGCCTGGAGTTCCCGAGGCCGGACGCCGTGACCGGCCGCGCACTGGAATTGAACGTGGCACCGGTCACGGGACGCGACACTGTGAAGGCCAATGCCGATTCGGCCGCGGCACGCAGAGTCCGCGGCAATGCGGCCGCCCTGGCCAAGGCCGGCGTGCCGTTCGCGCTCACCAGCTTCGGAATGCAGCGTCCAGCCGATTTCCGGGAGCGCGTCCGTAACGCGATCGATGCCGGCCTGTCCGCTGACGAGGCACTGAAAGCGTTGACCACGACACCCGCGCAATTGCTGGGCGTGGGTCGGCTCGCGGGGACCATTGAAGCGGGCAAGCTGGCCAACCTGGTCGTTACGGAAGGCGATCTGTTCGATCGCAGTGGCCGCATCCGTCACGTGTTTGTAGAGGGCCGGAAATTCGACATTCGTGAACCTGGACCGGCGCAGGGTCGCCGTGGAGGAGGGCCGGGACAATGAGAATGAATCGAGTGTACGGGAAGCTTGGGGGCTGGCGGGCGTTTGTGCTCTTGGTCGGCATCCTCGCGAATGGGCTGGCGGGAGCTGGCGCGCAGGCGCAGAACATCGCGATTCGAGGCGCGACCATCCTCACCGTTACGCGCGGCACGATTCAGAATGGCACAGTGCTGATTCAGAACGGCAAGATCACGGCAGTTGGCACCAACGTGAACATCCCGGCGGGCACGCGTATCGTCGATGGCACGGGCAAATACATCATGCCGGGCATCATCGATGCGCACTCCCACCTCGGCATGGATACCGGCCTGAATGAAGGCGCCGAGTCGGTTACGCCGGAAGTGAAGATCGAGGTTCGCGCCGATGCGTTGAACATCTATCGCGCACTGGCCGGCGGCACGACCACGCTGAACGTGCTGCACGGCAGCGCGAACGTGGTGGGCGGCCAGGCGGCTCTGGTCAAACTCAAGTGGGGCACGACACCGGATGAGATGCTGATCGATGATGCACCGCGCATCGTCAAGTTTGCGCTCGGTGAAAACCCGAAGCGCTCGAACAGCACACCGCAGGCCGGGCAGGAGCGTCGCTTCCCGGCCACCCGCATGGGAGTCGAGCAGACGCTGCGCTGGTGGTTTACCGAAGCGCAGAAGTACAAGAAAGGCTGGACCGATTACAACCAGGCAGTGAAGACCGACAAGACCGCACTCATGCCGCGCCGTGATCTTCGGCTGGAAGCCCTGTCCGACATCATCGATGGCAAGATCTGGGTGCATGCGCACAGCTATCGCGAAGACGAGATCATGATGCTGATGAAGGTGGCGGAAGACTTCGGCTTCCGGATCAAGACTTTCCAGCACGTGCTCGAGGGCTACAAGGTTGCCGATGAGATCGCGAAGCATGGCGCGGGCGCATCCACGTTTGCCGACATGTGGGCCTACAAGATGGAAGCCTGGGACGCGATCCCGCACAATGCGACGCTGATGGCCAGGCGTGGTGTCAACGTCTCAATGAATTCGGACAGCGATGAACGCGTGCGCCGTCTCTATCAGGAAGCCGCAATCGCGATCAAGTATGGTGGCGCCACAGAAGAGGAAGCACTCAGGATGATCACGATCAATCCGGCCTGGCAGATGGGCATCGACCAGCGCACCGGCTCGATCGAAGTCGGCAAGGACGGCGATGTCGCAATCTTCAACGGCCATCCGTTCGCACCGGCATCACGAGTCGAGATGACGATCATCGAAGGCAAGGTCTATTTCGACCGCGATCAGGCCATGACGCTGGAGAAGCTTCTCCGTACGCTGGTGACTACCACCGATGGGGTGCTGCCATGAAAGCGAGGAGCGACGAGCGACGAGCGACGAGCTGGGCGGCGCCGCTGCTCATTCTAGCCGCACTGTTGCCAGCATCATTGAATGCGCAGGCCAGTCAGGGGACGGCGGGTACGTACTTCCTGCGCGGCGGAACCGTTGTCACCATGACTGGGCAGCGGCTGGCGGGTGCCAACGTGCTGATACAGAACGGCAAGATCGCGGGTGTGGGCGCGAATGTGCAGGCGCCCGCGGGTGCAACGACCATCGATGCAGCCGGCAAGTTCGTGTATCCGGGCATGATCGACTCGCAGACCGACATGGGTCTGTCCGAGATCGGCTCGGTTGCGGCGACGCAGGATGTCACTGAGCTGGGCACCTACAATCCGCACATGAAGGCGCTTACCGCGGTGAATCCGAGCAGCGAGCTGATCGCGGTCTCGCGCGTGAACGGTGTGACTACGGTGATCACCGCGCCCAGCGGCGGGATGATCTCCGGACAGGCAGCGTTGATTCACCTCGATGGCTGGACGCAGGACGAGATGGCCGTGAAGCCGGTCGCGGGCTACATCATCAACTACCCGCGCTCCGGCGGCGGTGGTGGCCGCGGTGGGCGTGGTGGTGGCGGGGGCGAGCCGGAAGGGGACGCAGCGGCGCGCACGGCGCAGCAGATCGCCGAGTTACGCGAGTACCTCACGCGCGCCAAGGACTACGATCGTGTGCGCGATGGCGGCAGCCGGACGCTCGATATCCAGCTGGAGGGGCTGCGCCCGCTGTTCTCCGGCGAGGCGCCGGCGATCGTGATGGCTGACAACAAGGAGCAGATCGAAGGCGCCTTCAAGCTGGCCGACGATTTCGGCATCAAGATCGTCATCAGCGGTGGCGATGAAGGCTACAAGGTTGCCAGTGAGCTGGCTCGCCGTGGCGTACCGGTGATCCTGGGTTCGATCCAGTCGGCTCCGGCCGCCGATGTGCCGTACGATGCGGTGTTCGCCAACCCGGGTGTGTTGCACCGCGCGGGTGTGAAGATCGCCTTCTCCACCGGCGATGGCTCCAATGCGCGGCACGTGCCGTATCACGCCGCTCTCGCAACTGCGTACGGCCTGCCGCTGGATGCCGCGATGCAGGCACTTACGATCAATCCGGCTCAGATCTGGGGTGTTGCCGATCGCGTCGGTACGATTGAAATCGGCAAGATCGCCGACGTATTTGTCACGAGTGGTGATCCGCTCGACATTCGCAGCATCGTGAGCGAAGTGTTCATTGACGGCAAACGCATCAAGTTCGACGATCGCCATACGCGTCTGTACGAGAAGTACAACGCACGTCCGAAGAAAAATTAGGCGCGGATTGCGGATTGCGGATCGCGGATCGCGGATCGCGGATCGCGGATCGCGGATCGGGGGGATTTTGGGGCGGACGTTCTTTGCGTTGGGAGCGGTCTTCGCGTTTTTGGCGGTTGCGGCTGGGGCGTTTGGCGCGCATGCGTTGAAAGCGCGGCTCGAGCCTGAGCGGCTGGTGCAGTTCGAGCTGGCGGCGCGGTATCAGATCTACCACGCGTTTGCACTGATCGCGGCCGCTTGGGCGGTCGAGAAGTTTCCGGGAGGAGCCAGTCGCGCCAGCGGCTGGCTCTTCGTCATTGGTATCCTGATTTTCTGTGGAACGGTGTACGGCCTGGCATTTGGTGCGCCGCGCTGGTTCGGCGCGATCACACCGATTGGCGGTGTGTCGTTCCTGATCGGCTGGCTTATGCTTGCCATCGCCGCGTGGCGATAGCTAGCGCTTCCTCTTGTGCTTCACGTAATCGTGGGAATCAACGAGCAGCTCGCGCAGCGCGGTTTTGCGAATGTTACCCAGGCGGACGAGAACGCAGGGATAATTCTGATAGTGGGGCTTGAGATAGTACGTCTCGGGCGCGACGCGCAGCAACAAGTCGCGCTCCATGAAATCGAGCAATACCACGAGCGAGTCGGGTTCGGCCGATTTATGCGTCGGGCGACACGTAAACATCTTGCCCTTGCGCTTGAAGGCCGGTGCTCCCCATGAGGTTGCCTCCTCGACGTCAGGCAACGCGAGTGCAAGTTCCCGTACAGTCTCCCAGGTCACTTTCGCCGGCATCACACTATCATGATGTCATGATCGACCTGGCGCAACGAGCGCATTACGCTCTCGGAACCGTCGCGTTATCGCGGGAAATCCAGGTCGCGGTAGACGCAGGCCACAATCGATGCAGAAATGGCGCACCAGCGCCGCACTACTCTCCCACCTCCGTGACGATTCGTTCTTTGGCCGAACGCACGTAGGTCAGCATGTTGGCCCGCCAGGCAAGCAGGCCGCGCGATGCGTCCAGTAGCGCCAGCAGGTCGCGGTAGTTGGCCTCGTCACGCAGCGTGGCGAGGACATCAGTCCGAAACGGCGGCGTATGGCCGCTCACGCGCTGGAGCACCGTCGAGTCCACGCTCGCGTACCGCGCGGGATGTGAGCGGTGAAACGCCTCCAGCAACTCGACCGACATCACTCTCTGGAAAATCCGCTTGATCACCGGATCGAGCTCGCAGCCTCTGACCAGCGGGCGGCTTGGGCGCCGAGGTGCTCGTTTAGCCAGATCGAAATCTCCAGTTCACCCAGCGCGTTGTCGCGGATCGCAGGCGAAGCCGACTGGAAAGTGGGTTTCGAACCCGCGACCTACGGATTGCGTCCGCGCAAACGCTGTTCCGCCTCGCGGGCGAGCTTGAATTCGGGATTCAGCTGAAGAGCCGTCGCCAGCTCTGCTTGAGCCTTGCCGAATTCCTTTCGTTGCTCGTAGATGAGCGCTAGCCGATAGTGAGCGAGCGGATAGCCCGATCCTGGCCCTCGACCTGATGTCGGCGGGAGCGCCAGATATGCCGTCAGCGCGCTTTCCGCTCGATCCAGGGCAATGCCGGCCTCCGCTCCAAGGAACCCCAACTGAAGCAGTGCCCACCTGTCGGTTGGTCGCCTTTGTACAATCTGTTCGAGAACCTCGAGCGCCTTCACATACGATTGATGTGACAGATACAGGCTGGCCAGCCGCGTGTGCACTTCGAGCGAGTCGTTGTCCCGTATCAGCCGGTCACGCAGCAGCGCTTCCGCTTTCACCAGCAAGTACACGCGCGCGACCTGGTCCGCGATTTCGACAAGGTTCTCGCCGTCCTTGTTCGTGAGCACGATCACCGTCAGGCTGTCATCGGGGAAGCGGGTCATTGCCGCGCTGAAGCCATTCACATTACCACCGTGGCCCACCCATCGACGGCCATAGAGCGAATCGGCGAACCAACCGAAGCCGTACCAGGATGTCGTCCCATCGGTGAGTCTCGCCGGGGCCCACATCGCCTCACGACTCACGCGCGTGAGCACGTCGTCGCGATAGAGCGCGGCGTCCCACCTCGCGAGGTCGAGCACCGTCGAGCGGAATGCGCCACTCGGCCGCAACGCAGTGTTTTGTTGGGCGACCGTGTAGCGCGCTTTGCGCAAGAAGGACACTTCGCGCCATTCATAGCCCTTCGCGCTGCGCGGAACGGGATCCGTCATCGTGGTCCGCGTCGACGTCATTCCCTGCTGCGCGAAGACGCGCTGCGTGAGGAACACATCCCATGGCGTTCCCGATACCCGCGCGATCACATCGGCGAGCGCGAAGTAGCATACGTTGCAATACGCGTATTTCGACCCCGTCGGAAACTGCAGCGGCTTCGCATAAGCGGACTGCACGATCACACTGTCCGCCTGCACCTTGCCCTTGTTGTACGCCGGTCCCTCACGCTGGACACCTGACGTGTGCGTGAGGAAGTGGCGCAGCGTGATCGAGCCCCATGACGTGGGAGTGCCGTCGAGGTGCTTCGAGATGGATCGTCGACGGTAAGCTTGCCCTCCTGGGCTAAAAGCATGATCCCCGTGGCGAGGAACTGCTTGCTCACAGAGCCGATCTTGAAGACCGTTTCCGGGGTCACCGGCTCACGGCGTTCGATGTCGGCGAAACCGTAACCCTTCGCCTTCACGACCTCCCCCGCTCTCACGACAGCGAGCGACACGCCGGGGATATGTTGCCGTGCCATCTCGGCCAGGACGAAGGCGTCCACGCCTTCCGGCGTGACCGGGGAGCGCGTCGCAGGTTGCGCCTGAGTGGCCTGCGCCAGCGCGAGCGAAAACGCAACGAGTGTGGTGATCACGAATGCCTCCTGAAGCGGACGATCTTGTTTGGCGCTTCAATGAATAGTACCGATGCTGACGAAGCGCATGCGTGTGCGCTCTGATTCAAAAGCAGCTCGCGGAACCGGGGGACATCTCCAACCATCAGCTGCGCGCAAATCCGATCTGGGACCCGATTCGCGACGATCCCCGCTTCCATGCGCTGCTCTAACGCTGAGTCAGCGCTGCCTGACCAGCACCACGGGCAGTCTCACGGTTGCCGCACTGCCAAAAACTCCGACCGCTCCAGTGATGCCGATCGCTGCGTAACGGCTGCGCACACCGCTGCTCCTGCTGAACTCCTTGTCGTACCGCGCGTAGCTCTCGTCGAAGACGGTCAGCACGAGCTGGGCGTCGAAGCGAGGGCGACGCTCGATGTTCTGGTCACCGCAATCGAGCGCGCTAAGACGGAACGTGACGGAATCGCGGCCGGTCGCATCGATCCTCAGATTGCCATCGGCATTCTGTGGCTGGCGCATGTGCGCCTCGCAGGGAAGGTTGGGCAGGAACATCACGAGGTGCACCAGCGGAGCAGGAACGACCGTGGTCCAGTTGACGAGCACGGGTGCGGGATTGAAGTCAGGCGGACCGGCTACCTGCAGTGTATCGCCGCTGGCCGGCGATCGCAGGGTGGGTGGCGCGGGCACGGTCGTCGTGCCGTGGATCCGTTTGCCATCGGGCAGCTGCACGTCGAGTGAATAAGTCACGCCCGTACGCACACCGCCCGCCACGCTGCCCGCGTAACACCCCCCCACGAGCGCGCTGTCCTGCTGTCCCGCGTAGAGCGGATAGGAGCAGCGACCGGGAGTGCGGTTGGGCGGAAGCGTGGAGCTGTTGGTGCCGTCGCTCAAGGTGACGATGGCACCGGGCAATGGGCGGGCTACGGATTGATTGCGGTAGTTGGAATCAGGCACTACTCGCACGAGCAGAACTGCAGCCTGTGCTGCTCCCGCGTTGATCACGGAATTCAGCACGATCTGGTCGCCGAGAAATTCAATCGGCGTGGGCGCGCGCTCGCAGGCGGCCACGCTCGAGAGCGCGCACAGAACCATCACCATTCGCATCGACATCAGAACTTCCACTCGAGCCCGAAGCTGGGCAGCAATGGGAACTGCGGCGCGAAACGCATGATTGGCCGCTCATGCCGCTCATAGGCCTGGCGATCGGCGATCAACGCGTTCTTTGTATTGAGCACGTTCAGGATCTGCAGGTAGGGCGTCATGGTCCCATCCTGACCGAACCAGTGCTTCCGGTAGGTTTTGCGCGCCGCGACGTCGAGCCGGAAGTAGCCCGGCATGCGCGCCGCGTTGTGTTCTCCCAGAATCAGCTGTCCGAAGGTTTCGCCCTCCCAGCGGTTGTTTGTTGCGTTGTACTCAAAGAGCGAGGTCATGCCCACGACGGGCGTGTAGGGCTGGCCGCTGGCCAGAACCGCGCGCGCGCTCAGTATGCCGCTGCCGCCCCAGGTCCGCGTAGCCGATGCATCCAGCACGTGTCGCCGCTCGAAGCGCGGGACATACACATCGGCGTCCGCGGTTCGCTCCGATCGCGAAAAGGCATATGACAATGCCAACTCGTTCTTGCCGATGTGATGGCGGGCCAGCAACTCGATGCCAAGCGCTTTGCCCGAGCCCACGCGATAGGTTTCGTTGATAAAGGGCGGGGCATCGAGCGGATCGTTCGGCTCGGCAGGCAGCACCAGGTTGTGCATCCGCTTTCCATAGGCATCAATGCGAATGGCGGTGCGCGGTGCCGTCCACTCTGCGCTGAGCACGAGGTCCTCACCAGTCGCGAGGCCGGCGGTTTCGGGCTGAACCGTCAGGAAGTCGTAGGCCATTATGCTGGACACAACCGATTCCTCATCGCGCATGCTGCGCATGGCCTGGGCATAGCGGCCGCCACCGGCGGAGAGCGTGAAATGCGTGTTGGCGCGCCACTGCACACCGGCGCGCGGGAGCAGCACGTGACCAAGCCGACCGGCTTCGAGCATGCGCGCGCCCAGTCGCAGCTCGAGCGGATCGGCCAGCTGCCACTGGTCTTCGACGTAGGCGGCAGCGGTGCTCACACGATCCGCGCGATCGAAGTTCGGCATCGTCTCGTCTTCGAGAACGCCTGCGTCCACGGCGTGGGCAAAACGGAAATGATCGAGCTGGATGCCGAAGCGGGTCGTGTGCGCGCGGTTGTACCAGGTCAGGTCCGCGCTGGCCAGCACATCGCGCGTGATGCTGTGGGCGCGGATGGTAGTGGTATCGCCTTGGGCACCGCCACCAATGTCGTAGCCCCGGAAATTGCCGACAAAGTCGGTGTAGCCGGCGCGCAGCTCGAGCAGCAGCGCGGTACTGAGCGGCTGCCGCAGCGCTGCCGACAGCATCTTCGAGCCCCAGTGGAAGTCCACATCGCCATTGAACTCCTCGCGCATCTCGTCGGTGATATCGAACTTTTCGCGATCGAGGTACCCCGAAATCGAGAGTGAGCCCAGCACGCCTACGCCGTGGGTCACCTTGGCATACAGGTCGGAAAAACCGTACGGCACGGTGGCCGAAATCAGGCCGAGCGCGCGCGCCGCATCGGCCGCCGCATCGATGTACGTGCGCCGGCCCGCGATCAGGAAACCGCCTTTGCCGCCGTTGATCGGACCATCCACGCCCAATGTGGTCGAGAGCAGGCCGATCGATCCTTCCGTGCGCACCTGATCGCGCCCGCCATCGCGCGTGTGAATCGCAACCGTACTGGACAGTCGATCGCCGGGCGTGCGCGCAGGCTGTGCACCGGCCCACACGTCGACTGTAGACACGGCCGACGCGCCGATGGCGCTGAAGATCCCGCCGACGTGGTACGGATTGAACAGCTGGATGCCGTCCAGCGTGATCAGATTCTGATCGGACGCGCCACCTCGCACGTACAGGGCGGTCGAGAAATCCGACATCGCATGTATGGAGGGCAATACCTGCAATGCGCGCAGTACATCGGATTCGGCCAACCCGGGAACCAGGCGCAGCGCAGCGCCCTCGATGCGCGTGGCGGGCGGACCCGCCGTGGCGGGCGCGCTCACGGTGGTTTCTGCAGTCTGTTGTATGGGTTGATTGGAAACGCCGGGAATCACTATGGGTCGAACGACCAGGTCGAAATCGAGGCGGATTGCGCTTGTGCCGTCGCTGGTGATCGTGATTGTATGCGATTCATAGCCGAGCGCGGCAGCCTGCACGCGCCAGCGGCCGGCCGGCACGTCGGACAGCACGAAGTAGCCCTTGGCATCGGCAATCACCAATCGCCTCAGCTCGGGCAGCGATACGGTGGCCCCTGCGATGGGTTCGAGCGAACGCTCGGCCCGCACAATCCCCTGGATGGCGGCGCCCTCACTCAGCAGCGCCAGACTCAACAGCCAATGCAGCATTGCTTACCGGACCGGTCGAACCGGTCGAACCGGCAAAATGAACTCGGGCCCGTTCGTATCCGCAGGCACCAGGAGTCGTACCTGGGAGCGCTCCTTCACCAACAGCGTACGGCCATCGATCATCACGACGACGTGCGCGGCCGCGCGCGGCAGCGTGAGCAGCAAATCACCGCCACCCGGTTGCTCGACCGTCAGTCGCCCGGGTCCGGTGCGAAAGCGACCCTGTCCGGCCGCACCCGTGGCTTCGACCTCGAGGTCAGGCTGATCACCGATGCGCACACGCACGCGCAGTAGCGCGTGGGGACCCGCAATACTTACCGACAACCGCCCCTGTTCGGGCGCAATCGCCAGCTGTGTGGTAATCGGTAATGGCGCGGGCGCTCCCGGTGGCGCCGCGGGCGTCACGGCGGCGGGTGCTTCAACGGGATCGTTGATGGTTGGATTGAACCAGGTTTTCAACGCATCCCGTTCGGTCAACAGTGCAGCCACACCACTGGTCAGGACAAGAATAAACAGCGCCGCGGCGACGGCCCGGCTGCGCACAGGCGCCGGCTGCCACGTAGCGTCGGCAGCGGCGAGCAGCACGACATCGCCCAGGTTCACGCGATTGCGGATGCGCGCCCAGGAGACGTCCGGCGCGGCAAGTACCGGTGCCGACTGCAATGAGGATCGTACGGACTCGATCCACGACAGCTGATCGCGGCAGCGCTGGCAACCGGCCAGATGCCGCGCAGCCTCCGCGCGCGCCGTTGCCTGCAGGTCATCGCTGGCAAACGCGCGCAGATGATGCAATGCCGGGTGGAACATCATGATTCCCTCTTTCGCAGAGCGGTCCACGCGCGATTCAGCCGGGTGGCAGAATTGATCGCGGAGATACCGAGCAGGTCGCCAATTTCCTGATGACTGAACCCCTCCACTTCACGCAGCACGAACACCAGGCGCAGTGGCTCGGGCAGAGACTGGATGGCGCGCTCCAGAGCAATCGCGGCTATCGGATGGGGTGCACGGATGAGCGGCAGGTCGCCGGTATCCTGCAGTGAGACCTCGCTGCGGCGCCGGGCCGCGCGCAGCCTCATGAGAGCAAGGCGCGCGGCGATTCGCTTCAGCCAGCCCTCGAAGCGGCCCTGCTCGCGATAGCTCGCCAGCGCACGGGGCAGCCCGACGAACAGGTCTTGGAGCACATCTTCGGCGTCTTCCCGCGAGCCGGTGATGCGCCAGGCCAGCGTGAACACCGCGTCAGCGTGCTCGCAATACAGTGCCTCGAGGTCGAAGGCCGCCTCCTGTGCTCTGGGTCCCATGCTCTACCAATGACTTGGGCCGGAGGAATCTTACAGCAGGGTCGTGTCAGCGCCGTGGAACTCGGCCGATCCCAGGACCGGCGGTCGACACGCTAGGCTCTCGTACTGTCTTGGGCTATAATGGTGTAATTCATACACCAAGGTGTAAAAATGGCCCTCAATATCAAGAACACCCAGGTAGAGCGGCTGGTCGACGAAATCGCGCGAATTACCGGTGAATCCAAGACCGAGGCGATCCGGCAGGCTTTGGTGGAGCGGCGCAATCGGTTGCGGTATCGGGTGTCCCTGGGCGATCGCGCGGAACGTCTGAAGAGTTTCCTGGAGCGGGAAGTCTGGCCGAGGGTGCCGGCCCACCAGATGGGCCGAGCCCCCGATCGCGCGGAGCGCGAGCGCATCCTTGGATACGGCGAGGGGGGCGTGTGATCCTGGACTCATCAGTCTTGCTGGCGATTGTCTTTCGCGAGTCGGGGCACGAAGCCCTGGTGGAGTCGCTTGCAGCTCAGGATACGAATGGAATCGGCACACCCACGCTGGCCGAAACGGGGATCGTATTGCGCGCGCGTCTGGGCGACTCCGCTGAAGGGATTCTCGAGCGCATGCTCGATGAGTTTGCGATACAGGAGATTCCGTTTGGTGAGCTGCATTGGCGGGAGGCGGTCCATGCGTTTCGTAAGTATGGCAAAGGCCGGCAGGCCACGGGTCTGAACTTTGGTGATTGCCTGGCGTACGCCGCCGCTCGGCTCACGGGAGAACCGCTGTTGTATGTTGGCAGTGATTTCGCCGAGACGGACGTCAACTCGTGAAGTTGGCGGTCGTTCGATGACGACGACTACCGCTTGATGGCGCGAGGCACGGAATCCTGGTTCGGGCCGTGATTCGTTCCAGCCGTCCGCGGTTATAGCGCTGCAGCATTACGGGATAGCCGTTGCCGATCAGATTGAACACGAACAGCCAGAACGCCGCCCTCACCGAGCCCATCGCCAGGCCTACGCAGCTGCACGTCAGCATCAGAAGAAACGCTGTCAGGTGCGCGCCCTCAGCACTTTGCATTCGATCAAGAAGGTCACGTGGGCTATCTGACCACTGCCTGAATCTGAAATCCGGATTGATCCGGCGATACAGTTTGCTGGTCATCAACCGCTTGAAGAACCGAATACCCAGATACCGATAGATGGCGCCGCCTCGCTCGAGCCGGCGCAGACGGTAGTACGATCCTGGGAGTTGCACCGACTTCACCTGCGCGAAGCCCGCGACTTGTGACCGGACGAACGCGTTCAGCAGCAATGCGAACAGAACGCTGAACGGTCCGAGCAGAACCGCGGACAGCGCGAGGCAGGCGCCACAAAGGGCGGGTATCCAGAGAGCCTCGAGGAATTGTACTACGTGACGTCGCTTCAGGTCAGCGCCAAAACTCATATCGATCGTTGGCTGGAGTCAGTAGCTGATAAAGAGCCGGCGCAGCTCGGCCGGATCACGTGTCCGCAGGAGAGCGAGCATGAGCAGCACGCGCGCCCGCTGCGGCGAAAAATCGCCGGCCGTAATGATCGTTCCTTCCCGATCCATCACGCGCCCCTCCGGTACCCGCGACGCCAGCACGACCGGAATTCCCGAGGCCGACACATCACGCATGGCCTGGGTCGCGCCCGGGCTGGCGCGCCCGTTGGCAAAAGCCTGCACCACGATGCCGGCGACCCGTTTCTCCGCAAGCGCGCGGATGGCGCTGCCGTCATTACCCGAGTAATCGGCTACGATCGGTACATCGGGCAGAATTGTGTCCGTCGGCAGCGTGAGTTCCGATGCCGTTGTGTGCCGGCCGACCAGGCTGCGCTGGAACACCACGCGATCCGAATCCACCAGGCCGAGCGGCCCCCACTCCGAACGGAACGTGTCCAGCCGATTGCTGTCCATCTTGCGGACGTCGCGCGCACTGTGAATCCAGTCGTTGAGCACGACCAGCACTCCTTGTCCGCGTGCTTTGGGCGCAACTGCCACTCTGACGGCGGACACGGTGTTGGCCGGACCATCTGCCGAGATTGCGGTGGGCCCACGCATCGCTCCAGTCACCACGACTGGCCGTTCATCCTTCACCGTGAGGTGCAGGAAAAACGCGGTCTCTTCCATGGTGTCCGTGCCGTGTGTGACAATGATGCCGGCCAGTCCGCGATCGGCCGCAAACGCCTGGTTGATTCGCCGGGACAGGCCAATCCAATGCGCAGGCCGGATCGATGATGAGCCCACCCGCACGAACTCTTCGACCTTGATGTCCGCGATTTGCGCCAGCTGCGGTACCGCCTGGGTCAATTCCGTGCCGGACAGTCCGAGCGTGCCGCCGGTCGTGATGATGAGGACACGCGGGAGTTGAGCTGCGGCATAACCGGTCGGCACCGCAAAAGCGACGACTACAACGATCGCGCTCACTGCGCCACGCATCAAATGCGTAACCATCAGCGTTTCTGCGTCATAGTGGGTTCTTCACGGAGCTTCAGCGCGAAACACAATAGAGGTATTCCTTCACGGCGTTTCCGCTGTACTGTCTTCCTGCGTGATCGGAGTCCGACCGGTACCGTCGATAGGCGTGGCTGTATCTGCGAAATGTTTCCTTCCGGCCGTGTTCTTTCAACAAACGGACGATGGTCGCTTCCGGGATGATGCCTTCGGTGTTGTAGCTCAGGACAATGTGGCGGCAGTGTGCGGCGGCGAGCAGGTTACCCAAAGCGGTTTCAGCGCGTCCGCGACTGCACCAGTCACTGCGCTTGTCATCATCGGGGAGCAGGCCGGTTTTGCCGCGCAGTGAAGGCAGTGTCTCATCGAACCAGCCCAGTGCAATCAATTCCGGAATGTGATAATAGCCGGGGTACTGACGTGTGTTGTAGGGCGGATCGAGGTAGAGCAGGTCGAAGCTCGGCAGCACGCTCACCAGCTCGAGCGCATCCCGTCGGTAGGCATGGCAGCTGTTTCCGCTCACGGTTGGCTCGAGTCGAAGCTCGAGCGGGCGGCGGGCATTGGACTGCCAGCTTTTGACGAACGCCGCGTAGACACCGGTCGTGTTGGCCACCCGGTCGGCGGCTTCGATCAAGGCAGCGAGCAGCAGATAAAACGCATCGTCGGTGAGCTGGCCGGACATATGTTGACCGTGCAGCCAGCCGCGGATGGCATCGATGCGGCCGGCGTTCTCGGGCGTGAAATACATCCTGCCGTGCTCCGCCGCCGCGGTACCGCTCGGATTGAAGTGCTCGGAGATGAAGCCGTGCTCGGGTGGGAGTGCGTTGAGCGATCGGATCAGCTGAGGAAGAGATGCCGGCCGGTCAACCGTTTCGACGTACGCTCGGCCAAACACGTACGCATACTGCATCACATCGCCGGCGATGACGCGGAAGCCCTTGCGTTTCAGCGAGCGGGCTACGCTGGCGGTACCGCAGAACGGATCGCACGCGCTACCACCCACGATCCCGCGTGCTCGCAGCACGCGATTGATGAAATCGCGAAGCCTGGTCTTGTTACCGATATACCTCACCAGAAAAATATAGCTCGGTACATCGGCTTTGATACAGAGTGATGAGCGACGAGCGACGAGTAACAGCCCAACGGGCCCGTCCCGGCCAGCCGACTGAGGCCACATTCGGCCGGCACGTAGTCAGAGCGATTTCACCAGAAGCGGGGCCGTTTGGGCCGTTACTCGTCGCTCGTCGCTCATCGCTCGTCGCTCATCGCTGCAGCATCAATCTCATCGAACTCGCGGGCGAGAGTTGCGCGATCGTCGGCGAGCCGCTCGGCGACTTGCCGGCGAGACAGCACACGAAAGAACAGACGAGCATCCTCGCGGAAGCGCTGCCAGCGTTCGCGCCAGGCCAGGGCGAGGAAGCCCAGGGCGGGTGTGATTACGCCGGTTGCCAGCGCAGCCCAGAATCCGCCAATGCGCCAGGCGATGTAGACGTAGACCAGCAGGAAAAGCGGCCAGATGAAGAAGCCCGACACGAGTTTGTAAGTCGCGATGGCTTCGACGTCGAGTTTCATACGACTGACAATGAGGCGGGGCAGCACGTAAGGCAGGTACCAGAGCGCGGTGCCCAGCAACGCGAGCGGAGCGCCCAGCAGAAGAAACGGTGATTCGCGCAGGAGGTAACCGGCGACGCCCGGGAAATCATATCGGCGAGGAACATCGCCTTCGCGTACTCCCAGCATCGAGCTGAGCTGGCGATACCTGCGCACGGCCTGCACCAGTCGGTCGTGGCGCTCGGGATCGTTGGCGCGCAGCCAGGCCAGGCCATCGGCGAATCGTTTCAGCCGCGGCATGCGCTCCTGCAGCGGATCTCGTTCACGCGGGCGGCTGACGCCCTTTTCTCGAACGTAAAGCGCTTCGGCGGTCTCGATCAGCTCCTGATCCTCGCGTTGCGCCAGGTTGAGTGTGACTCCATGGAGCTGGTCGGTAATGCGTTCGGTCAGCAGACGGACGCATTCCGTCTGGTCGTTTTCGTAGGCCGTCTTCAGATCGCTGATCGTAAACGCCTGGCCGATCACGACCAGCGCGTGGCCGCGGAACAGCGATTTCCTGCGATAGGTGATGCCGACGGGCACGATCGCGAGGCCGAGCTTCCAATCGGCAGCGGCCTCGGCGCCCAGCGCGATGCGGGCGGCACCCGTGCGCAGCGGCACCATCGATGGCTCGGAATGGCTGATGCCCTCGGGGAAGATCTGGACTGCATCGCCCTGAACCAGGGCTTCGATCGCGCGCCGGAAGGTGTCGTCATTGCGATGCATCTGCGATGCATCATCCTGCCGGCGATAAACCGGCAGCCCGCCCAGCGCTCTCAGCATCGAGCCCACGAACACCTGCTCGAAGAGCGGTGCCTTTGCCAGCGGCCGCGCCGGCCGTCCGGCCGTGTGAAAAACCAGCAGCGGATCGAGCAGGGAATTGGGATGATTGGCCGTTACCAGCACCGGACCGGCAGGCAGCGGCCCGCCGACTTTTTCGACCTGATAGAACACGCCCGCGGTCCAGCCAACGACGCGAGCGACCAACGTGGTGAGCAGCGCCATGCTGCAACATGGGGTTTGCAGCACAATCCAGCGAGAATGTTATCATGCTGCGAGAGTAGATTGTGGAAACAGACGGAGTGAGGAGCGATGAGCGACGAGCGACGAGCC
>JBBDWZ010000081.1:0-10197 GCA_040902615.1 Gemmatimonadota bacterium | reverse complement strand
CCGATACTCGTCGCTCGTCGCTCGTCGCTCGTCGCTCCTCACTTCTTGATCTGTCTCGCAGCTGCACTCGGAGAACGAAATGCTAATCGAATGATATATGACTTGCTGATTCGTGCGGCGCGTCCGCTGGTAAGCCTGGCCGCCCCGTTCAACCATAAGCTGCGTAAGGGAGTGAGTGGTCGCGCGCAGGCGCTGCCGACGTTCCGTGCGTGGACCGAACGCCGGTCCGGTGCGCCGCTCGTGTGGCTGCACGCACCGTCAGTCGGAGAGAGTCTGATGACCCAGGCGATTGTGCGGGCACTGCGCGCGCAGATGCCCGGCGTGCAGATCGCGTTTACGCATTTCTCGCCTTCGGCCGATCGAACCGTCGAGCGGGTCGGCGCCGACGTCTCGGCCTACCTGCCCTGGGACACGACCACCGACATGTATGCAGCGTTGCAGGCGCTGCGTCCAGCTGCGATCGCATTCGTGCGCACGGAAATCTGGCCGGGTTTGGTCGGACTCGCGGCAAAAGCCGGCATTCCGACCATGCTGGTGAATGGGGTGCTGGCGCCGGACTCGAGCCGGCTGCGGCCGCTCGCGCGCTACGCTCTTGGACCTTCCTACCAGCGCCTCGCTGCGGTGGGCGCCATCGATACGGCAACCGCGCTCCGTTTCGAACGGCTGGGTGTCGCTCGCGATCGCATCCAGGTCACGGGCGATGCCCGCTTCGACCAGGTCTGGCAGCGCGTACAATCCTTGAATCGCAACACGGCGCTGTTGAATCGGCTGCGCGACCCGGAGGTTGTGACCATCGTGGCCGGGTCGACCTGGCCGAGTGATGAGACCAGGCTGCTGGCGGCGGTAGCACCGCTCATTGCCGGCAAAACGGCACGACTGATCGTGGCTGCGCACGAGCCGACGGAAGTGCATATGCGCGCCGAAGAAGCCGCGCTCGATGCGCTGGGCATCAAACACGCCCGAATCGTCGACGTCGAAAGCAGCGCTGCGCCGCTGCCTGCCGCGCTCGTAGTCGATCGGGTCGGCGTGCTCGCGGATCTGTACGCAATCGCCGACCTCGCGTACGTCGGTGGCGCTTTTCAGGGATCGGGTGTGCACTCGGTAGTCGAGCCGGCGGCATTGAGCGTTCCGGTGATTTTCGGACCACAACACACCAACGCTGCCGAAGCAGCTGAGCTGGCGGACGCAGGCGGCGGATTCATCGTACGTGACGCGGCTGAACTTACTGCTGTGCTGTCAAGACTGGTGAAAACCACGTCCGCGCGAAAACAGGCCGGCGGTGCCGCACGCGCGTTCGTCGAAGGCAAGCTCGGCGCTGCAATCGCAAACGCAACGCTGATCCAGTCCCGGATCGTGCGCGATTGACGCTGATTCCAGCTGGTCGGCATCTTTCCCGATCATGATGAAGCCCACGAATGTCGGCAGCCCGCCGGCGGTATCCGCGCCAGCTTCCGTGCTGTCGGCCTTGCGCCGGTTGGCTGGCGCAGCACGACCACAGGAGGCGTGTGGCGCGCTCCTGGGCCGCTGCGAGTACGGAGTGTGGTGGGAAATCGCCACAATCATCACCGTGCCCAACGCCGCGTCCAGTCCGGAAAAGCGGTTCCTCATCCCTGCCGAGATCGTGCGCTCGCTCGAGCGCGCCGCGTTGGACTCGGGGCTCCAGCTGGTCGGGTTTTTCCATTCACACCCGCAGGGCGGCGCCTGCGCTTCGGCGACGGACAACGCCCTGGCCTGGCCGGGCTATCTGTATGGCATCGTCGATGCCCTTAGTGGCGACCTGCGCTTCTGGACGCTTGACCCGGATCGTGCAACGCTTCTCGAAGTGCGGACTACTATCGTATGAGCCGGATTCGAGTACCCGGTCCCTTGCAGCTGCTGGCCGATGGCACCGACGAAATCAGCGTACAAGCAGATACCGTGCAGTCGGCACTGGACAAACTGGTGGAGCAGCACCCGCGTCTTCGCCGCCACTTGTTTGAAGACGGTGGGGCACTGCGTGGCTACGTCAACATCTATCTGAACGATGATGACGTTCGCTATCTGAGAGGCATGGACACGACGCTGGGCGCCAGTGATGTGATCACGATTGTGCCGAGTGTGGCGGGAGGAATCGATCCGCCGCTCTCGGTCAATGAGCTGGGCCGTTACAGCCGGCATCTCGCCCTGACGGAAGTCGGCCTCGAAGGACAGGCCAGGTTGAAAGCGGCGCACGTATTGATCGTGGGTGCGGGCGGACTGGGGTCTCCAGTCGGACTGTACCTGGCTGCCGCGGGCGTCGGTCATATCGGCATCATCGACTACGATACGGTTGATGCCAGCAACCTGCAGCGCCAGGTGTTGTTTCGCACCGATCATGTCGGCCAGAACAAGGCTGTGGTAGCCGCGCAGGAACTCGAGCGTTTGAATCCGGAAATCGAAGTCGTGCCCATGGTCGACGCGCTGCGGCGGGAGAACGCGCTCGAGATCATGGGCCGCTACGACATCATCGTCGACGGCACCGATAATTTCCCGACCCGGTACCTGGTCAACGATGCCAGCGTACTGCTGGGCAAGCCGTACGTATATGGCTCGATCCTGCGTTTCGATGGACAGGCGTCCGTGTTCGATGCGACGCGCGGTCCGTGTTATCGCTGTTTGTTCCGCGAGCCGCCACCACCCGGCCTGGTACCGAACTGCGCCGAGGCCGGTGTCATGGGCGCATTGCCCGGCATCATCGGTTCCATCCAGGCGCTCGAAACCATCAAGCTCATTCTCGGCCGGCCGGACACGTTGATCGGAAGGCTGGTCCTGTTCGATGCACTGCGTTTTCGCTGGCGCGAGCTGCAGTTGCGCAAGAACACCGACTGTCCGGTGTGCGGCACGGCCCCGACCATTACCGGATTGATCGACTACGAGGAATTCTGTGGAGTGCCGCCCTTGAACCAGCGGGATCCCGATGAAATACCCGAACTCACAGCCAGTGCTTTGAAGGAACGACTGGAGGCCGGCGCAGAACTCACGCTGATCGATGTGCGCGAGCCTTTCGAGTGGGAAATCGCAAATCTGGAAAAGCACGGCGCGACCTTGCTGCCGCTCGGTGATTTTGCCGAGTCCGCACGCTCTCTGAATCCGGCGGACGAGATTGTCGTCTATTGCAAATCGGGCGGAAGAAGCGCTGCCGCCGTGAGATATTTGCGCGAAGCCGGTTTTGCCCGAGTATGGAATCTCAAAGGCGGCATCAAAGCCTTCAGCGCAATAGATCCAGACATAAGGATATATTGAAGGCGTCCAGATCAGCCCTAGGGCGCACCGCCGTTACATCCAATCAGGTATGGTGTATGCACTTATGGGGCATGAGTCGCAGGCTGAAGGAGTAACGTGAATCTCACCGACATCGACGTACGGAAAGCCGTTCGCGAAGCGATCCAGGGCCGGCGCGCGGGTTATATGGCGGCGGGCCTGGTGGCGATGGTCGCAGGCGTTTTTGCCATCATCAAGATGGACGATCCGCGCGGCGATGGGATCACGACCGCTCGCATGCGCGAGGCCGCGGCCGCTCAGCAGAAAAGTGACAGCATCGCCGCTGCCGATAACGCCGCTCGCGCGATCGTCGGCTCCGCAGGTGTCGTCCCGGTCGAACGACCCGAACATGTGCGCGCGTTGTATCTCAATGCGTGGGCCGCCGGCTCGCCTCGCAAGCTGCAAAAGCTCATCGATATGGCCAACCAGACCGAGATCAATGCCTTCGTCATCGATGTAAAAGAAGGCGGCGAGGTGAGCTACACATCGAAAGTGAAGCTGGCGCAGGATGCGGGCGCCGTGCGCTCATACATCCGCGACATGAAATCCGTTCTCACCAGGCTGAAGGACAACAACATCTATCCAATCGCACGTATTGTTGTCTTCAAGGACCCGGTCCTCGCGGCCGCAAAGCCCGAGTTCGCCGTCAAGAACCGGGACAGCACGCTCTGGCGAGACAACAAGGGCAATGCGTGGGTGGATTCGTTCAACCGGAAGGTCTGGGACTACAACATCGCGCTGGCCCGCGAAGCGGTTGAGCTCGGTTTTGCCGAAGTGCAGTGGGACTACGTGCGCTTCCCCGATGCGCCGCGCAGTTATCTCGACCGCGGTGTCTGGCCCGCACAAAAAGGGCAGTCGAAGCAGGTTGCCATTCGCGAGTTCATGCTCTACGGCAGGCAGAAGCTGGCTGATATGCACGTGCCGGTTACCGCCGACGTATTCGGCCTCACGGTCACCACCAAAGGTGACATGGGCATTGGTCAGCAGTGGGAGAAAATGGTCGACGCCGTCGATGTCATCCTGCCGATGGTGTACCCGTCGCATTTCATTCGCGGCAACTACGGTCTGGCCAATCCGAACGCGGCGCCGTACCTCACGATCAAGCGATCGATGGAGGATGCGGTCGCACGCTCCAAAGCCGTGCCCAATGCGGCCATTATCCGACCGTGGCTGCAAGCCTTTACACTCGGACCGCCACGCTACGGTCCCGCCCACATACGCGCACAGATCGAAGCGGTCTACGACGCCGGCCTCACCGAGTGGGTGCTCTGGAGCCCCGGCAGCAATTACGATCCCGCTGCGCTCGCGCCCGAAGGCGGTCCCGCACCAGTATTCGAAATCCCCGGCGGCAAGGGCGAACCCACCAGGCCCAAGCCTGACACCCTCAAAAAAGACACCCTGCTCGGAAAGCCGATTACTACAACTACGACCACATCGTAGCTACGACCGGTTTCACGCAGAGACGCAGAGGTAGCGGAGAGCGCAGTACTGCTCGCCGGACCGAACGTCCGTCGCAGTGCTATTTTCTCGTTTGTTTAATCAAAAAAAATGGCGTGTGGTTTAGCGAAGAAGGCTGTTGGGTCCGGCGAGGAACTGCGGTCTCTGCTACCTCTGCATCTCCGCGTGAAACCTGTCTTCGCAGACCTACGCTCCGCGGGCGAAGGAGAAGCGCGCGGATTGTCGCTCGGGGAAGCCTGAATAGCGGGGGCGATGGAAAAAGAAGCCTTGCGTGAGGTGTACGCCGAGCTCACGCACGGTTTCGAACTCTTCTTTCCGCTCGACGCCTTCGGCGATCACCATTGCGCCCTGTCCGTTCGCGAAGTTGACCAGCGTCTCGACCAGGTTCTGCTTGAGGAAGTTGGTATCGATGTTCGAGATCAGCGAGATGTCGAGCTTGATGTAGTCGGGTGCCAGGTTGGCGATCGAGCCCAAGCCGGCGTAGCCGCTGCCCGCGTCATCGACGGCGAATTTGAAACCGCGTTCTCGAAATGCGGCCAGGTATTCCTGGAAGCGTGGATAATCCTTGATCGCGGTGCGCTCCGTGATCTCGAGCACGACCCGGCCCGGCTCGGTGATGCCCAGGTCGGCCGGATCCAGATTTCGAAAGCTGGGATCGTCGAAGTCGTGCGGATCCACGTTCAGGAAGAGGTACTGTCCTTCCTTCAGCTCCGACATAATGCCTTCTACCGCACGCCTGCGCAGCAAGCGTGACAACTCCCACAACATGTTGGCTTCTTCGGCGACCTCGAACAACACTTCCGGTGATCGCAGCTCGCGGCGCACGCCGCGCGCCAGCGCTTCGTAGCCGTAGATCTCTTCGGTTGCATTCACAATGATCGGGTGATATTCGATGAAAACTGCGCCATCGCGGATGGTCGCCTTCAGGTCGGTTACCTTGCGCGAGCGCTCCCATTCCTCGGCGCCGCGCGCGGCCTGCGCTGCTTCCCGTAGGCCACGGTAGATCAGCCGCTCGGTTCGGATCTTCGGATTGCGGAAGACGGTGGTTGCACCCACGTAGATGCCACAGAGTGATGCGATGTCTTCACCATGCTGGTTCTCGACCTGCTCGCGCAGGTAGTTCTCCAGCTGCTGTGACAGGTTCTTCAGCCTGCGCTCGGCCAGCTCAGGCGATGATGGCACTTCCGTGAACAGGATGAAATCGTCATCGAGGATGTGTGAGACCATCATGAGGTTTTCGGCCTTGGCATGTTCGCGCGCGTAGAACTCGCGCAGCGCAAGCGCGGTATGCTCCAGAACATCGTCCAACTTCTGCCAGCCGTAGATCTCTTCGATCTTTTCGTACCAGACGAAATGGATGTAGAGGACGGTCAGCTCGCCGCGCCGATCCAGCAGCTCGCGCGCGCGTTCGATCATGACCGGCAGGGTGGGGAAGCCGGTCAACCGATCGTACAGGAGTTCTTCATACCGCAACAGCTCGGCGGCTTCCTGCGCCTTGCGCGGTTCCGCTGTCCCGGTTACGCGCTGCTGGGCAATGCTGATCCGGGCTTCCAGTTCCTCGGCGGTTGCCGGCAAGAGCACCCACTCATCCGCCCGCGCAAGCTCGTCCGCTTCACAAAGCGTTGCGCTCGAGCAGGCCAGCACCAGGGCAGCACCTCCGCGCCGGGCCTTGGTGCGCAGCTCCTCGACGTCTTCGCCCGGAACCACTTCGACCAAATACACGTCGCCGGTCAAGAGCGCCATGGACGGTCCGGCCTTCTGCTCGGCGTCAGCTGCCTGGATGAGCTCGAGCTGGAGTCGTTCGGCGACCTGCGTGACCGCGTCATTCAGCTGCGCGTCACGGACACGGGAAACGATCCTCAAGCCGTGCGCTCCAGTGCGCGCAGGTTGCGTTCTACCCGTTGGCCCAGCTCCTCGAGCCTGATTGGCTTCACCAGGTAGTCGTCCGCGCCGGCCCGCAAGCCTTCATGCTTGTCTGAAAAATCACTGCGCGCGGTCAGCATGATCACACGCACCTTGTTGAATTCCGGATGATTCTTGATGACTCGCGCGACCTCCCAGCCATCCATGCCCGGCATCATGACATCGAGCAGGACGATCGCCGGCCGCACTTCTTCCAGACGTGCGAGCGCTTCCTTGCCATCCAGCGCCGTCGAAACGGCATAACCGCGGGCTTCCAGAAACGTGCGCACGATGTTCAACGAATCCGGGTCGTCATCCACCACGAGAATAGGTATCTCAACCATGTCGCTCACTACGCAGGAGATGCTTTTTGCTGGTCATTCGCCAAAGTACGAAACCAGCCAGAGGAAGCCCAATGACAGCCAGGATCCAACCCGCTTTTGCCCACCGCCGCCCCGGCTCCTTCAGAATGGCACTGATGGCCCACACATCCAGAACCAGGACGCAAGCGGTTAAAATCAAGCGCATAGCGCCCTCCTTCCATGGGTGGGGCAAGAACTGTGCGCCCTGAGGGGGCTTGGGGGCTGGCGGGCAATTTGGCTATTACCCGCTTGTTTTTTGGGGCTGGCGGGCGTTTTTGCCCGAGCTGAGGCACTGTCAGGGGCTGGCGCGCGGGGATCGGGTTGATCGCACCAACATCCCGCTCGCAAGCCCTCAACCGAGCTCTGCCCAATCCAAAACGTCCGCCAGCCCCCTCCTTCGCGCGTCACCACAGAAACGCCCGCCAGCCCCCAACGAAACGCCGGCAGAGCAGAATCGTCCGCCAGCCCCAGGCAAACCACGTCAACAACAGAATCGTCCCGCTCAGCCAGCAGCACGCTTCAGCTCTCCATGCGCAACTGTGGAACTCACGAACTGCAGTGCATACAACCGCGCATAAAGCCCATTTCTGGCCAGCAACTGCGCGTGCGTTCCCTCTTCCCGCAGCTCCCCATGATGAATCACCAGTATCCGGTCCGCGTTCTGGACCGTAGACAATCGATGTGCGATGACCAGTGACGTCCGGTTCTGCATCAGCGTGGCGATCGCTTCGGTGATGCGTTCTTCCAGCGCGGAGTCGACCGAGCTGGTGGCTTCGTCGAGGACCAGGACCAGCGGATCGAAGGCCAGTGCGCGAGCAAACGAGAGCAGCTGGCGTTCACCGACGGAAAGCGATGTGCCGCGCTCGCCCAGGGCCGTGTCATACAGCTGCGGCAGTCGCCGCACGAAGCGATCGGCTCCTACCCTGGTAGCGGCCGCGTGCACAGCGTGATCGTCGATGCCCAGATCGCCCAGGCGCACGTTGTATTCAACGCTCCGGCTGAACAGAAAGACGTCCTGCAGAACCAGGCCGATGCGCGACCGCAGCTCACGCTGATCGACCTGGGAGATCGGCACACCATCGAACCGGATCTCGCCTCGCTGTGGCTCGTAGAAGCGCATGAGCAAGCTGCTCATCGTGGTCTTGCCGGAGCCCGTATGACCGACGATTGCAATTCGCTCCCCCGCACGCGCGCGGAAGCTGATCCCCTTGAGCACCCAGTCCCATTCACCGGCGGCGGTTTTCTGGTAGGCAAACCAGACATCGCGAAACTCGATCTCGCCACGACCGTTTGCCGGCAGCGCGGCCGTGACCTGGCTGGGTCCCGCCTCTACCGGCGTATCCAGCAGCTTGAAAATGCGCTCCGACGAGGCCATCGCGGCCTGCAGCATGTTGTATTTTTCGGAGAGGTCCTGGATCGGCCGGAAGAATCTGCGCGCGTACTGCAGGAAGGCCGCAATCACACCGACTGTGATACCGTTGCGGAGCAGCTCACTGCCTCCATAGGCGATGATCATGGCCAGCGACACCGAGGTCAGTATTTCCATGATCGGGAAAAAAGCTGCGTAATAGGTCAGTGAGCGCAGGTGTGCATCGAGATAGTCGCGATCGACCTTGCGGAAGCGTTCGGCGGTGTCCGCCTCGCGGTCGAAAAGCTGCACCACGCTCATGCCCGAGATGTGCTCCTGCAGGAACGCATTGATCCGGGCGAGCCGCGTCCGGATTTCACGGTAGGCGGTCAGGATCTTGCTGCGAAAAACGGCGGCGGCGATGAAAACGCCCGGCATGACGGCAAGCGTGATCAGCGCCAGGCGCCAGTCCATCACGAACATCGCAATGACGATCAACAGCAGCGCGAACAGATCGCCGAATACGGTCACCACCCCACTGCTGAACAGCTCATTCAGCATCTCGACATCGCTGGTCAGGCGGGTCATCAACCGCCCGATTGGATTGCGATCGTGGAAACGCAGGTCGAGTCTCTGCAAGTGGGCGAACACTTCGCGTCTCAGGTCGTACATCACCTTCTGACCCAGCCAGGTGGTCAGCATGGTCTGGAAATACTCGATGACGAAGCCAATGAGGGTGGCGGCCAGAAATACGAGGCAGAGAATACCGAGCAGGCGAAGATCCCGCGCAGGCACGGCCCGGTCGAGCGCGACTTTGGTGAGCCAGGGAGCAACCAGATCCAGTGCGGCGCCGATCAAAAGAACCGTAACCGCGAGGGCAACCCGCGCCCGATACGGCCGCAGGTAGGTGAGCAGCCGCCGCATCAGGCGGGAGTCGTACGCTTTGCCTAGTACTTCTTCTTCATGGTGATCTGCCGGGCTCACGATGGCCCGCGTTTCAGACGCTTTCGCTCCTCGCGGGTTCGCTTTCGCGTATCGCCAGCGGTTTCACCGGGCAAACGCACCTGGATTTCGACTCCGCCCATCAGCACGAAGCCGTTGATCCGGAGGACCGGTGCATCCGGATGAGCCGGTGGCGCCGGTGTCGAGTGCGCGAACCCGCCCATGATAGCGATGCCGCCGGCGTCCACACTCATGTCGGGCGGCACGATGATTTCCACGCCGCCCATACAGCAGACGACTGTGATCTCGGTTATGCCCGGCCCCATGCGCGCCTCGCGGAAGTCCAGCTGCATTCCACCCATCATCGCGAACAACTGGTTTTGCCGCGCCGGCAGCCATGACCCTTTGCGTTCGACGCCACCCATGATCGCAACCAGGGTCTGGTGCTGGCGGATTTCGGCTGGCGCCGGCGCCGGCGTCCTGGCCGCTGGAGCTGCCGGTGCTGATGCCGCTTTGGTGGCTAATACCGGCGGCAGCGAGACCTTCAAGTCACTCAGCAACGCATCGAGCTCCGCCGGAGCGGTTGCGCGGTGTGCGATATCGATCCGGCGTTCGAGTTCCTCGACCGACAACTCGTCCTGAGCGAACGCCGTCGACAGCGCCTGGATCGTGTCATCCCGGCGCGAGCGGCTGGGCGTCTGCTGGCTCTCTGACCGCTCCGTGGTCATCGTCTTGCGGGCTCGAGGAAATACATGATCCGCTAATTGTCTGGGGCCACACGGGTTGAGGCAAGGATGCCGGTTGATTCCGACCGCGTACCGGGATACTTTCTCCTAACCTCCCCGGAAACTCTCACTCCACTAAATGGGTCGATTGTTCGATTTTTGGGATCGCATTCAAGGCCGC
>JBBDWZ010000080.1:0-6495 GCA_040902615.1 Gemmatimonadota bacterium | reverse complement strand
CGCCTCATCACCCGGAAGCTCGAATTCACGTGGAATCCGGATCGCCTGATTCCGGCCATTCCTGAATAGTCTGACTCGTCGCGGTGCACTCACGCCGCCTCCCTTGCTGGCATATGCCTAAGCATAGGCCTGCCCGCCGCCCGAGTCAACCCGCGATTGCGTGGCCAGGTCGTTCGCGCAGCCTTAATAGCGCGCAGGGCTTGCTCGCGCTTGCATCCCGATTGACCGAGCCGGAACTTCGCACATGCCTGCGATGGACCATGACTATCTTGCCAATTTGCGTCGCAATCACCCAGCCTGGCGGTTACTGGCCGCAGATAACGCAGCCTGGGTGATCGGCTTCCTGCATCACTGTTTTATCAGGACAAACGTGCGGGCGCTGAGTTCACACGTAGCCAATTCCCAACTGGATGACTACCTGTACCACCTGCGGGAGCGGCTCGGCGACGAGGCGCCATCACGTCCGGCGAGTGAATACCTAGCCGACTGGGCGGACAACACCCGCGGCTGGCTGCGCCGGTACTATCCGGCGGAATCGGACGAGCCCTACTTCGACCTGACACCGTCAGCGGAGCGCGCTCAGGCATGCAACCCGGCCGTCCGGAAGCGATTGGCATGGCGCCCGACGTCGGCACGATCGGGGCCGGTACGTCTGCGAATATCATGGTCTTGGATCGGGACCCGCTTGCCTGCTACCCTTCGAAGGGCGAGCAGATCGCCGACGACAGTCGATTTCCGAATCGACAACTCATGACCCCTCGCGTTACAGGCAAGGGCCGCGCTTCAATGCGCTCAGTTCGCTTGTGCAAGCTTGAGGAGGATCGTACAGTCTTTGGTTCACGTTGAATGGCGAACACCATGCAAAAGGGAAATCCTCCATGACGCTCCCCACTCGATGACCAGGAATCACAACGTCGATTCAGGTATCCATCAGGACGCGGTCGTCGGGAAAGCGATTCGAGCGATTGTTCCGTTATGCGATCCTGACGCAATCATCGTGTTTGGTTCACGTGCTCGCGGCGAAGAAACACCAGCCAGCGACCTTGATCTGCTGGTGATATGTTCGCAAATCACGTCACGGCGGGAGACTCGGATCGCAATCCGCATCGCGCTTTCCAACCTGGGTGTTCCCAAGGATGTCCTGGTCGCAAGTTCTGAGGACGTTCGGACCCACGGTCAAGTTCCCGGTACGGTCCTGAAAACGGCATTGGAGGAAGGCATTGTTGTTTATGAACGCGCCCCCTGAACGCCGTACCGCGGTTCGGGAATGGCTCGCACTTGCCGACGCGGATCATGATGCCGCGAAACACCTGCAATCGATTTCCGATGAAAAGCTTCGTTACATCATTGGTTTTCATGTTCAGCAGGCCATCGAGAAGTGGATCAAAGCAATTCTGACCGAAGAGGGAATCGACTTTCCTCGAACCCATGATTTGACCGCGCTATTATCCCTCAGCGACGTCGAATTCCAATCGCCAATTTCTCAAGCCGATCTCGAGCGAATCAGTGACTATGCGGTAACGACTCGCTATCCGATGCCTGACGATCCGCCAAGTGAGGCGGATATCACTGATGCCGTGATATCGGCGGCAGCGTTTGCCTCAGCGATGAGAAAGCACCTCGCCCATTATTTTCCGTTGGCGGCCGCGCCCCCGCGAAAACCGTGAACGCTTACCTTGGGGTTACCGACCGGGATTGGTTCGACTTTCTATCCACTCAGGAGAGGATCGACGAGGTCAACTTTTGGCAGCCGAATCCATGGGGCGGTGCATTCGGCGTTGTGCGACGCGGTGAACCTTTCCTCTTCAAACTAAAAGCGCCAGTAAACGCGATCGCGGGCGGTGGCTTCTTCGAGCGTTATGAGGATTTGCCACTCAGCCTGGCATGGACTGCATTCGGGATTAAGAACGGCGCAAAATCGCTTGAGGCAGTGCGCGAACGGTTAGTCCGGCTCCGTGGGGGCGATGTTCCATGGTACGAGGACTTCACGATCGGCTGCATCATCCTGGTTGAGCCGTTCTTCTGGCCCGAGCACCTCTGGATTCCTCAGCCAGCCAGCTTCAAGCGGAATATTGTCAGAGGGCGATCGTATGATTGACGACTGGGGAGGGGGCGGCTCTATGGCAGGAGGTTGTCGCACGGCTGGAGTCGACGAAGGCGACGACGGGAATTTCGAGCGAAGTCGTGATCCCCGGTGGGTATGGCGCGCCGACGCTGATTCCTCGCAGGGTCGGCCAGGGCACGTTCCAGATTGCAGTGACGCAAGCCTATCAACGCCAATGTGCCGTCACGCGTGAAAAAGCGCTGCCTGCTCTCGAAGCAGCGCACATTCGGCCATTTTCCGAAATCCCAGAGCATTACGTAAGGAATGGCTTGCTGCTCCGGTCCGACGTTCATCGACTCTTTGATTCTGGCTACATCACGGTCACACCGGACTACACGGTTGAAGCCAGCTCACGCATGAAGGATGATTTCAATGACGGAGAGAACTACATCAAGCTGCACGGCACCGAAATATGGGTGCCTGCCGATCCAACGCTCAAGCCGGATCCCTCAATTCTGAGATGGCACAACGAAAACAAGTTTCGAGGTTGACGTGAACACAGATGCAATCAGCGAGCTGCAGCTGCAACTGCGCGATTTTGCCCGCGAACGCGACTGGCAGCGCTACCACACGCCACAGAACCTTGCCGCCCTGATCGCGAGTGAAGCCGGTGAGCTGTTGGCGTTGTTCCGCTGGGGCCAGGACAGCCTTCGTGAGTCACCTGATCGAGTGGCGCAGGAACTAGCGGATGTGTGTCTCGGAGTTCTCCGCTTTGCCGACGTTGCCGGCATCGACCTGGAACAAGCCTGCCGCGATAAGATTGCATCGAATGCGCGTCGTTATCCCGCAGGATCAACCATCGGTCCGGATCCGCTCTAAGCATAATTCTTGAAACAAGCCTGGCCCCACGATCGGCGGGCTCTCTAGAGGTCTCGAGTACCGCAAGATGCTCGGCGATCGGGATGTTCTTTCGTTTCGCGTGGTAATACGTCAGCATTTCAATCGCCGGCCGCTACCGGCTCCTCAGTCAGGATCCGGAGCGGCAGGTTGATGTAGTAGTTGCTCCGTCCAATCTTCTGCTTGGTCAGGAAGCCGTCGCTAGCCAGAAGATCGAGGTACCGCGTCGCCGTAATCCTCGACACATCGAGATCGCCCATCACGAACTCGATCCTGGTGTACGGATGCGAGAACAGGTTGTTGATGAGGTCCTGGCTGTAGAACTTGTGTCGCTCCCGAATGCGATGCTTGTAGTCCAGCAGTTGCGACTTGATTGCCTGAATCATGGCGATGCTGGCTGCCGCGGTGTGCTCGACCGCGGTCAGCATGTACAGAGCCCACTCCTCCCATGCATCGCTCTCACGCACAGCCTGTAGCAGCCGATAGTAATCCGCCCTGGTGCGAACGATGTGTCGGCTCAAGTACAAAACCGGACTCTCCAGCAATCCCTGTCGCACGAGATAGAGCACGTTGATGATGCGCCCGGTTCGACCGTTGCCATCGTAAAACGGATGGATACTCTCGAACTGGTGATGAATCAGCGCCATCCTGATCAGCGGGTCCGCGTCGAATCGATCGTCCTCATTGATGAAGCGTTCCAGATCGCTCATTAGCGATGCGATCGTTGCATGCTCCTGCGGGGGCGTGTATACGATGCGCCCATCGTTTGCCTTGAGCACCGTTCCGGGGAGTTTCCGAAAGCCGGCATCGTTTTGCTCCAGCTCCTGCTGAATCCGCAACACATGCCGGTTGGTCAGCAAACCGCTGGACGCGACGGCCTGAAAACCGACCCACAACGCCTGGCGGTAGCGCATGACTTCCCTGGTCGCGGCGCTCGACGCGGCTTCCGCCACCGCATCCTCGCGGAACAGCTCATCGTTCGTTGTAACGATGTTCTCGATCGCCGAGCTGTCCTTGGCTCCTGCAAACTCAGCGTGTTGATCAGGATCCCCTGGTTGGGCATGGACGCGGCCACCCCCTTCAGCTCGGCCAGGTTCCGGCTGGCGGCAGTGAGCCGCCGGAGGATGTCCGGCCGGTCGAATCGGCCCGGGTCGAGGCTGGTGAGTGGCTGGATTTCCGTCATTTCGAAGCAGGTCGGGACCGACATGTATAGAAAAACGCCGTTTACTATACATATCGCCAGCCAAATGTAAGGATCTAGCCGATTTCTTTGTATGTTCGCGGCCGCCGGGTCACGCGGACGCAGGGACCGGGGTCACCGTTTGCAGCATCTGCTCGAAAGCCTCAGCCACTTCGTTGCGGTCAGCCAGCCAATCCGCTGATGCTCGACCGCGACCGGCTCGCCACCAATCTCGACCTCCACAAACTCGATCTGAAACGGCGATCCAAGGCCCTGCTCAATATGTAGCGTGGATTTGATAGCGATGACTTCTAAGGCCAGCTCGCCGCCAGGTCCTGGCACCCAAAGTCATCGATGCCTACAGCGTGGTGGCCAACATCGAAAAGCTGCTCCGCCGCCTGATCGGGCCGCCGGTCAAGCTGAGGGTCGCACTCCCCAATCAGGTGGCTGCCGTGCGCGCGGACCCCGGCCAGTTCGATCAGGTCGTGATGAACCTCGCGGTCAACGCGCATGATTCAATGCCCAAAGGCGGAAGGCTTACCATTGAAACCACTGCTGCCCATTTCGATGAAGGCATCACGTTCGATGGCATCGAGATGCAAGCGGGCTCTTACGTCGTCATTGCCGTGAGCGACACCGGCACAGCCCTGCGGAGACCCGGTCGCGCCTTTTCGGACCATTCATCACTACCAAGGAAAAGGGACGCGGTACCGGCCTCGGCCTTGCCACCGTCTATGGCATCGTGCGCCAGAGCGGCGGCTACGTTCTGGTCTACACCGAGCTGGGTGTCGGCACCACGTTCAAGGTATATCTGCGTCTCGATGCTCCGCTCGACCCCGTGGCCTCAACCATTGAATCACTGCGATCGCTCTACGGCACCGGACGGATTATTTTCGTGGATGATGACGAGCAAGTTCGCGTTCTCGCCGAGCGTGCGCTGCGCGCGCACGGGTACCAGGTCACGGTATGCGCCAGCGGCGAGGAAGCACTGGAACGTCTTGCCGAGTCGCCAGCGCCGGTCGACCTGATCGCTGACGTCGTAATGCCACGCATGCAGGGCCCCGATCTCAGTCAGCGCATTCGCCAGACCTGGCCGCAGGTACGTGTCCTCTACGTAACTGGCTTCACCGAGCGCGACATCGATGGCACGTCACCCGCCGAGACCATTCTGCAGAAGCCATTCACGCCCGGCGGGCTGTTGCGCCGAATTCGCGCGCTACTGGACGGCTAACCGCCGACGGGCGATGTAGCGGTTGGCTCACGCGACTCGGTCAAGCCGCCATCCGATGCGTGAGTGATCGAGGTGACCGGCAAGACGTTGATTCCGGGCTTTGTCGACACGCACTACCACGCGCAGGTGGCTGATCCCCGAAATCCACCCCAGCCAGGCGTGGCAGTATCTCACCAATCTCGCTCTGGTGTGACGCCGACACGCGATCCGCAGACCGCTCGACCGATATCCTGAGCTACCAGGATCGCAATGAGGTCGGTGGCATGATCGGCCCGCGCATTTACTTGACCGGTCCCGGCGTTTTCAGCGGTGAGGCTTTCCGCAATCTTGAACATGCCAAGACGGTGTTGAAGCGCTACAGCGAGCACTACGACACCAAGACACTGAAGATGTAACATGGCCGGCAACCGCCAGAACGGCAGGTGATCATCCAGGCAGCCAAAGAGCTGAACCTGATGCCGACCACGGAAGGCGGACTGGATTACAAGCTCGAGCTGACGCACGCACCGGGTTACAGCGGCATCGAGCACTCCCTGCCGATCATCGGCATCCAGGACGACATTGTCGAGTTGTTCAAGGCCAGCCCAGACCACCAACTCACCGACATTGTTGGTGTCCCACGGCGGTCCGTTCGGTGAGAACTGGTTTTACACGCATGAGAACCGGAAGAGCACCTGGACTGGAAGACGCGGCGTTGTGGTACAGGTGCCGGTGGCTCGCCCGGACCCGCTGGCTGGTTCCTCGATGAGGACGTGATGAAGACGCACGCGGGCTTTATCAAGAACCTGGTCGAGAAGGGCGGTCGTGCCTCAGTTGGCAGCCACGGGCAGTTCTAGGGTCTGGGCTACCATTGGGGGCTGTGGTCCCTAGAGGGTCCGGCGGTTTGTCTACGCGTGATGTCTTGCGCACCGCGACGATCTTTGGCGCCGAGGCGATCGGCATGGCCTCCGACGTCGGCACGATTCGAGGCTGGGAAATTTGCGGATATCCTGGTTCTAGATCGTGATCCGTTGGCGGACCTGCGGAATACGACTTCGCTACGCTACGTGGTGAAGAACGGGCGGGTGTACAATGCGGAGACGCTCGACGAAGTCTGACCGCGGGAGCGGAAGCTGCCTGCGCAGTACTGGCAGGATGTTCGGG
>JBBDWZ010000079.1:0-6510 GCA_040902615.1 Gemmatimonadota bacterium | reverse complement strand
CTGTATCCGGCGCTTCACAAGCTCGAGCGTCGCGGCTGGATCGAGGCGGCCTGGGGCGTCTCGGACAACAATCGGCGGGCCAAGTACTACAGCCTGACGCCGGTTGGGCAGCGGCAGCTCGAGCAGGAGCTGGCCAACTGGGAGCGGTTCACGGCGGCGGTTTCCCTGGTCCTGCGTTACACCTGAGGTCACGATGCGAATGAAGAATTGGCTGGACAGTCTGCGCGCGGTTTTCCGCCGCAAAACCTTGAACACGGACATCGACGATGAGCTGCGTTTTCACGTCGAGATGCAGGCGGCGCAGCTTGCGGATGCCGGCGTACGCTCTGACGAGGCGCGTCGTCGCGCACTGGTCGCGTTTGGCGGTGTCGAGCGATACGCGGAGGAGTGCCGCGACACACGCGGCGTTCGTTGGCTGGATGAAACGGGTCAGGATGTACGAGTTGGCCTGCGATCGCTGCGCGGCGCGCCTTCGTTCACGTTCGTTGTGCTGGCGACGCTCGCCCTGGGAGTAGGCGCCACCACCGCAGTGTTCAGCGTGGTCTACGGCATTCTGTTGCGACCGCTTCCCTATGCAGCACCCGAGCGGGTCGTGATGGTATGGGAAAACGACCGGATCAGCGGTACCGACCACGAGGCTGCGTCGGTGCCCGACTACTTCGACTTCATCCAGCGCAATCGCAGCTTCGAGCAGCTGGCTGGATTCACCTTGCAGCAGTTCAACCTTGCTGGTGAAGCCGGCGAGCCGGTGCGGGTTTCGGCCGCGCTGGTTACACACGGCCTGCCCACAGTGCTGGGTATAGCCGCGAGACAAGGCAGGTTTCCCACCGCTGAAGAAGACCGGCCGGCCGGTGCGCGCGTAGCTGTAGTGTCTGATCGTTTATGGCGATCGCAGTTCAACGCATCGCCCGGGATCCTCGGCCGCATGGTTCGCCTGGATGATCAGGCCTATGAAGTCGTTGGAGTGCTGCCAGCCGACGTCGAGTTTCCGAATGCGACCACGGACATCTGGCTGCCGCTGCAATTCGACGCGACGACCACACCACGCAGTCTGCATCAGCTGAACGTGATCGGCCGCGTGCGAGATGGCGTGACCATCGACGCTACCGGGCGCGACATGACCCGCATTGCAACCGAACTCGAGCGCGAGTATCCGGGTGACAATGTCGGTCGAGGCGCATCGGTGCAGCCGATCGGCGACGTGATCCTGGGACCCGTTCGTCGTGCCTTGCTCGTGCTGTTCGGCGCAGTCGGCGCCGTGCTGCTGGTGGGTTGTGCCAACCTGGCCAACCTCATGCTTGCGCGTGGTGCCAATCGCCGCCGCGAAGTGTCCGTGCGGTCGGTGCTTGGCGCGACATCGTTTCGGCTGGTACGGCAGTACCTGGTCGAGACCACCCTGCTGGTAGGTGTCGGGCTCGCTCTTGCCTGGGTGGTAGCGCGCTGGCTGCTCGCCGTTCTCATTGCGATCGCACCGGCCTCGCTGCCGCGCCTCTCCAGTGTCCGGCTCGACCTGGTTGCGCTGCTGTTCGCGCTGGGCGCCGGCGCATTGATCACACTGTTGTTCGGGTCGTTGCCTGCGTTGGATACGCGGCGCGTCCGGCTGCAGGATGCATTGAAGAGCGCGGGCACACGCGTGATCGGCGGGCGTGCACAGGTGCGCTTCCGCTCCGCACTGGTCGTGACCCAGATCGCGTTGTCGGTGCTGCTGGTGACGGGCGCCGGTCTG
Source organism: Gemmatimonadota bacterium (assembly GCA_040902615.1). Taxonomy (GTDB): domain Bacteria; phylum Gemmatimonadota; class Gemmatimonadetes; order Longimicrobiales; family RSA9; genus JBBDWZ01. The sequence continues at coordinate 4,784 of JBBDWZ010000079.1, read as the reverse complement.
CTGTTGCGCAGTTTCTGGGCATTGCAGCAGGTGGACCCGGGCTTTACCAGCGACCAGGTGCTGCGCGCATCGTTCCGGCTTCCCGCGGCACGCTATCCGCAGTCCTATAACAACTATCCCAACTGGGCCGAAGTGCAGCGCTTCTACGCCGAAGTGAGCGAGCGCGTGGCCGCACTACCAGGCGTGCGTGCGAGTACGATCGCGGCGCAACACCCCATGAGCCGCGGCTTCACTAACGGTTTCCTGGTAGAGGGCAGGGAAGCCGAAGCCGCGAGCTGGGCCGAGATTCCGGTACGTCCGGTTTCAGCCGGCTATTTTGCCACGGTCGGCGTGCCTCTGAAGCGCGGACGTTTGCTGGCGGAAACGGATCGTGCCGATGCACCGCTCGTCGTGGTCATCAACGAAGTCGCCGCGCGAATGTATTTCCCCACTGACGACCCCATCGGCAAGCGCATCCGTTTCTGGGGCACGGGGCGCGAAATCGTAGGCGTGGTCGGCAACGAGCGGTTCTATGGTCTCACCGAGGAGCCGCCACCAGCCGTCTATTCCGCGATTCCGCAGACACCATTCGCGACTGCGCACATCATGCTGCGCGGGAACGGGCAGCCGCAGGAGCTGGTGACCGCGCTGCGCCACGCAGTCGCCGAAGTCGATCCTGGCATCGCGCTCTTCGATGTCGAGCCGCTCCGCACTACCGTCGAATCCTCGGTAGCGCCGCAGCGCTTTACCGCGACGCTGCTCACTGTCTTTGCGCTGGTCGCGCTGCTGCTGGCGCTGGTCGGTATTCACGGCCTGATCAGCTACGCGGTCGCGCAGCGCAGCCGTGAAGCCGGCATTCGCGCAGCACTGGGCGCAACTCCAGGCGATGTGGTCGGCCTAATGGTCCGCGAGGGCGGGCAAATCGCTGCGTTGGGATGCGCGCTCGGTCTGCTGGGCGCTTTGCTGACCACACGATTTCTGCAGGGACTGCTCTTCGGCGTGCAGGCAAACGATGTCGGTACCTATGCCGCCGTGCTGCTGGTCACTGGCGTCACCGTCGGCCTGGCGATCTATTTGCCGGCCCGGCGCCTCGCGCGCGTCAGTCCTGCATCGGCGCTCAGGGCCGAATGATTTCACCGCGGAGACAGAGGCCTAACGAATTAACGAATTAACGGACGAGCACGACTACGACCACGAGTACGAATTACGATTACGGGCTCCAACCATTGCGGCGTTGAGAAATACTCAACCGCTGTGTCTGGAGCCCGTAATCGTCAATCGTATTCGTGGTCGTGCTCGTCCATTAATACGTCAACTCGTTAGGAATGCGCGAGGCTCTATCCGAAGGCGATCATGCGCTCATCTTCGATGCGCTGTTCGGGCGCTTCCGCGTAAGGCATGCTGATCCGCACGAGTGTGCCGCCCTGGTCGCGTGAGCGGATCTGCATTTCGAAATAGCCATCGTAGAGCTGCTGCAAGCGAGCACGCGTGTTGGCCAGGCCGATGCCGCGGACCATCACGTTGCCGCCCGGTGGCAGACCGACGCCATCATCTTCCACCTCCAGGATCAGCCGATCGTCGTCGCGCTGCGCGCGAACCCAGACATGTCCTGCACGAGCGCGCGGTGCGATGCCGTGCCGAATCGCGTTCTCCACCAGAGGCTGCAACACCAGGCTGGGAACCTGCGCGCCCAGGAGCGGGCCGCGCACTTCGAACGAAACGGCCAGTCGGTTCTGGAAGCGGATCTGCTGGATATCGACGTAGGCGGAGACGAATTCCAGCTCCCGGGCGAGCGGGACTTCGTGGCGGCTCTCGTAGAGCGTGAGGCGCAGCAGGTCGGCCAGGCGCGTGACCATGCGGTCGGCCGCCTCGGAATCTTCGTGGATCAGCGCATTGATCGTGTTCAGAGTGTTGAACAGAAAATGCGGCTGGAGCTGCATCTTCAGGGTTTCGAGCTTGGCCGTGACCAGCTCGGTGTGCAGCTCGTTGGCCTTGCGCTGACGTTCACGGTACAGGTGATAGAAATCGGCGGCAGTGACTGATGCAGCAATCACGGCGTAGTAGAACACGTTCATGTCCAGCGCCCAGATGTATTCCTGCCAGAAGGTCTGGTTGCGCGCAAAATCGAACTGGGGTGCCACCCAGCGATCGATCCGGACATCCAGGATCGAGAGTGCCGTCATCAACGCGACATGAATGAGTAGATAGCGCTGCCAGTCGGTGCGGCCGAGCGGAAAACGGCGCGCAGCCCAGATCACGATCGGCGTGAAGACCAGCCAGATCGTGCAGAGCGTGGTCGCAAACGCGATGACCGAAGCGTAGTTGGTCGGGCGATGCGCAACCTGGTTCCACAGGATCGACTGATTGACCGATACGACCCCGTAAAAGGTCCACAGTCCGATCACCAGCCAGGGCCGGATGCGGGCATGCTCCGACGCCGGAGCGGGCACTGTGGTATTGGTCATGAAAGGATGCGGACCCGACGCTCGAGGTCCTTGCGATAGGTTCGGCTGAGCTTCAGCTCGGTTCCGTTCTGCATGACGATCACCATCTCACCGGAGAACCAGGGCCGCAGCTCTTTCACACGATTCAGGTTGACGATGGTCGAGCGGTGCACGCGGGCAAACTGGCGCCCGCCCAGCATCGCCTCGAGGCGGCTAATGCTTTCACGAACGATGTACTCCTCACTGCCGACGTGCAGCTTCACGTAATTGCCGGCCGCTTCGACCCAATCGATGTCGCACGGATTAAGGAAAAGCACACGCGAGCCGGTCTTCACCAGGATGCGATCGCTCAGCAGCGGGACGGTGCTCTGCACGTCGTTCGATAGCTGGCCGGTCTCGGCCAGCAGCGCATTCAGCCTGGCCTGATCCTGCACGGCGGACCGGCTGCTGACCAGCTCGCGCGCATGCTGATAGGCGACCCGGAAGCGCTCCCGATCGAACGGCTTGAGCAAATAATCCACCGCGTGCACATCGAAGGCGCGTAATGCGTACTCATCGTGCGCGGTCACAAAGATGACCAGCGGCCGCTCGTGCGGTTCGAGCGCAGCCAGCACGTCCAATCCGTTCACTTCCGGCATCTGCACATCGAGGAAAACCAGGTCGGGCTGTAATTCGCGGATGCGCGCGATCGCCTCGCGGCCGTCGCCGCACTCGCCGACTACCGTGCAGTCCTCGAACTCGCGCAGAAACTGCCGGAGCCGTTTGCGCGCCAGAGGCTCGTCATCGATCAGCATTACATCGATCGTCATCGTTGCGTTCATAGGGATCCAAGACTAAGGGCGATTGCGTTCGAGTTCCCGTCTGACGGTGCGAAACGCGCGAGAATCACTGCAAATGACAAACAGGCCGTTCAAAACCGCTTACTGCCATTTTCTTCGACACCGGTCCAGAGCACTTGGCATCCTGCCCAGGGGTTTCCGCGGCACCGATCTAGCCGTTGGTACCAAAGTCGTCGGAACTGCTGCCGTTCAGCAGTTCATTACTCAGCAGCAAGGGTGCAGGTTATTGATCTTGTGCCAACCGGGACCCGGCATCTGATCGTCAGTCTGCACCCCCTTTTGGGTGGGGCCGATCTTTATTGGTCGGCCCCGCTGTTTTGGTGAGTCATGAGTTTTGGCTGGCACTCGAGCTGGGGGGCTGGCGGGCATTGTGGGTCGATTGGCGCGTGGTTGGGGGCCGGCGGGCGGTCGGAGCCATGATGCATTCGTGTCTGGGGCTGGCGAGTTGGTCTTTCATGCGTTGCTGCAGCTCGCCGGCGTTATGCGCTACTTGCGCAGCTGCACCGCCGCCAGCACCCAACTCTCAGAGTTGGTTGCGGCCGAGCGCGCGTTTGCTGCAAGGTCGGAAGCCAGCAGTACACAGGCTGCGTTCCTGAGTGTGTTGGCGGACGACGCGATCATGTTTCGCCCGGGCGCCGTCAATGCGCGTGAATCGCTCCGGCAACGGCCGTTCAATCCGAACGGGCTGCTGCGCTGGATGCCGCTGCTGGGTGATATCGCAGAATCGGGGGAGCTCGGATACACCACAGGCCCCTGCGAAGCGGGTTTGCGCGGCGAGGCACCGACCTACAAAGGTCAGTTCGTGAGCATCTGGCAGCGAATCGGCATCAGGAGAATGGCGATTGCAGGTTGATCTCGGCATTTCCTCACCGAATCCCATTCCGTTGAGTCTGCTGGATGCGGCATTCCGGCGTGCACCACGAGTGGCCAAGCCGGGGACGGGCTCGGAAGCGGAGCTGTCGGCAGCGGATCGACGCTTCATCAGCGGCTTTGCCGCATACGATTCGTTGCTCGCCGATTCCGCCCGCGTCTACCGTGATGGTCACCAACCAACCACCGACCGGATTGCGGGCATCGAATTGCTGCGATCCAGGCCGGTACCGACGAAATGGGTGCCGGGTCGTGCGCGAGTTGCGCGTTCGGGTGAGTTGGGCTACACGTTGGGCACGTTCGAAGGGGCGGAGAAGGGTGGTTACGTGCGCGTGTGGCGTCATACTGCTGATCGCGGGTGGGTAATAGTCCTCGACATAACGACTCTCATACCATAAGGCGCAGAAACAGAAACAGGTACAGTGACGGCGGGTCAGAAGCAGATACCGAGACAGAGACAGAGACAGAAGCAGGTACAGTGACGGCGGGTCAGAAGCAGATTCAGAGACAGCGACAGAAACCGAAGCAGAACCAAATACAGAAACAGAAACAGAACAGACACGCGAACACATTATTGGAAGAGATCGAGTATGAAAATCACCAGGGTTTTGGGGGTGTTGGCGCTTGCTTTCATGGGTGCCATGCCGGTTGC
>JBBDWZ010000078.1:0-40241 GCA_040902615.1 Gemmatimonadota bacterium | reverse complement strand
GAGCCCGTAATCGTAGTCGAAGTCGTGGTCGTAGTCGTTCTCCACCGTAAATTCGTTCAATCCGATCAATCCGTTCAATCCGTTGATCCGCTAATCCGTTCCTCCGTGACATCTTCGTGACCCATACGTAACGAAATTCAGACAGTCATGGGTTCTTTTTGGGTGTGGCCAGAAGGCCATGACCAACCGTTCAACTCCAGCACAGGTGACCCATGAAGTTCGTTTCTCGTGAGTGGGCGTTTGCCTTGCTTCTGCCGCTCGCGTTTGCGGCATGCGACGATTCCAGTGGGCCGTCGTTCAATCCTCCGACCGGCGTAACCGTGACGGCGCTGAGCCCCTCCAGTGTGCGGGTTACGTTCACTGCAGTCAGTAGCGCTACCAGTTACATCGTGGAGCGCGCTGCGGGTACCGGAACCTTTGCGCAGGCGGGCACAACCGCGACCACCACCTTCGATGATTCGGGATTGCTGCCCAGCACGAGTTATCGTTATCGCGTCGCCGCAGTGAAGGGCACGGATCAGACATCGTTCAGTACCGAAGCGGCGGCAACCACCCAAGCGCCCGGCACGGTGGTCATCAACGCGGATATCACAACCAGCCGAACGCTGTTTGCCGATACGATCTACACGTTGACCGGCTTCATTCACGTGGCCAACGGCGCCACCCTGACCATTGAAGCCGGTACGAAGATTCAGGGCGACTTCAACGTGGTCGGCAGTTCACTGTTCATCATGCGCGGGGCTCGCATCCGCGCGCTGGGCACGGCCGATCGTCCGATTGTATTCACATCGTCCAGGCCCGCCGGTTCGCGCGAGTCCGGCGACTGGGGTGGGCTTATCCTCGTTGGCAATGGCATCATCAACCGGGCCGGCGACATTCGGCTCGAGGGTACAGACAGCCATCCGATCACGAATCCGGCGATCATCTACAGCAACGGCAACAACAACGCCGATAGCAGCGGCGAGCTGCATTATGTGCGGGTCGAGTTTGCCGGCTACGCGCCCGTCACGGATGCAGAGTTGAACGCGGTCACGTTCGCCGCGGTCGGCAGCGGCACTGCGGTCGACCACGTGCAGGTCCTCGCCGGTCTGGACGATTCGTTCGAGTGGTTCGGTGGCGCTGTCGATGCCAAGTATCTCGTCTCCTACGATTCTGGTGACGATCACTTCGACATGGCGGAAGGCTACGTCGGCCGCCTGCAATTCCTGATCGCATATCAGAATCGGTTGGTCACGATTCGACAAGGCGCCGGTGCGCTGGGGCCGGACCCTCAAGCTATCGAAAACGACGGCTGCGGCAGCAACACCGGCAGCGGTTGCACCAGCGGCTACAACTCGACGCCGTTCAACACACCGATAGTTGCCAACTTCACGCTGGTCGGACGCGGCGTGCTCGGTACCGGCTCGGGCGACATCGGAATGGTCGTGCGTCGTGGTACCGGCGGCTACTACGTGAACGGGATTGTTGCCCGCTGGGCGCGTGCCGCGATCAGCGTGCGTGACGCGCAAACTCAGCAGCGCATCACGGATGGCGACCTGGCACTGAGAAACGTCCTGATGACGGAAGCGCCGCAGCTTTATCAGTCGGGTCAGCAGGCTGGCGTAGATACCACCGCTAACGCGCTCACGCTCATGTCGGCTGCTACCACCAGTTTGTTTACGGCGCTGCCGGCCACGCCGGCCAACGCCGATGCGTTGGACTGGATGCCGAGCGCAACATCAGCGGCGCGCGCGGGCGGACTGACCACCTTCAGTGGCAAGCTACAAACCGCGGCGGGCAGCTTCATCACTCCGACGTCTTATCGGGGGGCCGTCGATCCAAATGGTCCGAAGTGGTGGCAAGGTTGGACCAGCTACACAACCAATTGACACCCTCCGGCGCGCGAAGTCCGCCCAACGGCTACCCGCGCCTTCTCCCCATTCCGGCCAGGGTACGGCGATGGCGCCTGGGCCGTTGGCCAGCGCCTCGCCGTTTCCCGCGCAGTGCATTTGGGTTCTGCCTGGCTCTCTGCCTCTCTTGCGATCGCCCACCCGCGGGGGAGTCGCCTGCGCCACCGGTCGCAGCTGCGGCAAATACCAGTTCCACAGCCGAAACGGCGCGAACCATCGTGGACAGCATTTTCCCGGTGCAACAGGAGATCCGCCGTTTTCGGGCTCAGCTATCGGACCCGGTCGCGACCGCGCTTTCGCCCGTCGCGGACTCACGTGAACTGCTGGTCCGCCAATTTCTTACAGCACTGGAGGCGCGCGATTCTACGGCCCTGAAATCGCTGGTTTTGTCCACAGCCGAATTCATCGATCTCTACTATCCGTCCACGCCCTACACACGACCCCCCTACCGACAAAACCCCGCCTTTGTCTGGTTCCTCATTCAGCAGAACAGCCAGAAGGGTATATCCCGTGCAATGGACCGTTTTGGAGGCCGACCGCTCCGTTACCAAGGGTCCGAGTGCAAGCCGGAAGAACCGCAGGGCAACAACCGATTTTGGAGCTGTGCGGTGAGGATCGAGCCCGCCACGGGCCAGCCAGGATCGATCAGGCTTTTCGGCTCGATCATGGAGCGGGCAGGCCGTTACAAGTTCGTGTCGTACGCCAACGACTTGTAGCGCGCAACGAGGCCGGCTGTAAACGTTACGTAACAGCGCTTGCCGGAAACGGCGCGACAGGGACATCGGTTAAGGGGGACATGAAGCTGGTTCCAGAGACGGAATCCCAGGCGGTCGATGGCCGCCCGACCATCTCGTTCCCATTACGTGTCGGCTCGATCGACATCGGATCGAACGCGATGCGCGCCATGGTGGCTGAGTTCTCGAGTGCCGGTAGTTACACGATGCTGGACCTGGAGCGTCGGGCCGTACGTCTGGGCCACGATGTATTCCTGACGGGCCGCCTGACGCAGGACGCAATGGACGCGGCGATCGAAGCCCTGCGCGCGTTTGCGAAGCTGTTTCAGGAACGCAACGTGATTCGATATCGGGCAGTGACGACCAGTGCCGTGCGCGATGCGCGCAACGGCGAAGAGTTCCTCGAGCGTGCGCACCGCGAGACCGGTATTCGGGTCGACCTGATTTCCGGCGCCGAAGAAGCACGGCTGGTTCACCTGGCCGTTACGCATCGTATCCAGCTCGGGAATCGTCGCTGGGTCCTGGCCGACCTGGGCGGAGGCAGCGTCGAGGTATCGATCGCCGATGGTGATGCGATCTACTGGACGCAGTCGCATGGCATGGGCTCGGTGCGATTGCTCGAGGAACTCGCAGTCACGGGCGATGAACCGGGGCGCTTTCGCCGCAGACTCGAAGAATACACGTCGACCTTGTCGCTGCCAATTCGCGGTCATATTCGGCTCGCCGGATTCATCGCGACCGGCGGCAACATCGAAGCTCTGGCGCGACTGATTCAGGCCGAGCCGGACCCGCAGGGCGTGTCGCGCATCCCGGTTGCCAAGCTGCGCGCAACGATCCACGCGCTGGCGGGCCTTTCGTATCGAGAACGAGTGGAACAGTTCGGGCTGCGCGAGGATCGCGCCGACGTGATTCTGCCGGCGGCGATGGTCTACGAGCGATTGGCGAGTCTGGCCGGTTTCGAGGAAATCCTGGCGCCGAACGTCGGTATCAAGGAAGGTGTGCTTCTGGACATTGTGGCCGAACTCGTGCCTCAATGGCGTCGCAATCGGCGGAGCCGGATTGCCTGGACCGGCGCGCTCTCGCTCGGCCGTCGCTTCCGGCTGGATGCGGCGCATGGCAAGCACGTTGCACGTTTGGCGCTTTCGCTGCTCGAGCAACTGCGTGACAAGGCAGACTTCGATCAGCTGGATCGGCGGGTTCTGGTTGCCGCGTCGATCCTGCACGATGTGGGCACGTTCATCGCCTATCGGCGGCATCACAAGCATTCGTACTACATCATCTCGGAGTCCGAGCTGCCCGGTTTTTCGCCGGCGGAGCTGCAGTTGGTAGCCAATGTCGCGCGGTACCATCGGAAGAGTCCACCGGGTCCGCAGCACGAGCCGTACATGAAGCTGTCTGAAAAGAACCAGAAACGAGTTAACCGGCTGGCCGCCGTGTTGCGACTGGCAGACTCGCTCGATCGGGAGCACAAACAAACCGTGAAATCCGTGCGCGCCGTCGTAGAAGACAAATCGCTTATGCTGGAACTATCCGGTGTCGGTGACCTGCTGCTCGAGCGCTGGGCGCTGCAGCAGAAGAGTGCGCTGTTCGAGAAGGAGTTCGGCTGGAAAGTACGCATCCGCGGAGATGAGCATGCTTGACGCCACGATGCCCGGGATCCTGGTGGCCGTCGAGGGACTGGACGGCTCCGGCAAATCCACGCAGATCCGTCTGCTGAATCAATGGATGGTAGGCCTGCGGCTGCGCGTGCACTTTACTGAATGGAACTCGAGCGAGCTGGTGAAAGGCGCGACTCGTCGCGGTAAGAAGGCGCAGCTACTCACGCCCACGACGTTCAGCCTGATCCACGCCACCGATTTTGCCGACCGCTATGAGCGTCAGATCCTGCCCATGCTGCGCGCGGGTTACATCGTGCTGTGCGATCGCTACTACTTCACGTCGTTTGCGCGCGACGGTGTGCGCGGCTGCGACTCGCGCTGGTTGCGCAACAACTACGGCTTTGCGCGTACGCCGGATTTTACCTTGTACTTCCGCCTGCCACTGGAAATGGCGCTGAACCGCATTCTGGAAGGACGGCCCCGGCTCAAATGGTTTGAAGCTGGCATGGATCTCGACCTCTCGCCCGACATCAGCGAGAGTTTCCGCATGTTCCAGGGCATGGTCGTGGAGCAGTATGACCGCCTGGCTGAAGAGTTCAAATTCACGGTAGTGGATGCCACCCGTAACGTTTACGAGCAGCAACAGTGGATACGATCGTTGATAAGCCGCCACGTCGACTTGAGTCAGTTCCGCACTCGAGTCCCGCGGTCGCACTAAAGCGCTGTTTTGGATCGGCACCGCCGGGCCTGGATCTTTCCAAGCTGACCGGCGCGTTGATCGTCATCGAAGGTCCCGATTCATCGGGACGGTCGACGCACATCCAATTGCTGGCCGAATGGCTCGAGCAGAATGGCTATCCGGTTACGCAGGTCGGTCTCAAGCGCTCCAAGCTGGTCGGGCGCGACCTCGAGCGCGCCAAGGGTGGCAACGTGCTCAGCCCGCGGACCATGTCGCTGTTTTACGCTACCGATTTCTACGACCAGCTGGAAAACGCGATCGTGCCCGCACTGCGCGCCGGCTCTGTGGTCCTGGCTGATCGCTACATCTTCACGCTGATGGCGCGCGACATTGTGCGCGGCGCGGACTTGGACTGGCTGGCCGAGCTGTACTCCAAGGCGATCGTACCCGACGCCGTTTTCTATTTCCTGGTCTCGAATCGCACGCTGGTCGACCGTACGCTGTCCGCGCACGGCGTGCTGGATTACTGGGAGTCCGGCATGGATCTCGGCATCTCGCGCGACTGGTTCGTCAGTTTTGTCCGCTACCAGCAGCGCATCCGCGCCGAATTCAAGAAACTGCAGGCGCACTACGCGTTCGATCCGATCAGTGCCAATCGCACCATACCCACGATTCACAACGAGTTGAAGGAGCGCATCACGCGTGTGCTGCGCAAAGCCTATCCGACTCACCCGATTCCATCTACGACAGGACCCGATCATGTCAGCTGAAACCAAGGACAAAGAGAAGAAACGCACGCCGAAGAGCCGCGTCGAGCACCCCAGTGCCAACGGCGCGAAACGGAGTACGAAACGGATAGAACTCGCCAACGAAGTGGCCACGGAACTGGAAGCGTTGCGGTCTGCGCTCGAAGAGATGACCGAGCACTATCGCCTGCGGGTCGCGGCGCAGATTGGCGAGCTCATGCAGACCGTACGCGGCGATGAGGCAGCCGGCGCCAAACCCAACTTGCCACCCGCCCGCATCCTGCAGCCCATGCTGGAGCAGCTCCGCGAAGCCCGCCTCAAGCCGCGCAAGGGCAGGTCCAAGGATTTTGGCCGCCTCGAGGAATTATTGGACGAACTGGTGGACCTGACGCCGCCGGAAGCCTGAGCCGTCATGGAACTGTTACAATTCCTTGACCGAAGCAAGACCTTCGTGCCATAACCCTCATGGGACTTCGTCGCATTCGGGTCCCGAATGCGGCCATCGTCTCACGCCGGGCCAAGGAGTTGTATGACGAAGAGCGCACCTTCGCGCGTCCTCGTGGTCGAAGATGAGCGCGACATTGCTGCTCTCGTTGCCTATCACCTGACCAAGGAAGGGTACCGGGTACGGACCGCGGAGGGCGGGGTCGAAGCGCTGGAGACCGCCTCCGCCGAGCGGCCGGACCTCATTCTTCTCGACTTGATGCTGCCATCGTTTTCGGGCTACGAAGTGTTGGCCGAACTGAAACGCCGCCCCGAGCTGGCCGATCTTCCCGTCATAGTACTCACGGCCCGTCGTGACGAAGCCGATCGGGTAAAGGGACTCGAGCTGGGGGCCGATGACTACATCACCAAACCATTCAGTCCACGAGAACTGGTGCTGCGGGTCGGCGCGGTGCTGCGCCGCGCGCAATCGGCGCCGGTCGAAGGGTCGACCCGGCTGCTCCGCGGCGGCGGTGTCATCGTCGATCTCAATGCCATGGCAGTCACCGTCGAACACGAGCTGGTCGATCTTACGCCGACCGAGTATCGCCTGTTGACCACGCTGCTGGAGCGGCGCGGCCGGGTGCAGAGCCGGCAGCAGCTGCTCGAGCTGGCCTGGGACATCCAGGCTCGCATCGAGACCAGGACCGTAGACATGCACGTCCAGCGGCTGCGCACCAAGCTGGGTCCATCCGGCAAGTGGGTCGAAACGGTGCGCGGTTTCGGCTACCGATTCAAGGCGCGCGAAGGCAGCGAGGCATGAGCTGGTGGTTGATCGTTCTCGTCATCGTGGTGGCGACCATTCTGGTGCTGGCCGTGGAGACCGCTTCCAGGCGCAATCTGAATCAGCTCCAGACGCTCGCTTCGGCAAAGGAAGCCGAGCTGCGATCGAAAATCGATCAGTTGTACCAGGAACGCGATCAGTTGGCCGCGCTGCTCAGTTCCGGCACCGAGGGCCTCCTTCAAATCAATCACGGCGGCCGCATCGTCTTCGTAAACGCCGCCGCGCTGACCTTGTTGGGCCTGCCGGCTGACGCTCGCGGACAGCCGATCGGCACCATGGTTCGCAATGCGGAGCTGCGCGAATTGCTCCTGAATGCCGCGACCGGGATTTCCGGAGTACCAACCGAGATCACGGTCGATGATCGCCAATTGTTCGTAATATGCCGGCCGCTTCCCGATGAGGCGGGCGCGGTGGCCGCCATCATCGATCTCACCGAAGTACGGCGCCTCGAGGTCGTGCGCCGCGACTTTGTCGCCAATGTCAGTCACGAGCTCAAGACGCCACTCACTTCGATTCGCGGCTACACCGAGACGCTCATGGCTGACGACCTGCCGGATGACGTCCGCAAGCAGTTCCTCGACGTGATTCAGAAGAACACAGCCCGCATCCATCGCATCGTCGACGATTTGCTGGATCTCTCCCGGCTCCAGTCCGGTGGCTGGAGCCCCGACATCCACGACGTCGACGCGGCCGAGCTGGTCGCCGACGTCTGGGCGGCCTGCGCCGAAACCGCCCGCAACCGCAGCATCGATTTCCGCGTCGCCGCAACGAGTCGGGCGCACGTCGCAGCAGATCCCGGCGGACTGCGGCAGGTGCTTTCCAACCTCTTTGACAACGCGCTGCGCTACACACCGCCCGGCGGCCGGGTGAGCGTGAAGATCGACGGAGTGAGAAACGGTCGCCGCCCGTCAGACCACGATCGCGAATGGGTAGAGATCCAGGTACAGGACACGGGCACCGGCATTCCGCGCGAATCGCTGCCTCGCATCTTCGAGCGGTTTTATCGCGCGGATCCGGCCCGGTCCCGGGCAGACGGCGGGACCGGCCTCGGCCTCTCGATCGTCAAACACCTGGTCGAGCGCATGAGTGGTGAGGTCACCGCCGAAAGCGAGCTCGGCAAAGGCACCACCATTCGGATTCGACTACCGGCCGCGTGAACCCTGGTGACTCACCAGCCGACCAACGACCATCGCTTCTCCCGGTAATCATCGGCATCGGCCTGGCCGGTGCGCTGATTCTCGGGCTGGGATTCTGGGTTGCAAGGAGGCCAGCTGCTGCCGGCCAGCAACCCGAAGTGCGCATCATTTCACCAGCCGGCGATACCACGACCGATGGCTCCGTGACGCTCAGATTTGCCACCAGCCGCCCGCTCGAGCTTGTGCCAACGGGTTGGGGCGCGGGCCGTTATCACCTTCACGCAATGGTGAACGGGGTCGAGCGCATGCCTGCCGCCAGCGCCATCCGCCCATTGTCCGCTGGCGACTACCAGTGGACGCTTTCCGAGCTGCCCGACTCCGCTGAAGTGCAGTTGGTCTGGGCCTTGCCAACGCATCAGCAAACCGGCGCGGGTTCCTCTGCCAGGCACCTGATTCGCCGCGACCGGCCTTAGTTACCTGAGCGTTACCACTGATAGCGAGGAGCGTGACTTTGGCTCGGCATTCTTCACGCACGACGGAGCAGACCCAAGTATTTACGTCACGAACAGGTCACGTCGTTACCACAACGTTACCTGAACTTGACGATACAATCGCAGAACCCGGACAGCTTTACGGCGCACAGGATGTCATTGCGTCCTTTGACCGGAGCTGACCGTGACACGTACTGTAACGACCGTTGTGCTCGCGCTCGGGATCTCGTCCGGCGTAACCGCGCAAACCATCGAAGCAGGAGCGCTCAAGCTGAAGTTGGGTGGCCGGGTCCAGGCGCAGTTCAGCACCACCAGTGTGGACGAATCCGAGCTGATCGAAGCCGGACGCCGGCCGTCGGCGCCCATACCGTCCTCCATGTTCGAGACCCGCAGAATCCGACTCCAGACCGACCTCGAATATGGCGACATGATCACCGGCAAGATCGAGCTGGAATTCGGGATGGCGCGTGTCCAGGTGCGTGAGACCTACTTCAACATGCGACTCGATCCGGCATTTCAGTTTCGGTTCGGCCAATGGAAGAAGCCATTCAGCCAGCTCCAGCTGACCAGCTCATCGCGCTGGCTCCTGATCGAGCGTGGCGTTCGGATCCGCGGGCTCAATGAAGCATTGCTGGCCGAAGACGCGGATACCTCGGTCCTGACCATCTTTCGCGGGAACGTCGTGCCTGGTGAGCATCACGACATACTCGAGCGGTTCGGCTACCTCGCGTACGATCTGGGCGCGGCGGTCCACGGTACGATCGGCAACTTCGGGTACCAGGTCGGCGCCTTCAATGGCGAAGGCGCTGACGCAAACGATCAGACCAACGGCAAATCATTCGCGGCACGCGCCACCTACAAGCTGCTGGAATCGACACCGCTCACTTTCGGCGCGGGCGTGAGCACGCGCGAGATCCGTCTGACCAGCAATCCCACGATCCAGACGCGCGACGGCACAGCCTTCGAAATCGATCTCGAGCTGGGTGACTTCCGGCGCAAAGGCCTTCACATCCAGGCCGAAGCGACCACGGGTACGAACCTCGCCGTGGACGAGACCTTCAAGGCAGCGCAGCTCGTGGCTGGCTGGTTCCAGCCGGTCAGCGGAAAGAAGTTCGAAGGCTGGGAACTGGCCGGACGAGCGAGCTGGGGTGATCCGATCGATGACCTCGACGGCGACGAAGGACTGCTGGTTACGCCCGGCTTCAACATCTACTTCACGGGACGCAATCGATTCATGGTGAACTGGGATGTCTACATGCCGCGCGGCGGCACGTTCGAGAACCTGCACGCATTCCGCGCGCAGGCACAGGTTTACTTTTAGCCCCACGCGAAGCGAGGACGACATGGCTAATCGCAAATGGAGTCTGCTTTTCACGATCGCATTGGCAGCGTGCGGCGGTGGTGATGCAGACCAAGCCGGCACCGATGGTGCGGCACTCAGCGGATCGATCACAGCCGATGGCTCGAGCACGGTGTTCCCGATCAGCCAGGCTGTGTCCGAGGAATTCACGAGGGCCAACAACGGGGGCGTACAAGTGACCGTTGGCCAGTCCGGTACCGGTGGCGGCTTCAAGCGTTTCTGCCTCGGTGAGACCGACATCAGCAACGCGTCACGACCGATCAAGGATGAAGAGAAGGCGATCTGCGCGCAGAACGGTGTCGAGTTTACCGAGATGCAGGTTGCTTATGATGGCCTGTCGGTATTAGCCCATCCGAGCAACTCGTTCCTGACTTGCATCACCGTGCCGGAATTGAAGAAGATCTGGGAACCCGGAAGCCAGGTGGAGCGCTGGTCCGAAGTGCGCAGCGGTTTCCCGAATGAGGAGATCAAGCTGTATGGACCCGGCACGGCGTCGGGCACCTTCGATTACTTCACGGAAGTCATCAATGGAAAAGCGCAGGCCAGCCGCTCCGACTTTACGCAGAGCGAGGATGACAATGTGCTGGTGCAGGGCGTGAGTGGCGACCCGCATGCGCTCGGCTATTTCGGTTATGCGTATTACGAGCAGAACAAGGAAAAACTGAAGCTGATCCCGGTTGACGGCGGCACTGGCTGTGTCACGCCATCGCCGGAAACGATCAAGAATGGGACGTATGCCCCGCTCTCGCGGCCGCTGTTCCTGTACATCAGCAAGAAGGCACTGGCCCGGCCCGAGGTTCAGGGCTTCGTGAAATTCCTGAATGAGAACGCGGTTACGCTGATTCCGCAGGTCGGCTACGTTCCGCTGGACGCCGTGAAATACCAGGAGAATCTTGGATCGGTCGCAACCACAACTGCCCAATGACTCTGAGCGCGCGCCGGCGGAAGCTACCGCGCGCGTGATGCCCCAATCGCCCGCGTCTCCTGCGCCCGCCTTCGGCCGGCAGCGTCAGGAGCGCGGGCTTGGGCGTCCTATGGCAGGTGCTCGCCAGCGCCGAGAACGTGGCGTCGGCTGGGTTTTGCTCGGCTTCAGCGCGGTGTCGATCTTCACGACGCTCGGCATCGTCGGTGTGCTGCTCTACGAGTCCATTTGGTTCTTTCAGGAAGTAAACCCCATCCGATTCCTGACCGGCAAAACCTGGGCGCCCCTGTTCCAGCCACAGCACTTCGGGGTGCTGCCCCTGCTGACCGGATCCTTGCTGATCGCGTTGGGCGCAGCCGCGATCGCGCTGCCCATCGGTCTGGCCAGCGCGATCTACCTGGCTGAGTATGCGCATGACCGCGTGCGTAGCATCGTGAAACCGGTCCTCGAGGTTTTGGCCGGCATACCCACCGTGGTCTATGGGTACTTCGCGCTTTTCTTCGTCACGCCGCTACTACGGCGGTTTTTTCCCGAGATCGATCCATTCAATGCACTCTCCGCCAGCATCGTGATGGGCGTGATGATCATCCCCATGGTGTCATCGCTTTCGGAGGATGCACTGAGCGCGGTCCCGCGCGCGCTGCGCGAGGGCGCCTATGCGCTCGGTGCCACCAAGTTCGAAGTCGCGACCCGGACGGTTGTCCCGGCCGCGCTCTCCGGTGTGATTGCATCCTTCATTCTGGCGATCTCCCGCGCGATTGGTGAAACCATGATCGTCACCATCGCGGCCGGCGCCCAGGCCACCCTCACCCTCAACCCGCTGCGCAGCGTGCAGACCATGACCGCATACATCGCCCAGGTCAGCCAGGGCGAGGTGCCGCACGGTACGCTCGAGTATCGCACGATTTTCGCCGTCGGCCTGACCTTGTTTGCGATCACCCTGATCATGAACCTGATCAGCAATCGAGTGCTGGCGAAGTATCGGGAGGTCTACGAATGAGTACGCCCGCACCCAAGGGCCTCGCGCGCGAGATCACGCAGTTCGATACGCGCGACGCCGCGCGGCGCACCATCGGCACCGTGTTCGCCGTGGTCTGTTTCAGTGCCACCGTCGTCGGCATCGTTTTCCTCGGCGTTCTGCTGAGCGACATTTGGAAGGACGGCGCGCACCGTCTGTCCGGCACGTTCATGAGCGGATTCCCGTCGTACCTGCCGGTGCGCGCGGGCATCAAGCCGGCGTTGCTCGGGTCCTTGTGGACCCTGGGACTCACTGCGGTGATCTCATTCCCGATCGGTGTGGGCACGGCCATCTGGCTGGAGGAATACGCGCCTGACAATCGCTTCACGAAGTTCGTGCAGACCAACATCGCAAACCTGGCCGGTGTGCCGTCGATCGTATATGGCATTCTCGGTCTCACCGTGTTCGTGCGGCTGCTGAATTTCGGCAACAGCATCCTGGCGGGCGCATTGACGCTGGCCCTGCTGATCCTGCCGGTTATCATTATTTCCTCGCAGGAAGCCATCAAAGCTGTGCCCAACTCGATAAGCCTGGGTGCCTATGCACTGGGCGCGACCCGCTGGGAGACGGTGCGCTTTCACGTTCTGCCTCAGGCGATGCCGGGCGTGCTGACCGGCACCATCCTGGCCCTTTCCCGAGCCATCGGAGAGGCCGCGCCCATGATCATGATCGGCGCGGCCGCGTACATCGGGTTTTCGCCCAGAGGCCCACTCGATCAATTCACCGTGATCCCGATTCAGATCTACAACTGGACGTCCATGCCGCAGGTTGCCTTCCACGAGCTGGCCGCGGCCGGCAGCATTGTCCTGCTCGCTGCATTGCTCACGCTCAACGCAGCCGCCATTCTCCTGCGCAACAAGTACTCACGCAGGTACTGAGGTCATGAGTCCGAGTGTAATTCAGCCGCCGGGTGAGATCGAGCTGGAGGCGCGCGAGCTTTCCGTACTGTATGGCGAGACGCGCGCAGTCAAATCGATTTCCCTGGCTATACCAGATCGGAAAGTGGTCGCCTTCATCGGGCCCAGCGGCTGCGGTAAGAGCACGCTGCTGCGCTGCTTCAATCGCATGAATGACTTGATTCCAGGTGCGCGGGTCGAAGGTGAAGCGCTCTTTCAGGGAGACAACCTCTACGGCTCGGGCGTGGACGCGGTCGAGGTGCGCCGCCGCATCGGTATGGTGTTCCAGAAGCCGAACCCGTTTCCCAAGTCCATCATCGACAACATTGCGTTCGGCGCGCGGATCAACGGGTACAAGGGTAACATGACCGAGCTGGTCGAGCGATCGCTCAAGCAGGCCGCGCTCTGGGAGGAAGTAAAGGATCGACTGAACGCCAGCGCACTCTCCCTTTCGGGCGGACAGCAGCAGCGACTCTGCATTGCGCGCGCGCTCGCGGTCGAGCCCGAAGTGCTGCTGATGGATGAGCCCGCCTCGGCGCTCGATCCGATCGCGACCCAGAAGATCGAAGACCTGATCTACGAGCTGAAACAGAACTACACCGTGGTCATCGTCACGCACAACATGCAGCAGGCCGCCCGCGTGTCAGACTACACCGCGTTTCTGTACATGGGCGATTTGATCGAATATGGTCCCACGCAACAGCTCTTCACGAATCCGCGTGAAGAGCAGACTGAAGCATACATCACAGGCCGGTTCGGATGACGTTGCGACATTTCCAGGAAGAGATGGAGCAGCTGAAGGCGCGGCTGGTCAGCATGTCCGGTCTGGCCGAGCATTCGGTGCGCCTCGCCGTGGAAGCGCTGCTCGAGCGGGATGAAGCCAAGGCGGCCGAGGTCATCGAGCGCGACAACGCGATCGACGAGCTCGAGCTCGAGATCGATGATGCCTCGATCAACCTGCTCGCTCTGCAGCAGCCCATGGCCCGCGATCTCCGCTTCATCGCATCATCGATGAAAATCGCCAACGACCTGGAGCGGGTCGGCGATCACGCCGTCAACATTGCCGAGGCGCTGCGCTGGCTCCTGCAATCTTCCCCGTTCCCGGTTCTGCCGGAATTCGAGGAAATGGCGCGCATCGCGACCGACATGCTAAGCGAGGCACTCAATGCCTTCATCCTGGCCGACAGCCGAAAGGCGCGCGAAGTCGTGCAGCACGACGACCGCGTTGATGAGCTGCACGACAACAATTTCCGCATCCTGCTCACACACATGATGGAAGACCCGCGCAAGATCACCGCGGGCATGGACCTGCTGCTGGTCTCGGGCAATCTCGAGCGGATCGCCGACCTGGCTACCAACGTCGCCGAGGAAGTCGTGTTCTTTGTGGAAGGTCGGACCATCAAGCATCACGCGGAGGAGAAAGCCGCGCCGGCTTGAGCTTTGCCGCAGCGATGGCCATCGCGAGACCATCGCCAGCAAGCGTTTTCTAGTAGTCTGTCTCACACATTCCGATACCCTGCGCAGATAAGCTTTGGAGGCTATCTGCCTGCGACAGGCATCGGAATCTGTGGGACAGTCCTCTAGTCGCTTCGTCCCGGCGATCGAGAGCTGTACGCGCCCGTGCGTCTGCGGTCGCGACGGCTTTCCTCCCATTTCGCCAGCTCGTCACGCCACTGACGAACGAAATCCTCGAACGACCGCGCATGGTATCCGGACTGATGCGTTGGCTCGCGATCGAATCCGGTTTCGCTCTTTTCTCTGGTACGCCTGCGCTGATTCATGACCCTCCACAAAGATACGCGTTTCCAGTCACAAGCATCTCGGTTTCGGGTGCTGAATAGCAAGGTCAAACCGTCACGCCAACGTAACGGCGCCGTAACGCAACTCTATTCAGTGCGGGGCTGTAGCCGCGGCGTTCAGAATTGATGCTCGCGGCCAACAGCCCTGCAGGCGCGTTCAGCGCCAGACGCCCGCGCTCGGGGGTATGTTAATCGCTCCACCAGAATGCTATTGAGCCGGCCAGGCGTTCAAGAGGATGGCAAAAGGACGGGCAAGCAGACAACGCCGTTTGAATGCGTCATTCGTATTGAACGCTTCGAAGACCGAATTTTCTGGCCATTAGGTCGGCACGGCAGTCGCTGAATGCGCTGCACGAGATCAATGTCAGGCTCGCAAAAGCGGTCGGCGAGAAGCTGCCTACGCGGCTGCAGCGCCCCAGAGGTGGATGGAGTCTGCCGCGTGCGGCGATGAGTCAGGCCAGTCCCGGTACGAAACTGCCACATACTGAGGCAACTGCCGCGTTCGCAAAATCGCATGACGTGGGCAGGCGATCAGCGCATGCGCTGGTCTAGCAGCGCGGCCAGGTTCCGCACGGTGTAAGGCTTCGAGAGGTGTGGCGAGACCAACGCGAATTCACGAGCGCGTGGCGCACCAGCGGTCGTGATTACACCAAAGCCACACCGGCGGGTAAGGCAGTCGACTAGTGCAGTGACATCGGCATCACTTACATCGGAGTCGAGGACGAACGCGCCGAATGCATTGGACGTCATCGCGTCAAGCGCTTCGCCGATTGAACCGGTCGCTACGACTGTGTAACCGTGTCTCGGTAGCCCGCGCTCGAGAACGCGGCGAACACCGGGGTCCGGCTCGATCACGAGAACGCTTGCAATTTGGACGCGCACGCCGTAATCTACCCGGTGTAATCCCGCAAAAAGTGGACGGAGTGGACGGGCAAGTATAAGCGCGCGGCGGTGGCGGGGCAATGCCTTCGCCTAAGCGCATCGCCCTCGCCCCGATCCGTCGAACACTTGCCCACCGCATCGAAGCAGGGTCACTGCGCGCGGTGGCGAAGCAAGTGGGCATGAGCCCTTCCGGCCTGCAGAAGTTCATCGATGGCAGCCAGCCGTACTCTGCCACGCGCCGGCGACTCGAGCGCTGGTACGTCCGCGAATCCGGATACCGCGCCCAACTTACGGCGGAGTCGGCGCGCGCCGCACTGAGCATCCTCGGCCATGACTTACCTGCAGAAGCACGCGCGAAACTGCACGCCGAACTGATTGCCGTTCTGGAAGCGAGCTACCATACCGGTTCTCAAGAACTACCACGGTGGCTGAAACGGTTGAAGTCGGAAATCAGAGAGTGATCCCGACGTTACCGGCGCGCCTCCAGCAGCAGATTAACCACGTATTCCGACAAGCTTCGCTGTGGCCATTCTGAAGGATGAAGAACGTATTCCGAAATCGAGTTTTCGAAGGCTTACGTGGGACAGTTTTAACTATCACAGTTCGACCTGGGCGCCCAATTCCACAACCTGGTTCGGTGCGCTGGCCGGCACGTTTAACGCTGCCGCTGCCGGCACAGCAACGCTGAACGTGCAGCTGTTCCATCTGCAAAAGAACCACGAAGATTACGAGATCGAGACCTTGGCGGTCACAGTAACGTGAGTCAAGCGTGAACCGAGCTCGTACCCAAACCGGTACGAGTTCGGCGCTCGCGCATTACAGTCTTCACGCGCTCTCCGGTGGAACAGTCGTTGTTCACGATCATTTTCGCGTATGTGCTACCGGGCGGCGAAAAGGAACTAGCCGTGGCCGACCAGGATTGGCACCTTGGTCGAGGCGATCTAAAATTTCGCGAGCGGAATCCGCTTGGACCGCCGGAGTGCCCGGTCCCGCGTGACCAATGGCACGCTATGCACGATGATGGTCGCGGCGATCAGCTGGTCAGCCGGATCGCTAGAGCGTAGCCTCGAGTTTCATTACACGCCGAAGCACGGGAGCTGGCTGAACATGGCGGAAATCGAATTCTCAGTACTGGCCCGGCAGTGTCTCGACCGCCGCACTCCCTCGATAGAGTTGCTGCGGTCAAAGATCTCGCCTTCGCAAAAACAGCGGAACCGCCAGCACACCACCGTCACCTGATCCTTCACCGTCACGATGCTCGAACCAAACTCCATCGCCTCCACTCATCACGATCACGATGGGGGACTACTGGCAAGCCAAAAAAGAACGCCCACTCGTTCCCGCCTGAGACTGAGACTGCTTGCTATTTACCCATCGGCGAACCGGCAGAAGGTCGAAGGCTGTCTCTAGGGAGCGGCGACGTGATGAGTGCGCCGATGGGTTCAGGCCCGAACGGAGGCGTGTAAGCCCACAGTTGGAGTTCTCCTCACGACGGCCCGTAAGCGCACTTTCAAGCGTCGCGTGGCATCCTTCGCAACCCTTGCGCCTGCCGCGATGAACTTTGCAATGTGTTTCATCAGGGCATCACACCGGAACGAACTCTCCGTGAGAGCTGCCAATATGCCGGAGTTGTCAGGTTATGAAAGGCAACTTGAAACCGCCGTCGGCGCTACAGTGCTAACGAAGGCGCGCGCTTGGTTTGTCCCAGGACCGGTCGCGCTTGTTGGCGACGATATCGGTCCCCGGATCGTGCGTGTGACCCTTACCGCAACAGGCCTCGGTGCGGGAATGGCCCGCGGAGAGGACATTTTCATTCCAGCGCTTGTGGTTTTGGCTCTAGCAACACGTTGGTCGTCAGTCTATTCGCCGTGAGGGACTAATTCGATCAGATCTCGCCGCCGGTCGGCGGTGTTCGGAACAAGCAAATCACTGGACCTCTCTGGTTCACCCTCGGCGCTGTAACGTCAAGCACCATACTGGGTTGCGTTTTGATATTGCTCGGCGGCATTGCCGTGATTGGACAGATCTCGTACGTCGCAAAGATGAGTGTGGCGCTGATAACCGCCGCGGCAACGATACTGCGGACCCGAGTCAACCCGCCAAGCCGATCTTGGTTAGTGCCGAGGGACTGGATGATCTTGGGGCTGTCTCCTTTTGCGCTTGCTTTTGGAGTCGTGCTCGGCCTTGGTTTTCTGACGGTAATAGTTTGTCTGGAGTATTACGCCATAGTTTTCGCCGTGGTGGCCGTCGGGCCGAGTGCTTGGAGTGGAGTGATCGCGATGACAGCGTTTGGCGTGGGTCGCGCATGCCCCATGTGGGCCACTCATATTTGTGTCAGTCGCCGCGGGGCATCGCATGCGACTGGCGGTACTCGCCGATGCGTCCAGGCGCTTCAACATGCTCGTAGGCCTCTCGCAATAGTTCGCTATGTGACATTGATGGTCCTACTCGGTTCGATGGTTGTTTCCGTGTTAATATGAAAGAGGCCCCGAGTGTGATCCTTCATACTCACAACGGGAGGACACCGTGTTGAAACGGTTCTTCGAGTGGGCGGTCGCAGCATCAACGCAGCTCCATAATGAAAGGGAAAACCCGCGAATCGCACAGATGAGCAGAAGAACATTCGTGTTGCTAACTACTGCGCTGATCCTCATCCGCCCGAGCGCGGCCTCAGCCCGTGGCTTAGTCCCGCAGTGTCCCAATTGCGCAGGAAGCCGATACCACCCTGCGACGGACTGCGAGTCTTGTCAGCGTCCCAGGCAGGCAGCGCAGTTGGGCGCTTCCGGGAAGACTTCGAGCCGCTCAAACGAGATCGGCTTCCTGCACACCACGCAGACGCCGTAGGTCCCGGCCTCGATTCGCTTCAAGGCTTCGTTGATCTGACCGAGCTTGGCTTGCTCCCGCTCCTGCAATTCCTTGGTGAGTCCCTGCGTCTGCAGGTTGTCAATTCGGGAAATGCGCCCGATCGAGCTCTCGTCGAGCTGCACGGGTCTCATTGCGCGCGCGGTTGTCCGCATGCTCCCCTGCAGCTTGCGGAGTTGGCGATCGAGTTCGGCGCGAAGCGCATTGATCTGCGCAAGCGTCAGGTGTTCATTCATTCCCCACAATACGTCAAGAGGCGACAGCAGGAAATTACCCGGCAACATCGGGGCAGGCCGTGCCCATTGCGCTACCGGGAGGCCCGGGTTGGGTTGCGAGTAACCGGAAGTTTTAGCGTTGCGGTTCTGCCGGTTCGGAGATCTTCTCGATCACGTGTTCGACTTTTTCCGGCTCCTCCGGGCCGACAATTCAACGCCAGATCGGCCTGCGCGATGATGCCGACCAGCCGATCGCCGTCTTCGACCACGGGGATTCGTCGCACCTGGTGCTCGGCCAGCAGCCGCATCACCTGATCGACCTCGGTCTCGGATCTGACCGACGTGTTGCCCTGAGACATGTGGTTCGACACGCGACAATTCTCCGCGTGCTGCTCACCGACGTGACGGTCGCAATGTCTCGGTCGGTGATGACGCCGGGGAGCCAACGGTTTGAGGCACCGTCGACGACAGGAATCATGCCGACGTCCGCGTCCCTCATCAATTGAGCCGCCCGGGATACGCTGTCGTCCGGCGTGACGAACTGCGGATCGCGGGTCATGATGTCTGTCGCTCTCATGTGCCCTCCTCTTGTGTTGTTCGGTGCGGTGAGGGAGGGCTGCCAGTCACGTTCCCGGCCCGCGAGCTTCCCAGATCAGACCGTGATGTGTTTTGGAGCTTCGGGGTCAATCCCCGTTGCTGTTGGCGGGAGCAGGATGATGAAAGTAGTTCCCTGATCCGGCTCGCTGACAAAAGCCACATCGCCACCCAACTGTTGAATCGCCTCGCGTGTAATTGCAAGGCCAAGCCCGGTTCCTTCCGACCGGTCGGGAGCGGCCCGGAAGAAGCGCTTGAATACACGGTGTTGAACCGCAGGCGGAATCCCGATGCCGTTGTCAGCCACTTCAATTCTGAGGCTGCCGCTTTGTCCAAATTCGGCCCGCACGTCTACGAAACGCTCGGCTTTGCCGGGATCGGAATACTTCACGGCGTTCCAGACCAGATTCATTAGTGCGAGCTGAACACGTGGCGCGTCAACGTGGACGGTTGGAATCGGTTCCTTGATACGAAGGTCAGCTCCAGCTTCATGCGCGCGCTGCTCGACCTCCTCGAAGGCCGCTCGAATGAGCCCGCGCAGCAGCTTGCGGTCGGCCGCGCCGCTGCCCGGGCCCCCGACTCGAGTAAATGTGCGGAGATCATCGAGGAGTGTGAGAGCTCGGTCGATGTTTCGGCGCACGATGGCGCTCAAGTGTGGAATGACTTCCTCGATGCGACCGCTATCATCGTCGATCAGCAAGTCTGCGGCGCCACGCGCCGCTCCCAGTGGATTCTTCAGCTCATGGGAAAGCGCGCTAGCAAAGTCCTCGAAATCCTCGATCCGTTGTCGAGCCTCGTCCGCCGCGAGTTCTTCCAATAGGCCGGCGATCGAGGTCCCAAGTTCACTGAGCCCGTGATAAAGCCCCCGGGAGATAACTCGTTCCTCGGCTGGATTGGAATCAGCAGCATCGAGTGCGCGATAAACATTGTCGAAGACAGCGTCGCCGAGTACGTCGATTGCGGCCAGCACTTCCTGTACGGCATAGCCGCCAGCACGCCAGCCGGTCGCGATGGACCGAAGCGTTTCAATCCAATCGGCGGTCTGCTCGCACTCATTGTGGTCGAGATGCTCGGCGATTCGGCGCACGAGTGCGGGGCCACCACCACGCAACGCATCGGTGGGCAGGGCGGAACGGGGATGCACACCAGGCTTTTTCAAGAGCAGGTCGACCCATTGACTCGCAACGTGTTCGGCCTGTTGGTCAAGCGCGGCGATGGCAGCGCGAATGCCGCCGGGTGGATCTGCCGCAGTCATACGTTCCTTGTGAACGGGTTGATCGCAGCTAATGGCAAGTGCCGTGCTACATTAAAAATTCATTACAAATTCGACTGTCTTCAACTAACTACGTGGTTCCCAAAACTCCGAAAGCCCAGGTGATTCTCGCTCCGTGCGACATCTATTTCATCGTCAGGACCGAACAACGACCTTGCTCGTGTTTAGCTCTCACGACTTCTCACGACCTCCAATTGCGTAAGGCGAAGTGAGCCGTTACAATTGATCTGCTGAAGCGCGCAAGCGTTTTCACCTCTTCGATGCGGTGCTGCTGCTACTTAGCTGCCGCACGCGCCACGAAACGAGACAGGCTGCCGCCGCTGCGACGATCCGCCGCTTGTGGGCCGCCAGACTGACCTTGAATCTGGAGCGTGGAATGATGGTCCTCCTCGGTGGCAACCTCTCAAACAACCAGCATAGAACAACTGTACAGCCCACTTGGCCATGAGCCGAGTGTGATGTGCCTGAGGCACGACTCTAGGTAACCGCCTGTAATTGCCGCCCGCCCGGCGGAGTGATTGCAGCGCAGAACCCGGAGCTTCGTGCCCTGGATTTTTTTGCGCCCGTGCGGTCCCCTCAAACGCGGCCGACACGCCTCCTTCTAAAGCTGGACGAGAGAGTTCGATGAACAGATACAATGGGCCTGGGCCGACACCGGTCGCTGCCGGAGTGGTAGAGAAGCTCGGTCCGACCTTCTTTCCTGACGATCTTGCTGCCGACGCGCTGAAGGCGATGGCGGCGGCGGACATCCCGTTTGTTCCGGTCATCGAACCGCAAACCGGAAGTCTGGTGGGCATCGTGCTGCGTACGGCGATCGAGCGAGCCTGCGGCAAAGCCGGCCACGATTCCACGGTCTGCCGCGTCGCAGCACATTTGAATAGCCGCGTTCTCGCCTGGTCCGAGGACCAGCTTGATCGACCACCTCACCACAGGCGAAGAAGCAGTGACGTGTTGATCGTTGTCGATGGCGCCGGTCGGCCGGTTGGCTATCTGCCCTCAGGCGCAATTGAGCAGTAAACAACGGTTGCAGTACGAGGTCGCACGGCGCCGCACGTTTGCCATTATCAGCCATCCCGACGCTGGCAAAACAACGTTGACGGAAAAGCTGCTGCTGTATGGTGGCGCGATTCATCTCGCGGGGTCGGTAAAGGCGCGCCGAGCGCAGCGTCACGCCACATCGGATTGGATGAAGTTGGAACAGGAGCGCGGCATCTCCATAACGTCGAGTGTTCTACAGTTCGATTATGAGGGATTTCGTCTCAACCTTTTGGACACACCTGGTCACCAGGACTTTTCAGAAGACACCTACAGAGCTCTGGTAGCCGCCGACAGTGCGATCATGCTCCTGGATAATCGGAAGGGCGTGGAAGAACAAACGCGCAAGTTGTTTGCCGTGTGTACTCGTCGGCGTACTCCGATCTTTACCTTTGTCAATAAGTGTGATCGCGCGGGCGAGGAACCGCTGAAACTGCTCGACGATGTAGAAAAGGATCTGGGCACGCCGCTGTATCCGTTGACCTGGCCCATCCTGGACGGTGACACCTTTGTCGGAGTTTACGACCGACTGGAAAATTACATCCATTTGTTCGAGCGAACTCACGATCACGGGGCGCGGCGCGCAGCAGTTCGAACTGCTGCCTTCGGACCCGGTGCGGAACACCTAATCGGACAATCTGCCTACCGCCGGCTGTGTGAGGAAATTCTGCTGCTTGATGGAGCGGGGTCGTCATTTGACGTTGGCGCATTCATGCGCGGGGAAGTTTCCCCGACCTTCTTTGGGAGCGCTCTCACGAATTTTGGCGTCGAGCCGTTCCTGCGATCATTTCTGCGCCTCGCCCCTCCACCACGGGAACGAGAAGCCATCGAGCGAACAGTCGCCCCCAATGACGACGCGTTTACGGGCTTTGTGTTCAAGATCCAGGCGAACATGGACCCCAAGCATCGCGATCGCATCGCCTTCATCCGGATCTGTTCCGGGGAATACAAGCCAGGATCGATGGTTATGAATGCGCGCACGGCTCGCCAGGTTCGTCTGTCCGCGCCAACCCAGTTTCTCGCCCGTGAACGGACGCTGGTAGCGGAGGCCTGGCCCGGTGATGTAGTCGGGATCCTGGATCGCGGGAATCTCCGAATTGGGGATACGCTCTCCGGAAATGGTACGGTGACATTTCAGGGTATTCCGCGGTTTTCTCCGGAATTCTTCGGGCGATTACGCGCGCCAGACCCGCTCGGACGGAAGCACCTCGACACCGGACTGCGGCAATTGTCGGAGGAAGGCGCTGTCCAGGTGTTTTACGAAGCAGGCCTGACCGGACCTGCACCCATAGTGGGCGTCGTTGGTTTGCTGCAGTTCGAGGTGCTACTCCACCGTTTGGAACACGAATATGGCGTTCGGGCGTCGATCGACCGCATGAAGTATTCGGACGCTCGCTGGGTGGTCGGCAATGCGCAAACGATAATCGACCTGGGGCGCAGGCCGGGCTGCGCGCTGGTACAGGATGCGGATGGCCAACCTCTCGTGTTCTTCGACGGCGCGTGGACGCTCCAACACGCCCTCGAACAGTACAAAGCAGTAACATTTCATGAGGTTTCTCGATGAATCCGGACAGAGCGCTGAACGGCGCCTTTCGACGAGGTGAAAATTGATGCAGGCTGAAATCGCTGCGCTGCGCTGGGCGAGCGGTGCGCGGCAAATCGGGATGTACGATCTGGCGAATCTGCTCGATGTCGATGTGCGAAAACTCGAACGAGTCTGGCGTGGTCAAGAAGAGCTCGATCGCAGCTCGCGCTCCAGGCTGGCCGATCTACTCGCACACTTGCAATCGGAGTTGCAGTGCATTCAGGCTCAGCTCAGAAAAGATGTGGCCAGTCAAGGCACACAAATTATGGGGCGAATAGTCGGCCAGTGAAAGTTCCAAACCAGATGAATCCGAGATCGGAGAAACCCGTGCGTGAACACGGCGCTAACGACCATCTCCTGCGCATTGGAGCCGTAGGAGATTTTCATTGTCGCGGGCCTGAGGATGTGCAGGAGCTGACGGAAATCTTTACCGTCGCGGCAAGAGAGTGTGATGTTCTTCTTCTCGCCGGTGACATGACCACGCACGGTCAACCCGAACAGATGCGGGAGTTTGTTCGCTTGCTGTCCGGCGTAGACATCCCCGTGCTTGCCGTGCTCGGTAACCACGATCACGAAACTGACCAGGCAGCGGCGGTGGCCGCGGTGCTGAAGGAGGCGGGGGTGCAAGTGCTGGATGGCGACGCTGCTATAATCCAGGGCGTCGGTTTCGTAGGCACCAAGGGCTTTGGTGGAGGATTCGGCCGTCACGCACTCGCGAGTTTCGGCGAGCGGGAAACCAAGGCATTCGTGGATGCAGCGATTGCCGAGGTTCTCAAGTTGGAGATAGCATTGGCGGATTTGCGAACAGAAACCAAGGTCGTTCTGCTGCATTACACGCCAATTCCTGATACGTTGGGCGCAGAGCCCGAGCAAATCTGGCCCTTTCTCGGGTCATCGCGTCTGTTGCCGCCGATTGAGACCTACGGTGTCAGTGTGGTTTTTCACGGACATGCCCACATCGGCATTCCGGAAGCCCAGACCCCGCAAGGCGTCCCCGTCTTCAACGTGGCGTTGCCCGTACTAAGGTCTCTGAATTTACCATTGCGCATCTGGTCGGCGCCCGCGCCAGAACGTCGCCAAAGCCGCTGAAGTTCGAGCTGACCGCAGCACCCCGACCACACCGGCCGCGCGCGAGGGGTTCGGCGACGCCTGACGCTGCGTTTACTTTTCGCGTCCCCGGGCCGAACCTGGTCGACAATCCTGACAACATCACGGTCATCCCGCGGGGCACGCTGGTGTGTGCGAAGATGGAAGCGGCGTTCAGTACATCCGCGGCCTGCACCCAGCAAGGCGAGATCTTCGGCTTCGCCGTAATTCAAATGAACAACGTCGAGTTTGCGGGTGCCACGTTCAGCCCGACGGCAGACGATGTACGTCAACACCGCCGGATGATGTACGAGTTCAAGAAAGGCGCGTGGAGCACCTATGCTGCACAACTCGACCGTCGCGCCGAGAACACACAGCTGTACCAGGTCGTGCGCGTGGCCGGCGATACCCTGCAGTTCCGCGCTTACACGGCGATCGGCAGTCCGTACGATTCATTCGATCTGGTGCGCCGACCCAATCGGCCGAACCTCTTCTCCGAGCGACTGAATGCGAATGAGCCCACCCGCAGCTTTGCGGACGGCCCCGCCTATACCTGGTGACGCTGGAGCGAGGAACTCCTCGCCCCTCTTGCCGATGTTTTTGGCGTCGTGTACCTTCGCCGGCGATTGAGAATGAATCTCATTCGCATGAGGAGTTATGCGACGTCTCTCCCGTTTCATCAGCGCCACTGCGATCCTGGGCGCGGTCGGCTGTGAGAGTGCGACCGAGTCCGCCCCGCAGGTCGAAGGCAAAACCATAACTGTCGATGCATCAACTAATTACGCGTTCATTCGACTGGGTTCCGAGGCCCAGGTCGTAACCCCGGCAACCCCATCGACCTCGGCCGAATGGGACCTTGGTCTGTTCGCAACATCGGTAATGACCAACGGCGGGGGAGCCGGTCCAGGGGGAGTTTCGGTCGCCTGTTTGTGCCGGCCGGAGCCGACCGTGGCCGAGCTGCAGACGCGCACGGCGGCGAGTGAGCTCGCTCGCTTCGAGGCCATCAGGATCGTTGACGTTCCGGCTGCAAGCGAGTTCATGGACGATGCGCTTTCACCAGTTGTCACGGGCTGGTTCAACAACCCGGGCGGCGCGGCGGTGGCAGACCCAACCCGGAGTTTTCTGGTCCGCGAGGGCACGAGCGCCGCGGTGTTCACGAAGCTGCGGGTTACCCAGCTCGAAGGTCCGACCAGCGCATCGCCGGGCCGTGTGACGATTGAATACGCGAGTCAGACGACATCGGGCGGTGCGTTTGGCGCGCCCCGTACGTCGACGATCAATGTGGGTTCCGGCCGCGTGTATTTCGATCTCACCAGCGGCGCGATCACCGACGTCTCGAACTGGGACATCGCGTTCGAAGGTTATGCGATTCGCGTGAATGGCGGCGTGAGCGGAAGCGGTACCATCCGCGCGCTGGCGATGACAACGCCGCCCTTTTCGGCGATCACGTCCACGCTGGCGGCATCGGTTCCTGCCAACGTATACGCGGCGGACTCGTACAGTGGGACATTTGGTGTGAAGCCGTGGTATCGCTACAACATTACGGGCACCGATAATCAGATCTGGCCAACCTACGATGTGTACCTGGTGCGCCGCGGCAGCGACGTGTACAAAGTGCAGCTGGTTGGCTACTACGATGCGGGCGGTCGGGCGCGTCAGATCACCGTTCGCTATGCGCCGCTCGCGCGATGAAAGCGCTGGTAGTCCCGGTTTGTCTGCTCGTAACTGCAGCAGCGGCGCATGCGCAATCGGCCGATTCCGTGTTGCCGCTGGACCGTCTGGTCGTAACCGCGGCGCGGCGCGAGCAGCTGCTTAAGAATGTCGTGGTCGCAACCCAAATCGTCACCCGGCACGAGCTGGTCGAAAGCGGCGCGGCGAGTGTAGCCGATGCGCTGCAGCGACGAGGCCTGCAGCTCGAGCCTGGCCTGCCCGGTGGTCAGAGTGTGCTGATTCATGGACTGGGCGGCCCGCGCCTGCTGGTGCTTCTGGATGGCCGCCCGATGATCGGCAATGTGGGTGGAACGGTGGATTTGTCGCGCATTCCAGCTGACCTGATCGATCGCATTGAAGTTGTGACCGGCCCACAGTCGACGCTGTACGGCTCGGCCGCGATGGCGGGCGTGATCAACCTGATAACGCGCCGTCCGTCGGGCCAACGACTTGCTCCCGAAATTGCCCTCACCGCCGGCAGTCAGGAACGTCTGGACGTGCACGCGGCAACCAGCGGTACTGCGCGCGCCCTGGCGTATCGCATCGAAGGCGGCCGACAATACCGGGGCCTGGCCACGGGCGTGTCCAATGACGATGCGACGTTTGCGCGGCGCTGGGATGGCAACCTTCGCCTGGAGGGCAACCTCAGCAGCGCAATCCGCGCGAGTTCACGGCTGTTGCTGGTCGACGAGGTGCAGCGTTACCGCATCGGCCAGCTCTACCGGTTCGTTGATCGGGCGCAGGCCGACGCAAGTATTGCCGCCGACTGGGAAATCAACCCGTCGCACCAGGTGGAACTGACGGTTCACGGATCACACTTCACCCACCTGGCCCGCGCCAGTACGGCCGCGCAGCCAGCATCGGCAGAGGGGGATGATGATGAACAGCGGCTCATCGAGTTGAGCGCGCTGTACAACGGTGAACTGAGCGGGACACTGGTGGATGCCGGCATCGATCTTCGGCAGGAAGGTATCACCGCGGATCGTGTTACCGGGGGCGGCCGCTCGCTCGCGCTGGCGGAGCCGTTCGCGCAGGCGACCTGGCAGGGTGAGCGTTGGTCGCTGGTACCGGGCGTGCGGGTCAGCCTGAGCGATCGCTGGGGTGAGCGGGTTACCCCGCGCCTCGCCGCGCTGGTCCGACCGCTGGACGGGCTGAGCTTGCGCGGGTCCTGGTCGCAGGGTTTTCGCGCACCCGATTTTAAAGAGCTCTACATCGAATTCGTGAACTCGGCCGCCGGCTATGCCGTTTCCGGCAATCCTGATCTGCGGCCTGAGAGTTCCTCTGTGTTTGCTCTGGATATCGAATGGCTGCTGGGCCGCGTTTCCGCGCACGCCGGCCTGCATCACACGTCGTTTCGCGACTTCATCGAGACCGGCGAGCAGGATGCCACCGGCACTTTCACATATGGCAACATTGCCCGTGGCTCGATTGCCGGGATCGACGCCGACCTGCGCGCGCGCCTGCAGCCGCTTCAATTCGAACTTGGCTACGCGTACCTGAATACACGCGACCAAGCCACGGACACACCGCTGCTGGGCAGCGCCGCACACGTGGCGCGCGCAAGCGCGATCACGACGGTCGTCGATACAAACGTAGAAATCAATGCGCTCTATACCGGCGAGACGCCACTGCAGCGTAATGGCGCGGTAATCTCGCAGTGGCGGTCAGGCTGGACCAGCGTAAACGCGCGCGTTGCACGGACGATCAGCGGCGGCGTTACCGCATCATTCAACGTCCATAATGCGCTCGATCGTCGAATGGGCGCCGATTGGCCGGGATTTACCGGCCGCCAGTTCTCGCTGCGGCTGGCGTGGTCTTCAAACATAATCAGGGCGGATCAATGAGCTCTCGGATAGTCATTGTCTTGGCGCTCGCGTTGGCACCGGCGGCCGCTCTGGCGCAGGGCGGCGCGACCGTTGGCACCATCATCGTTGCGCACGGCGCGGACTCGGCGTGGAACGCGCAGGTGCACGCAGTGGCGCGCTCGGTGAAAACCGGCGGTCCGGTCGCTGTGAGCTTCCTCATGGGCCCCGAGGCCGCGCGCACGCGTTTCCAGGAAACGGTCGCATCACTCGAGCGCAGCGGCGTCCGTGAGATCGTCGTCGTGCCGCTGCTGATCTCGAGTTACAGCGGACACTACGAACAGATTCGCTTCGTCACGGGCAGCATCGACACGCTGAGCGCGCAGATGCTGCATCACCTGCACGCAGCCGGCATCGAACGGGCGAAAACCAGCACACCGCTGCGGCTCGCGCGCGCGATCGATGACTCGCCGGACGCCGCCCGCGTACTCGCGCAACGAGCGCTCAAACTCGTCGCGCAACCCGCGGAGCACGCGCTCATGATGGTCGGCCATGGGCCGAACTCGCCCAGCGATCTGGCCGCCTGGATGAGCAATCTGCGGCGCGTGGCCGATCACGTGCGGACGGCCGCGGGTTTCCGGGATGTGAAGGTTGCACTGGTTCAGGATGACGCTCCCGCGCCCGTGCGCCAGGAAGCCGTCCTGCGCTTGCGTGAGCTGATCGAGCTGCAACATCAGGCAACCGGAAAGCCGGTCGTGGTCGTGCCCGTGGTTATATCGCGCGGCGCGCTGACCACGCAGCGCCTGCCAGCCGACCTGAACGGATTGCCGATCATGTACACACCGGAAGGCTTGCTGCCCGATCTGGGACTGGCGCGCTGGGTCGAATCGCGCGTGCAGGAAGCACTCGGTAAAGCACGTTAGTTTCACCCCCAAGCTTCCGCCCGCGTGCCAGCTCAGTCCCTCACGCGGGCCAAAACCGACCGCAGGGGCAGAAAGCTTCTTCGAGGGTGGCGCGGGCGGAAACGGAGCGGTTGGCGGTTAGCGATGGCGGTTCAAACGTGCTCGACAATCCGGACAACATCACCGTGAGTCCTCGCGGCGGGTTGGTACTGTGCGAAGATGGCAGTGGTGTCCAGTTCATGCGTGGTCTCACGCGCACCGGTGAGATCTTCGATCTGGAATCTGTGGGAGAGTCCTCTAGTTCTCGCCTGATGATCTGAGGGGCGGGATGATCATCACGTAGCATCCCACCCCTCCGGGGGTCGGTTCATACCTGATAGCGCGGGACGAAACATCCCACCACGAGTATTCTACCGCCGGCAAAGCCGGGCTAACTCGTGCTGATGACCGGCGTTGGCGTGCCTCTCAGCTCCTGTTGACAGCCTGTCCCCGTGCCGGCATCGTGCCCGCTTGAGCAATCATCCAACCATGGACAGCGCGGCGGTCGAACAGCTGATCGCCGAGGTCGGGGACCAAACCCAGACCGATACTCAGGTCTCCCGGCTCTACGGTGAACTGCGCGGTTCGTGCGCCATTGTTACCGGCGGCGCAACCGGCATCGGCCGTGCGACCGTCCTCGAGTTCGCTCGTCACGGCGTTCACATCGCATTCAATTACCTGGATGAAGGGGACGGCCGCGTGCGGGCAGAGGCGGACCGTACGGCATCCGAGCTGCGCCAGATGGAAGTCACCGTCTACTGCCGCCCGTGTGACGTAAGGGACGCACGCGATGCACGCAGCTTCGTGGATGATGCGCGCACCGCATTGTCGGGCGTGCACGTGCTGGTCAACAATGCGGGTGTGGGCCGTGACCGTGCGCTCTGGCGCATGAGCGACGAGGAGTGGCAGGACGTGCTCGATACCAATCTCACCGGTGCGTTCTATATGATCCGCGCGGTGGCGCCGACCTTTCGTGCCCAGCAGTATGGCAAGATCGTGAACGTCAGCTCGGTCCACGGACTGCGCAGCGAATTTGGTCTGGCCAATTACGCCGCATCCAAGGCCGGCCTGCTGGGCCTGACCCGCTCGGCCGCCGTCGAGCTCGGACCTTCCAACGTCAATGTCAATGCAGTCGCGCCCGGCTACATTCGCACGACGCGGCTGACCGCCGCCGTATCACCCGAAGTGCTGGACCGGGCGCGCGAACGCAGTGTGCTCGGCCGGCTTGGCGATCCCCAGGACGTGGCCAACCTGGTCGTGTTCCTGTGCTCGGAAAAAGCCCGCCACATCACCGGTACCGTGATCCCGGTGGATGGCGGCCATCTGATGTGAGCCGACCTCATGGATTATCAATTCCTCAAGCTCGACACTACGGAAGAAGTTGCCACACTCTGTCTCAACCGGCCGCCTTCGAATCTGCTCAACATCGAGATGGTCGAGGAGCTGAACGAGGTGCTGCTCGGTCTGCGCGCGCATCGCAAACTGGAGGTGCTGATCATTCGCGGCGGCCGTAACTGCTTCAGCAACGGCTTCGAGCTGGCCGAGCTGGGCGCATCGCGCACGCAGCGGCTGATTCAGGTCTACATGCGCTTGTTCGAAAGCCTGCGCATGATGGATCTCATCGAAGTGGCCGCCGTCGAAGGCACGGCACTGGGCGCCGGCTTCGAGGTCGCATTGGGTTGCAACCTGTTCGTAGCGGCCGATAACGCGACCTTTGCATTACCGGAAACGTCCATGGGACTGTTTCCGCCCATCGCCACCGTGATCCTGCCGCGCATCGCGCCGCGACGCAAAGCGATGGAATGGGTGCTCACCGGGAACCAGATCACCGCAGCCGAGCTGCATCACCATGGCGTGATCAACCGGCTGTTGCCGGTCGACCGCTTCGACGCCGAGCTGAATCGCTTCGTGGCTGACATTACCAGCAAGAGCGGTCCCATCCTCGCCCTGGCCAAACGCGCACAGTTCGAGGCCTACTACTCCACCTTCCCGGATGCGTTGTCGCGCGCGCAGAGCATTTTCCTGCGTGAGTTGATGGATCTCGAGGATGCGCGCGAGGGCGTGCGCGCTCGCCAGGAAGGTCGCGAGCCGAAATGGACGAACCGGTGATGTCGCGTCCAGCAATGGCGCGCCGAAACCTTGGCCACGCAGCGCTCATCATCGCTCTGATCGCACCGACAGCCTGCGGCGGCGGGCCCCGGCCACCGGTTGCCAACGCGCCTGCGCCCATGCCCGATCTGAGTGGACAAAGCGTATTGCTCCTGCCGGTTCACCCGGGGCCTGTCCCCGCGGCGATCATGACCGCAGCCGGTGATGTGCGCCTCGATGGCGTGGACGAGCTGGATGCGGAGCTGGCCTATTGGCTCAAGGATCGCGCGGCCAACGTGAAATGGGTGATGCCGGATGCGATCGATCGCATGCTCGCGCGCTCGCCCGCCCTGGACATCAAGCCACGCTCGCTCGACATCGCGGTTTTCCGGCACACTCAGGTCAAACGCATCGGCGATCCATTGTTCGGTGATCTCAAGCGCCTGGCCAGCGTGTTGAACGCGCGGTACGCGCTGGTTCCGATCGCCGCGGAAAACAAACCCGGCACGGGGATTGAAGTCGCCTTCGCGCTGATCGATACCACGTTCGGCGATGTCGTGTGGTTCGGTGTGCTGGCTGGAGAAAACGCTACCGCGGCCGCGCAGCGCACCGCCGGCGTATTCGCTCCCCGAAGAGCGACCAGCTCAGTCGACTAGAGACCCCACTGACCTGTACAGGAGCAAAGTCATAGATGGCCAAGGTTGTGACGCTCATTCCCGGCGATGGCATTGGGCCCGAAGTAACCAAAGCCACGCTGGCCGTTCTGGATGCCGCCGGCGTGAAGCTGGAGTGGGACGAACATCTGGCTGGGGTTGCTGCCGTCGATCGGTACCACACACCCATCCCCGAAGAAACGCTGGAATCGATTCGCAAGAACAAGATTGCGCTCAAGGGCCCGCTGACCACGCCGGTCGGAACCGGATTCCGCTCCGTCAATGTCGCCTTGCGTAAGGAGTTCGATCTGTATGCCAATGTGCGCCCGGCCGAAACGCTGGTGCACGGCGACCGCTACGATGACATCGACCTCGTGCTCATCCGTGAGAACACGGAAGGTCTGTACGTCGGAGTCGAGCACTTCATCGGCGTGGGCGATGATCCCAAAGCCGCAGCTGAGTCCGTGATGATCATCACACGCTACGGCGCCGAACGGATTGTCCGCTATGCCTTCGAGTATGCTGTTGCCCGCGGCCGCAAGAAAGTCACGCTCGCGCACAAAGCAAATATCCTGAAGTTCACGCAGGGGCTGTTCCTCGAGTCAGGAAAAAAAATTGCTGCCGAATACGCCGGCCGCATCGAATTCGAGGACAAGATCGTCGACAACACCGCAATGCAGCTGGTGCTGAATCCGTATCAGTTCGATGTGCTGGTCATGGAGAACATGTTCGGTGACATCCTGAGTGACCTGATTGCCGGACTGGTAGGTGGACTCGGCCTCGCGCCCGGCGGCAATATCGGGAAGGATGCCGCCATCTTCGAGCCCGTACACGGCTCTGCGCCCGATATCGCAGGCAAAGGCATCGCCAACCCCGGTGCGATGCTGCTCGCTGCGTGCATGATGCTGGATTACCTCGGTGAGCAGGATGCCTGTGATCGCATCCGTAGCGCACTCAAGGCGGTGATCATCGAGAAGAAGACGCTGACGCCGGATCTGGGTGGTAACGCAACCACGCAGCAATTCGCGGCCGCGGTGGCCGGACGGCTAGGGCGATGAGCGTCGCTCAGGCGGCGCGCAGCGCCGCCGAGTTAGACTCTCAACTGCCGAAGCTGTTTCGGCGTCAGCGCCCATAACAGCGTGCCTGCACCCGCTGCTTTCTGTTCCAGCTCCAAAAGACAAGCCGCGCCTTTCTTCAGCTCGATCAACGAGCCGTCGCGCCCAGCGAGCAACCAGCTCACCAATCCGGATAGATGCGGTTCATGGCCGACGATCGCGACCGTCTCGGCCGACTCGACACTGCGCAACCAGTCGAGGAATGCGTCATACGGCTGGTCTGGTGCCAGGGTCGGGCTCACGGTGGTTGGAACATCGTTGAACTTTCGGGCGACCAGTTCGCCGGTTTGAACGGCACGCACCAATGGGCTGGTCGCCAGCAGATCGATGGCTTCCACCACCCGCTTCAAGCCGCGCACGGCCCGTTTCATTCTCTTGCGACCCGCATCGGTCAAAGGCCTTTGGTCATCGGACTCGCCGGTGCGAGCCCAGGTTTCCTGATCTTCGGCGATCGCGTGTCGAATCACGAGCAGTTTCATCGGTACCGCTCCGCGCAGCACGGTGCGCGGCAAGAGTGGAGCTCACTGATGATTTCCGCAACGGTCCATGGTGGCGCACTGCCTCGCGCGTACGCGCGCACGGGCGTAACTTCAGCAGCCGCAACCACAGCCGCAACCACGACCGACGGAACCGACCAATGGCAAAATTTCAGGGCATAGATTACTTCGACATTGACCCGCTCTTCAGTGAGGAAGAGCGCATGGTCCGGGATACGGTTCGCGAATGGGTCGACGACAACTTGATGCCCGTCATCAATGACGCGTACATCCAGCGCAAATTCCCCAAACAGCTCATCCCCCAAATGGCCGAGTTGGGTGTATACGGCGCCAACTTGCCCGAAGAGTACGGTTGCGCGGGACTGAACAACGTCGCCTACGGCCTGATCATGCAGGAGTTGGAGCGCGGCGATTCCGGTATCCGCTCCTTCGCATCGGTGCAGGGTGCCCTCTGCATGTACCCGATTTTTCAGTTCGGCAGCGAAGAGCAAAAGAAGAAGTGGCTGCCGCAAATGGCGAAGGGCGATGTGATCGGCTGCTTCGGTCTCACCGAACCCGATTACGGTTCGAATCCTTCCGGTATGATCACCACGGCCCGGCCGGACGGTGACGGCTGGGTCCTCAACGGCGCCAAGATGTGGATTACCAACGGATCCATGGCCCACATCGCTATTGTCTGGGCCAAAACCGGAGCGCTCGAGGATGTCGGCTCGATCCGCGGCTTCATCGTGCCTACCGACACCAAGGGCTTCCAGGCGCGAGACCAGAAGGGCAAGCTCTCCCTGCTCGCCTCGGATACCAGTGAACTGTCACTTCAGGATGTACGGGTCGGACCCGACTCGATCCTGCCCGGGTCGGGTGGCCTGAAGAGCCCGCTCATGTGCTTGACCCAGGCACGCTACGGCATCGCCTGGGGTGCCCTGGGCGCCGCCACGGCCTGCTTCGATGAGGCACTGCGGTATGCCAAGGAGCGCATCATGTTCGATCAGCCCATTGGCGCCAAACAGATCCAGCAGGTTCGCCTGGCAGACATGGTAACCCGCATTACTCAGGCGCAGCTGCTCTGTCTGCAGCTGGGCCGCCTCAAGGACCAGAAACGCGTACGACCCCAACAGGTTTCGCTTGCCAAACGCTCCAACTGCGACATGGCCTGTGATATTGCCCGCGAGGCGCGTCGGTTGCTGGGCGCCAATGGGATCCTGGTCGAATACTCGGCCATGCGTCATATGGCCAACCTCGAGTCGGTCTACACCTACGAAGGCACCCACGACATCCACGGACTGATCCTGGGTCAGGACCTCACCGGTTTTGCCGCTTACTAGCCAGTAAGTACCCACAACTTTTCTTACAGTGTAAAGAAATATTGCAGGGAAAACAGGCCTCCCTGGAAAGTGTTGCGTCTGTGCAATCCGTTTCGTGATAACGAGTTGTACGATTTTTTGGTGTATGGCCTATGCCTTGCCAATATCGACTCCGAGTTCAAGATCGGCCAAACCCCCAAGCACAACGCACACTGACCTAAGAGGTTGAGATGATGAAGTCGAACCGACGAGCCATTGGCTGGCTCGCCCTGGGCCTTGCCGCAACGCTCGGAGCCTGCGACAGCGTGGACCAGGTCAATGATGTCAACAATGTCGAGGCACGCCCGGCGTTCTCCAAGGGCGGCCAGAAAATGCAGCAGCTGGTGAAGCTGCACACGCCGGCAGTAGGCGAAACCGGCTCCATTACGGTCGGCCCGAAGGGCGGCAGTCTGACTGTGGGCGGTCACATGCTCCATATCCCGGATAAGGCGGTCAACAAGCAGACGCTTTTCATCATGACCGTGATGCCGGGTGATTATATCCACGTCGATCTTCAGGCGTTCAATCGCGACGGCACACCGATTACTACGTTCAAGAATCCTGTCTGGCTGGGCCTGAGCTATGCCGGCATCACGGGTTCTGCCGACAAGAAGCTCACTGTGACGTACCTGGTTGATGGCACAGTTGAAGGCGCGACCGAAAGCGTCACCAGCTTCATGTATGAGGCGTACCAGATGGTTTTCGGCCAGCTCCATCACTTTTCGAGCTACTCCGCCGCAATCGATTAACGAGCAGCCATCACTGCGCCTTCAGGAGACAGACCAATGAAACGGCGAATCAGGCTACTGGGTGGTGGGCTCGCGATCGTGTTGCTGAGTGCGTGCAATAGTGACGTGACGGAGCCAGAGGCGGTACGACAGACGGTGCGCCCGGCAGCAGCGCGGGTGACCAATGACCAGATGGACGTTTTTCTCGGGGATTCAGCGGTAGCCAGGAAAAAGGGCCGCTACGCTATGGGCGCGAACTGATCGTACAGACGCACACGCTTTCTTTAACCGCCAGTCGGGGTCGACTAAGATGTCGGAACTAAAACTGATCGTTGTGGGCGAGGACCTGCCCCTCGGGGCGCTTGTCGACAGCGCAAGAATGGCCGAGCAGTCGGGCGCATGGGATGACGCGCTGGACGGGTATCGGCAGGCGATTTCACGGATTCACGCCGGCGAAGAGCCGCACCGTGGTCCGTCTGTACTGCGCTGGATAGACTTCGAGCGGGGTGACTATGACGAGGCCCATGCCGCATTCGAGGCCAGCCTGGTCAACGCTCAGACGCAGGGCCTGCGCAAGGACGCCGCATCGGCACTCAATGGTATGGCCGTGGTCGAGCAGTATCGCGGTCGCCTCGATGTAGCCGAAGCCTTGTACTCTCGCGCTTGCGTGATCGCTGATGAAGTCGGCGACCAGTTGCTGGCCGCGATGATCGATCAGAACCTCGGAACGCTGGCCAACGTGCGCGGCGATCTGGGGACGGCGCTGGTCCGCTACCAGGGCTCGCTCGAACGCTTCCGGCAGCTCAAGAACGACCGCATGTCGGCGCAGGTGCTCAACAACATGGGCATGCTGCACATTGACGTGGGCGAATGGGCAGCGGCCGAACTTTGCTTCACATCCGCCTATCAGCTCGCCGAGCGAGTCGGCGATGATGCGACCCGCGCCAAGGTCGAGAGCAACCGCGCGGAACTCTACCTCAAGCGCCAGAACTTCGAGCGTGCCCGCGAATGCTGCGAGCGCGCGTTCAAAACCTTCAGTGCCCTGGGCTCCGACACGGGCCTCGGCGAAGTCCATAAATTCTACGGCGTGCTGTATCGCGAGACCGGCAAACCACAGGTTGCCAACGTTCAGCTCGGCCTGGCGCTGAGGCTGGCGCGCTCCTGTGAGAACCCGCTGCTCGAAGCTGAAACCGAAAGCGAGCGCGCTCGTCTATTCCTGAACACGCGCCAGATCCCGCAGGCGCTGCAGAGCCTCAACCGCGCCCACAAGATCTTCTGCGAGCTCGATGCTCGTCGCGAGATCCTGGACCTGCGCCGCCGCCTGGAACGGCTGGAGACCACCTACGTGCAGGCGATTCAGCTCTGGACCGAAGAGATGCCCGCGCCCGAGGTCACCGCGACCATGCGCCGCGGCAAGCGCGTGGCCGAGTTGGCGTCCGCGCTCGCCGACGCCGTCGGCTACGGCGACATCGTCTGGCTGCGGATCGGTGCCTTCCTGCGTGACGTCGGCAACCGCACGGTGCCCAAGGAGCTCCTCGACAAGCCCGGTGCACTCACGGCCGAAGAGTACAAGACCGTTCAGAATCACACGCTGGCCGGCGAGTCGCTGGTGCAGGAGCTCGAGTTCCCGGCCGATATCCGGCCGATGGTCCGCAACCACCATGAGCATTGGGATGGTACCGGGTATCCCGATGGCCTCAAGGGTGAGCAGATCCCGCTGGCCGCGCGCATTATCTGCCTTGCTGATGTCTACGATGCGCTGACCAGTCCGCGCAGTTTCCGCGGCGCTTACTCCAGCGAGCAGGCGCTCGAGATCATGGAGCAGGAAGCCGGCACCATTTTCGACCCGCAAATGTTCCGCACGTTCGCCAAGCTGATTCGCTTGGGGCCGACCGGACAGCGCGGGTATGCCATCGACCAGCTGCGCAAGGCGGTCTAACCAGAAAGCGTCCACCAGGGCCGTCGCACTGACGGCCCCGGCACTTGGGGAGTCCCATGGTTGTAGATATCGCACCAATTACCGATGTCCTCGAAGCC
The DNA here is from genome assembly GCA_040902615.1 of Gemmatimonadota bacterium. GTDB lineage: Bacteria > Gemmatimonadota > Gemmatimonadetes > Longimicrobiales > RSA9 > JBBDWZ01. Next base: position 3,263 of record JBBDWZ010000078.1, on the reverse strand, counting down.
GCGCACGCGGCCGAAGAGGCAGGCCACTGGGACGATGCGCTGTCCATGTATCAGGATGCGCTCGACCAGTGGCGGGACGATGGTGGCGCGCCGGCCTGCGAGCTTTTGCGCAAGATCGGGCTGGTCCATTACTTCCGAGGCGATTTCGACGTCGCGCTCAATCTGTTCGAATCCAGCCGCCGCATCGCCACTGAGAATGGGCTGCGCCCGCAAGTCGCCGCGGCGACCAACTGCCTCGGCATCGTTCGTCAGGCTCTGGGCCAGATCGATCTAGCCGAGCAGCTTTACACGACTGCGCGTTCGCTCGCCGAATTGCTGGGCGATGAACGACTGGCTGCGCTTACCGGTCAGAACCTCGGCACCATTGCCAGCATCCGCGGCGAAACGCAGGTGGCACTCGAGCGCTATCAAGTCGTACTCGATCGCTACAAGGCGCTCGGTGACGCGGTGGGCGCGGCCCGCGCGCTCAACAACATCGGGATGGCCTATGTCGATCTGAATCGCCTGGTCGATGCCGAAAACGCCTTCGACTCGGCACTTGGCTTTGCCGACACCACACCCGATGCTGAGACCCTCGGCACTGTGCAGTTGAATCGCGCCGAGCTGTATCTCAAGCTCGAGCGTTTCGACGATGCTCGTGCCTGCTGCGATCAGGCCTTCGAGATTTTTGCCCGGCTCGAGTCCAAGTCGGGTCTGGGTGAGACCTACAAGGAGTATGGCGTGCTCTTCCGCGAGTCTGGCAAGCTTCATCTCGCGGAAGCACATCTCTCGCTCGTGGCCGAGCTGGCCCAGGCGGCCGATCATCCGCTGCTCGAGGCCGAGGCCGAAAGCGAGTATGCGCTCGTGCACCTGGCACAGGGCCGGAGCCGCGACGCGCTCAAGAGTCTGAACCGCGCACACCGGCTGTTCGGCGATCTCAAAGCGCGCCGCGAGCTGATCGATGTCAATCGTCAGCTGGACAAGCTCGAAATGACCTACCTGCAGGTGGTTCAGGTTTGGGGCGAATCGATCGAGTCGAAAGACCACTACACTGCCGGTCACTGCATCCGCGTCGCGGATTACACCTGCAAGCTGGCGCATGCGGCCGGTTTCGACGGGCGTGACCTGACCTGGCTCCGTATGGGCGCGTTCCTGCACGACGTCGGCAAGACCACGCTCGATGCCGCTATGCTGAACAAGCCGGGCAGCCTGGATCCACGCGAGTGGGAGGAGATGCGCAAGCATACATCGGCGGGCGATCAGATCGTTGCCGAGCTCGGCTTCCCATACGACATTCGTCCCATGGTGCGCAGCCATCATGAACGCTGGGATGGCAAGGGCTACCCGGATCAGCTGGCCGGTGAACAGATTCCACTGACCGCGCGCATCCTGTGCATCGCCGATGTCTTCGACGCATTGACGACCACGCGCAGTTACCGCCAGGCACACGCTTCGCCGGATGCGTTGAAGATCATGGAGCAGGAAAGCGGCATTTTCGATCCGGAGCTGTTCGCGCTGTTCCGTGAGCTCGTGAACAACGGCCTGATCAACAGTGGAGAGCAGGCGTGATCAAGACACGGTGGCTGACGCTGTTCGGACTGCTGATCGCGCTGCCGCTCAGCGGACAAACGCCACGCCGCGGCGGTACGCTGGTCGTCGCCGGTGCGACCGACCTGCAGCAGCTCAATTCACTGGTCAACCAGGACGGCTTCACCCAGGAAATCATCCGGAACGTGCTGTTCCTTTCCCTGGTGAAACTCGGTCCCGACCTCCAGCCGGTACCAGCACTTGCACGTTCGTGGACCATGAGCGGTGATACCGCCGTCGAGTTCCGGCTGCGCCGCGACCTGCTCTGGCATGATGGCAAGCCAACCAACGCACACGACGTAGCTTTTACCATCGCGCGCGCACAGGACTCGCTCACTGCCTATCCGAATACGGAAGCGATTGCGCATCTCAAGCGCGTCACGGTCGTGGATTCGTACACAGTGCGACTCAGCATGACGCCGCGCCGCGAGGCTCTGCACGGGCTGGTCGATCTTTCGATCATGCCCAAGCACCTGCTCGATTCGATTCCACCGGCACGCATGCGTCAGGCCGCCTTCAACAAGCACCCCGTAGGCAATGGCCCGTTCCGCTTTGTGTCGCAGCGCGCCAATGACCGCTGGATCTTCGAGGCCAATCCGTCGTTTCCGCGCGAGCTCGGTGGAGCACCCTATGTCGAGCGATTCATCTGGCGAGTGATTCCGGAAAACACAGCGCAGGTTACCGAGCTCCGGACTGGAACCGTCGATATGGTGCTGGCCGCGCGCGCCGACCAGATCAAGGAGCTGGACGCCCGCCTGGAGCTGCGCGCGATGTTGAAGCCTTCGCGCCGCACGGCGATCATTACATGGAACGGCAAGCGCACGCCTCTGAATCAGGCTTCGGTCCGGCGCGCATTGACGCTCGGGTTGAACCGCCCACGCATGATCGAGTTGTTGCGCGGCGGATATGCGCAGGTCGCGATTGGACCCGTGCCGCCGACCCACTGGGCATTTGATCCCGCACTGAAGCCGCTCGACTATGACTCGTTGGGCGCCAGGCGGCTGCTGGCTCAGGCCGGGTTCACCGATCGCAATGGCGATGGCGTGCTCGAGAGCGCGGATGGCAAGCCGCTCGAGCTCGAGCTCAAGGTTTTTGCCAACAACGCGTTCAATCGCGATGTTGCCGAAATGGTGCGCTCTGATCTTGCCCGTATTGGCGTGCGCATCATCCCTCGTCCAGTCGATGGCGCCACCCTGATCGGTGACATTACCGGCGCGGAACGCAACTTCGACGGCGCGTTCCTCACCTTTGAGACCGATCTCCAGCTGAATCTGAATGATGCCTTCCACGGCAGTGTCGTGGCTGGCCCAACCCAGACCGCGTCCTATAGCAATCCCGCGCTCGACCAGGCCATGGATCGTGCCGTCGCTGCACGCACCATCGCCCTGGCCAAACCCCATTGGAGCCAGGTCCAGCGCATCCTGCGCGATGACCAGCCCTGGAGTTTCCTCTGGTATCCGCCCGAGCTGCTGGTTGTGAATGAACGCGTGAAAAATGCGCAAATGGATATCCGCGGCATCTTCGTGACTCTGCCGACCTGGTGGCTGGCCGACGCCCGCTAGCATTCACCGCAGAGCACACGGAGACCACCGAGCGATGCGGGTTTACTTCCGCTCCACGGTCTTTCCTGATTCTTTTTAGTTTTGAATCCAATGTGACAATCCGCCGTCTTTGACGGCGGTAATGTATGTGATGGG
>JBBDWZ010000077.1:0-6598 GCA_040902615.1 Gemmatimonadota bacterium | reverse complement strand
AACCCGAGAATCGCCAGCCAGACCACAAGGATGACCGTCCAGTCCCGCAGCGGGAAGCGCGGAAAGATGACATCGGCCGCCTGGATGACGGCGAACGCAACCGCGCCGTAAACCAGCGCGACGCGCACGACGCGGCGACGCTTCAGCTCGGCAAGAAAACTCATCGAAACACCAGCAGATCGATCGGCTCGATGATGGGCTCGTCCGGCGCGATTACGCCGTGGTTGCGTACGGCCGTTACACCTCGCTCGAACTCCTGGGCGCTGAGCCGGGCCAGGATCGAATCCGATCCGGTCGCAAGCTTGTCGGCATAGGCGGGCCAGCTGTGTGCAATGGTTTGCTGGATGATTTCCCAGGAACTCTGGCGAAAACCGGCCGCTTCGAAGGCGGATGAAATCGTGGCACGAGCCGGAATATGCCGCTCCAGCAACGGCCAGGTTGCCGGAATGAACGGCACGTACGGATAGTGCGGGACCTGCTCGGCAGTCGCCGTGCGCACGAAGACCGTGCCGCCCGGTCGAAGCACGCGACGGCATTCCCGAGCGGCCAGGACTGGATCGCGAAAGTGATGAAAGCTCATCGACATGAACACGAGATCGACCGCGCCGGATTTCAGCGGGATCGCTTCGGCGCTGGCCACCTGGTAATGGACTCGCGAGTCGCGTCGTTTCGCCATCGCCTGATCGAGCATTCGGGTCGACGGGTCGATGCCGGCGACGTGCGCGTCGAAATGTTGAGCCAGTCCTTCCGCGAAGCGACCCGTCCCGCAGCCCAGGTCGAGGATGCGCTCGATACGCTGGCCACGCACGTGCGCCCCGATCGTATTCAGCCAGAGCGCGAGCACTTCCGGTCCGTGATCGCGCCCGCGGTCGTAGGCGGTCGGGATCTCAGTGCGATCGTATTCCATCGTTGGGTGCGGGAAAGTAAGGTGCGAGCCCCATGCGCTCGACGAGCGCGCGGAAGCGCGCACCAGAGTGCAACGGTGCCATGAACGAGTTGCGCAGTGAATGCGGGAGGTTGGACTCGCGACGCGCGCTGGAACGCTCGAGGTATTCCAGCGCTCCTGCATAATCGCCTACTAATGCGCGGGTGTTGGCGCGGGTCAGGTTATCGCCGCGGCCGGCGGGCGGGTCCAGGGACTGCAACACTTCTGCACGTGCTGCGGGGTCGCGCAGGCGCCTGGTCACGAGGTCGATCCGATCGGCGGGGAGACCCTGTTGGGTCATCAGGACTCGAGCGGTCGCCGTGTCACCGACACCGAGCAAGGGCGGAACACTCAGGAAACTGGCGACGCCGGACCGATCGAGCGCACGCGCAGAGGCCCATGTGGCGATCGTCGCCGCTGTGTCGTACCTGGCTGCCGCGCCCATCGCCGCGAGTATGTGCGCGATCACGGAACGCGGATCGCGCTCGAGCGCATTCACGTAGGCAGCCTTGCTCTCCTCGTGCCGTCCCATGATGCTCAGCAACTCACCGCGCCACTGGTATGCCGTCGCGAAGTTTGGGTTGCGCGCAATCGCCGCGTCACACGCCTGTTCCGCTTCCTTCCAGCGCCATTCATTGAAGCCGAAGGACTGACATAGTGCGGCGTGCGGTTCCGCGATGGTGGAATCGAGCCGGATCGCCCGTTCTGCCGCCTCGCGCACGCGGGGAGCGGCCAGGGCCGGGTCCATGCCTTCCCACACCGGGAGCACCGCATTGACCAGCGCGACTCCGCCCCAGGCCTGCGCATAGCCGGAATCCGCCGCGACCGCCTGCTCGAAATAACGCAGCGCTTCGCGAACCGGACTGGGCCCGCGCTGGCTGAACTTGGCGAGGCCCAGCAAATAGCTGTCATGGGCCTTTGGGTTGCGCGTCCCGCGCGCGCGCAACGCATCGCTTCGCCCAAGTTTGATCTCGAGCGCGTCCGCAATCGAGCGCGCGATCTGTTCCTGCAGCTGCATGATGCCGGTGTGCTGCGCATCGAACTGATCCGACCAGAGGTGGTAGCCGTCGGCCACACTGATCAGCTGCGCCGTAATTCGAATGGTCTGCCCATCGCGCCGCACACTGCCTTCCAGCACGGTGCCGACGTCGAGCGAATCCCCAATCGTACGGACATCCAGGTTTCTGTCCTTGAAGGCAAACGATGACGTGCGCGCCGATACCTTCAGCCCATCGATGCGCGCCAGCAGATTCAGCAGCTCCTCGGCCAAACCATCGCTGAAGTAATCATCCTCTTGCGAGCCGCTGAGGTTATCGAAAGGCAGCACCGCGATCGAATTGAGGTTCGCGCCAGCCGGCCGACCGGCTCCGCCGGCCAACCAGCCTGCCATAGCAGCGATGAGCAGTGCGGGAATCACCAGTGCGATCGTGCGCGCGGAGATCCAGGCTTGACTTGGCGGCACTGCGTCCAGTTCCGCCGATTCGGTGCGGCGCAGCCCGCCGGGCGTCAGCTCGAACACCCACGACACCACGAGCGCGATTGGGAATCCAAGAATTGCAAGCCAGACGATCAGGGTGACCGTCCAATCCGGCAGCGAGATGCGGGGGAAGATCAGATCGGCAGCCTGGATCACCGCGAACGCGGCCGCGCCGTAGACCAGCGCGACACGCACTACCCGGCGGCGCTTCAGCTCGGTCAGGAAGCTCATTGCGTGCTCCAGTAGCGATCGATGCTGCCGGACCTGCCGCTAGCAGAACCGGTCTGGCGCAGGCCATCCGGTGTGATGTCGAAGAACCAACTCAGCACGAGCGCAAGCGGGAAATCCAGCGCGGCCGCGAAAATGACGAACGTCACGGTCCAGGCCGGCAGCGCCAGCCGCGGCGCCACCGTGTCGGCCACCTGTATGGTCACCCAGGCAACCACCAGGTAGACCAGCGCAACCCGCGCCACGCGTCTCCGTTTCAGTTCGTCGAGGAGATTCATCGCCAGCTCACGGCTCAGCGGACCGCGGGCTGTGCGCCCGGGGAACGCAGCTGTTCTACGAAATTGGCGATCACGACGACGTGCGAGGATTGCTCTTGATTGGGTGCAATCATCACGAAGGTCGAATCGCCAGGCAGCGTGCTGAAGCTTCCGCCGAGCAGGCCGAGCCGAAACAGCGCGCGCACCGCACCCAGTGGTGGCCTCACGTCTGGCTTCCATTCCGCGGCAAACATCGAATCATTTGCGGTGAAGAAAAGTGATTTGCCATCGCGCGACCAGCGCGGCGCATCGCCACCGGAGCGCGAGACCTGCCAGCGATCCTGGCTTCCGTCGAACGCGCTGACGAAGATCTCGTTTCGACCAACGCCGCGGCCGATATAGGCGATGAATCGGCCATCGGGAGAGAATTCGCCGCGCCGCGTGCGCGATCGCTCATCGCCGATGACCACGACCGAATCCGGCCGGCCGGCGTCGAGCACGACCAGGCCGGCGCCCCTTTCGCCACACTCTGTCTGCGATTTGATCGAGATGCACGAGTTGGAAAGGATGCGCCGGCCATCCGGATGATGGGACACCGACCAGGCGAAGCCACCGACCCGGGTCATGAACAATTCGGCCGGCCGGCTGCCATCGCGCGGGATCGTGTAAATGGCCTCGCGGTCCTTGCCAACCCAGGCATAGCGCAGGTTCAAACCATCGGGAGCCCAGCGCGGCGCCCACAGAAAGCCATCCTCCGAGGATGCCAGACGCGCCAAGGGTCCAGCCGGCATACGGTAGGTCCAGACATCCTGTCGGCCCGCCTGCTGATCCACGACCTGATGCACCAGCATCTGCCCGTCCGGTGACGCCAGCGCGGAGCTGAAGCTGAGGTAGGGCGGGATGTTGGGCAGCGATCGCCATTCACCGCGCCGCGTCACTAATGCGGGCGTGCGCATGGGCGGAACGAAGTACGCGATCGAGTGCGCGTTGACGCTGACACCCGAGCACGACGCGCCCTCACAGGAGAGGCTCGACCCGGGCAGACTGCTTATGACCCGTTCCGGATTTCCCTCGGCACGCAGCCGCTTCGGGTCAAAGCGGAGGGCATAAATCGCATCGGTTCCGCGAAACAATAGATGGCCACTCGGTGAAAAGCCGATCGGCAACGCGAACTGCATTTCCGGGTGCTGCACGCGCGTGACCACACCGGATCGCAGGTCCAGCACCATGATGCGCATGGCGGCCGGAGCGTAGGTGCTGACGCTGAAAACCACACCGCGCCCGCCGGGAACCGGCAGCGGGTTGCCGACCTCACCGAATTGGGTGTCCAGCAGCGCCCGCGTCGAATCAGCCATTTCGAGGGGCTCACTCGCGCCCGTCTCCAACGATATACGCCGAAAACGATCGGTGTACGCGTAGCCATCCTCGCCCAGGCGAAGCGAACGAACCGAGTCGGCGATCGTGCGTACCGCTCCGCCATTCACCGGCCGAGTCTTCAGCACCGGTCCCTCGCGGAACACCAGGGTGTTGCCATCCGCAGTGACGTTGACGTCATGGACCTGAACGCCGCCCGGCAGATCGAGCGGTGCCAGGCGAGCGTCGGCGAAAGTGTAGACCAGCGGCCCGTGGCTCAGCGTCGAAATCAGCAGCCGGCTGCCATCGGGAGTCAAAACGATGCGTTCGACTCGCACCGTATCCGGGATTCGGACTTCGAAGCGCATGACCGGCGCATGCCTGGCTTGGCGATCGTTGCTGGAAGTCACCAGCGCAAGTACGACCAATAGAACTGCGCCGAGACCTACCAGTACTGGAGCACTGCGCCAACGCGGTGCGGCCGACGCATTTTTTCGGTGATCGATGGCGATGGCCTGGGTTGACGGCGTTTGCTCCAGCGCTGCCGCGAACGCAGTCGCGGCGGCAAACCGATCGGCCGGCAATTTGGCCAGTGCGGTGAGCACGGCCTGTTCGATGTGCGGTGGGACCGTGTCACGTACAGTCGTCAGCGCGATCGGCCGCTCGGTCATCACCTTGGCCAGAATCGCCTGGACCGACGCTCCCGTGAACGGCGGCTCGCCGGTGAGCATTTCATAAAGCACTGCACCGAGTGCATAAATGTCGGTGCGGCCATCGATCGTGCGTTCACCCATGGCCTGCTCGGGCGACATGTACTGCGGCGTGCCCAGCGACAGGCCGGTGTGGGTCATGCGCGCGCTGCCAGCCGCGCTCACTGCCAGCGCGATGCCGAAATCGGCGACCAGCGGGCGACCTTCGTGCAGCAGGATGTTTTCCGGTTTGATATCCCGGTGGATGACACCCTGGCGATGCGCGTAGTCCAGCGCGGCCGCTACGTCTCGCGTGATCGCAATCGCATCGGCGATGGGCAGCTGGCGCTCCCGTTTCAATCGTTCTCGCAACGACTCGCCTGGCACGAAGGGCATTACGTAGTAGAGCAGCGAAGTACTGCCTGTGTCCGCAGCCGCGGCGGTCACCACTCCGGAATCGTGCAGCGGCAGGATATGCGGATGCTGCAGGTTGGCGGTGACTCTGATTTCAGCGAGGAAGCGTTCGGCGCCGATGGCGGCCGCGAGCTCGGGATGCAAAACCTTGATCGCAACCTTGCGATCGTGTCTCAGGTCATGCGCGAGGTAGACTGTGGCCATGCCGCCCGAGCCGATTTCGCGCTCGATCTGATAGCGATCCTGGAACGCAGCAGCCAATCGCCGGTCGACCGTCATTGTTGCATCGTCCCGCTGCCGACGATTCGGCGAAATTCGGCCTGACGTTCACGCGCTCGCTGCAGCACGCGGTCGAACCCGGGATGTTTGCGCAACGACTCGAGCCATGGATCGGTCAGTAGATAGGCAGGGCTGACGTAGCCGCCGCTCTGCTGATGGCGTTCAAATGCATCGATCGCTTCGTCGTTCTGTCCTTGCAGGGCTAACAAAGCTGCCGCGTCCAAGCTGTAGGCCAGCCGATCGCTGCGTGCACGATTCGTCTGATTCTCCTGCGCGAGCACTCGCAGCAGGCTGTCGGCGCGGGGGCGTTGTCCGGTTCGAGCGAAAACGTAGGCCGCAGTGAATCGGTAATTGCCGTACGCCTGATGGGGCGCCTCCCGCAACAATCGCTCGGCAGCATCCAGCGCGATCTTCCATTCGCCGGCCGCCGCCGCACCGTCGAGCACGTCGAACTGAGCTAGAATCAGCCGCGGCTCGCGCTCCCGCCAGGCCAGCGCTTGCTGCAGCGCCTCCCGCACCCTGCCCTGCAGGCGCAACTGCCAGTTCTGGTTGGCGACCACCCAGACAAAATCAGGTTTCAGCTCCTTCGATTTTGCGTTCCACCGGGCAGCTTCCGAAAAGTCACCGAGCACCGTGTAGCAGACTGCCAAATGATTGGCCAGATAGGTTGATTTTGGATCCAGCTTGTAGCCTTTGCGCGCCCATTCGAGTGACGCGGCTATATCACCGAGCTCTCGATCGATGAGCGACAGCATGGAGAGCGAGCCGACGTTGCTGGGAACGTATTTCAGCTCGAGCAGCGCTTCCTCGCGCGCGGCGCGCACGTGACCCTGGTTCATCAGCGCGTAACTCAGCGCCGCGTGACCTTGCGTCGAGTCGATTTGTTGCGCCCGTTTCGCATACGCAACCGCGGTGTCGAGCCAAAAGACCGGCTCCCCATGGACCTCGACCAGATGCGTGAAGCTGCTGCTCATCC
>JBBDWZ010000076.1:0-6624 GCA_040902615.1 Gemmatimonadota bacterium | reverse complement strand
CATTGCGGGAAGAGGTGCGGATCGGCGATATGGACGATCCGCGCTACACACTCACCTGGATGCGCGACGTTGTAATCCGGCCGGACGGGAGTATGTATGTGACGCAGCCATCCGAGCGGACAATCAAGGTGTATGATCGCGCGGGCCGGTTCGTCCGCTCGATCGGGCGACAAGGCAGTGGTCCCGGCGAGTTCGACAATTCCGTAGGCGAAATCGGATTTGTCGGCGATACGCTGTTTGCAGTGAGCGCAACCAATCAGTTGATGCACCTGTTCCGCCCGGATGGCGTACACCTTCGCAGTTTCCGACTTCCGCATGCAGTGATCGATGATCCGGCGTTGTATCCGGCGCCCTTTACCCTGTTGCTGGGGCGTGTTCTGGCCGACGGATCGATATTGGCTTATCCGCGGCTGGGTGGCACTGGTGAGCGGCCTCCGTCGCCAGTTCTTCGCGTTACACGGGAAGGTCGGATCATCAATGTGATCGCCCGTCGCCAAGTTGCAGGTGGCACGCTTCGGCTGCGGCAAGGCCAAGGCGTGCTGATCATGACGCTGCCGTTTTCCACCGCGGACATCACGGCCGTTCCGCCGAAGGGTGATGCACTGGTGCTGGCATCAGGCCGGCCGCCGACTACGCAAAAGGATACCAGTTTTTCAGTCAGCCGAATCGCGCTGAATGGCGCTACGGTCTTTCAGCGCTGGATTCGCTATCGGCCGATGCCGCTCGAGCGCAGTCAGGTCGACAGCATGATTGTAGCAAGGGTTCGGGAAGCGGGCCGTGGACGCTTCAATCCGCAACCGATCCCGGACAGCGCGACGCGGCAGGTGCCGAAATTCCTGCCGCCCGTGACGGCTGTAGTTGCGGGCGCGGATGGCACGACCTGGATCCGGCGAGAGGAAACGGGTGGACCCGCCGCATGGCTGGTGCTGGATTCGAAGGGCAACCCGATCGCGCAGCTGACACTGCCGCGGACCTTTACGTTGAAGGCAGCTGATGCCACACACGTCTGGGCAACCATCACTGATGAACTCGACATACCATACGTCGTGCGCTACCGAGTCGTGCAGCGCTAAACGCGCGGCACGCAGGGGGACGAAATGCGTTGGTTGCTGATTGGGTTTGCGACATTGATGACGTCTGCGGCGCAGGCTCAGGACGTTCCTCGCTGGACGTTGCGAGAAGAGCTGCGCATCGGGGATCTCGACGATCCGCGCTACACGTTGAGCTGGATGCGCAACGTCGTGATCGGGTCGGATGGGAGCGTGTATGTCACGCAACCAGCTGAGTCAACCATCAAGGTGTACGATCGCTCAGGCCGGTTCGTCCGCTCAATCGGGCGTAAAGGCAGCGGGCCGGGTGAGTTCGATGGGCTGGGCGAAGTCGGATTTGTCGGTGATACACTTTTTGCCCTGAGTGCAAGCAATCAGCTGATGCACCTCTTCCTTGTAGATGGTGAACACCTTCGCAGTTTCCGGTTCCCTTACGCCGTAATCAACGATCCCGCACTGCATCCGTCGCGCTTTACCATGTTGATGGGACGAATTCTGGTGGACGGATCGCTACTCGCCAATCCACGACTGGGTGGGACTGGAGAGCGGCCACCGTCGCCAGTTCTTCGTGTTACTCGTGAAGGCCGGATCATCAATGTGATTGCCCGTCGACAGTTTGGCAGTGCGGGCAACCTAACGTTACGGCAAGGCGAAATCGGACTCATTATGCACTTGCCGTTTTCGGTCAGTGACCTCATCGCCCTCCCACCAAAGGGCGACGTGCTGGTGCTGGTTTCCGGGCGGCCGCCGGCCACTCAAAAGGATACGAGTTTCTCGGTCAGCCGAATCGCGCTGAACGGGGCTACGGTTTTTCAACGCTGGATTCGCTATCGACCGATTCCTCTCGAGCGGCGTCAGATCGACAGCATGATCGTGGCGACGGTTCGGGAAGCGGGGCGTGGCCGGTTCAACCCGCAGGCGCACCTGGAAAGCGCGGCGCAGCAGATGCCGAAATTCCTACCGCCCGTGACGGATGTAGTCGCCGGCGCAGATGGCTCAACCTGGATCCGGCGAGAGGAAACGCGTGGACCTGCTGCATGGCTTGTGCTGGATTCGAAGGGCAACACGATCGCGCAGCTGACACTGCCGCGGACCTTTACGCTGAAGGCAGCCGACGCAACGCACGTCTGGGCAACCATCACTGACGAACTCGACATCCCGTACGTAGTTCGCTACCGGATCGTGCAGCGCTAGCGACGAGCGACGTACAGCGCGAACCCGACCTCGAAGTTCAGCCGCCTGCCGTAGTCGCCGTACTCACCGACGCCGATGCTGCTGCTGAATGAAGTGTTTGCCGACAGTGGGAGTTGGAGGCCCAGCGCGAGCGTGGTGCTGTGGCCGGTCAGGGGCGTAGGCGCGATGGCTGCCGGATCACCGAAGTCGAAGACATCGCCACCAGCGCTTGCTGCTGCTTCCAGGTAACTGCGGCCGTCCGCAAAGACACGCCGAACAACCAGGTTGCCGGTCGGCATGGTCTCGATTGCGGTTTGCAATCCACCACCGCGCGCGCGTATGTACCACTCTTCACTGGACCAGCCTGCGCCGACCAACATCTGGCTCACGTTCATTGCTGCGTATCTACGGTGGTCACCAGACAGACTCGCATTCCATCCGCTTGCGGCGTGCTGAACGACTTCGCCGCCGATGAGCAGATCCGGTGCACTCAAGGCTTTCGGCGCGGCGGCAATACGAAGGTGTCCTTCGGCGAAGTGCCACAGTGGCGAATGCAGTTCAGCGCCAAAGCCAATACTGTTACGCTCTGGCTCGGTCAACCCGATCAGCTCAGCGAGCACCGCGCCCCGGTCGCCTCGCCGCAACGCACTGATTCGTGTGATGCCGCGTGCGCGAACACTTCGCATTCGCTGTTCACTGTGAGCGAAGCGAAACGTCCACACCGGCGGCGGCAACGGCGCCCGCGGGTCTCCAACTTCGACAGACTGACTGCCCTGCCACGCATCAGCGTGGGTCGGCGTAGCGACGGCGAGCCACAACGATGCGGAAAGCAAAAATGGGATCATCACGGTTGGCCTGAGGGCAACAATCGGGCCCGGTATAACAAAACGTAACAAAGGGAACGAAAATCGCATTGGGCCACAGCATGGCCACTCGCACATATACGATTCGCGCAGCCGGAACACCCCACTGGCGGGTCTACCTGATTCCGCTGTTTGTGCTTCTGTCCGCAGCAGTTCTCAGCGTTTTGTTATACCGGGGCTTCGAGCAGGCGTTGGAAGTCCTTGCACCCGGGTTGGTGTCTGTCTGCGTCGTTGCCGTGGTGGCAGGAATCATCCATTTGCGCGTATCCCGTCGCAGGAGGGACCGACTCATCGGCAATCGCGCCAGAATTGAAACGGTGGTCTGGGAGCTCGCGGCAGGTGAATGCCCTGATGGAGCGCGAGAGATCGGGCGTTCCTGGCAGGTAATGGACATCGCACGCAACGCGGCGGACCTGCGCCCCGCGCGTGAACAAGAGCAGGTCCGCAGTGGCCTGCGCGAGTGCGGTGCGGATCAGCTGGTCGCACACCGGGCGGAGAAGGCGGTCCGAAAGTGGGAACGTGTGCGCGCGCTTCAGGATCTCGGCTGGCTCGGCGCAGTGCGGACCTTGCCGATCGTGTACCGGGCGCTCTCTGATCCGGATGACGACATTGCGTGGTCCGCGCTGGTCGCGCTTGGCGGGATGGACGACGATGTCGCGCGCGAGGTTCTGCTGGAACTGCTCGATGACGGGCGATTTGCCGCATCACGCGTCGCCCAGGTACTGGACACGAGTCGGCATCCGCACGCGGTGTCCGTGCTGCATGAGCGGGTTCATACCGACAACAACTCCTCGTTATTCTGGATTGCCTACCTGCTGGGCCGTTCGGGGTCGGCGGGCGCACTCGCGCCTCTGCTGAAACTCACAGATCACAACTCGCCAAACGTTCGCGCCAGCGCGGCTGAGGCCCTGGGCCGGCTGGGGGATCGGTCGGCCATCGCGACGCTCATACGGATGACTCTGGATGATGCGTGGTTCGTGCGCCTGCACGCATGCCGCTCGCTCGGCGATCTCGACGCGCGCAATGAGATCGGTGTGCTCGAAGCGGCTACACACGACGGGAGCTGGTGGGTGCGCCGGAGCGCGGCCGATTCGTTGCGACGCTTGCTGCCGGTCGCCGCATGAGCAGTATAATCGAAGTCATTTTCGCGCTTGCCATCGCCCATTTCGTTCTGGCAAACCTGATAGGTCTGGTTCTGGTCGGTGCGGCATCGCGTTCGGTGTCGCGGCGGTGGCAACAGACCCGGCGTCTCGAAGCGCCGGACCTGGTGCCTTCTCCGTTGATGGTGCCGTTGAGCGCAATTGTGCCTGCCTTCAACGAGCAGGCTGCGGTGATCGATGCGGTGTTGTCCCTCCTGAACTCTGAAGTCACAGAGCTGGAGGTCATTGTCGTCGATGATGGCTCGACTGATGACACGGCGGCGAGTCTGGTCGCGAGGTTCGACCTGGTGGCGGTAGAGGCAACTCATCTGCAGCCGCTGAAGACGTGCAAGGTGGAGGAAGTGCTGCGCTCGCGCGCGCATCCGAATCTCTGGCTGATCCGCAAGCAGAATGGCGGCAAGGCGGACGCGGTCAATGCCGGCGCCAACCTGGCACGATACCGCTACATCCTCATGACCGATGCGGATTCCATCTTCGAGCCCGGCGCATTACCCGCCGCTATGACCGCGATCGGCTTCGATGCCGGTGCGCACGTTGGAGTGGGCGGAATGATTCGTGTGCGGAACGGCATGAAGGTCAGCGATGGACGCATAGTCGAGTGGCGGCTGCCAAGCTCAATGCTGGGACAGTTCCAGGTAGTCGAGTATATGGGCGCGATGGCGGGTAGTCGTGCCGGTTGGAATTACATCAATGGTGTCCCCGTGCTTTCCGGCGCGTTCAGCATCTGGCGTCGCGATGTGCTGCTCGAGCTGGGCGGCATGACCCCGGAAACGACACACGAGGATATCGAGTTCACGTTTCGGGTGCACGAACATTTCCGGCGGCAGCGCGAACCGTACATGATTACGATGCTGTCGGATGCCGTGATCTGGACCGAGGCGCCGCACCGCTGGCGCGACCTGTACGCTCAACGCAAGCGCTGGCAGCGCGTCGTATTCGAATGTGTGTGGCGCTATCGCAGGATGATCGCGAATCCGAAATATGGCGAGTTCGGCACGATCACCATGCCCTACATGTTCCTGTTCGAGGCGCTCGGTCCCTTCGTCGAAGTCGTGACGATTGCCCTCGTCGTGTTCCTGTTCCTCCAGGGAATGCTGTCAGCGCAGTATCTTGCGCTGTTCCTGGTTTTTTCCGCGGCGCTCGTCGGATTGACGCGTATCGCCGCCATTGTCGTTGACACTGCGTTGTATCGCCGCTTTCCGCCGCGAGCCCTGGTGCGGCTTGCGCTGGTGGCTCTGCTCGAGTTGTTCCTTTACCGACCCATCATACTGATTGCGAGGATTATGGCGTTTCCAGAATTTCTGACCGGCCGCAAAACGTGGGAGCGGGCGCAAAGACAACCGGCCGAGGCGGCGGCCAATGCGTAGGTCTACAGATCGGCGCAAAAAGCGCCGCCGCGCCCTGGTCACGGGCGGTGCCGGATTCATCGGCTCCAATCTCTGTGACAGCTTGCTCGACGATGACAACGAGGTGGTTGCGGTAGACGATCTCTCCGCCGGCTCGCGTGACAACCTGGTCGCGGCATTCCAATCCGAAGACTTCCGCCTGGTCACTGCCGACGTCGCTGACATCGTTATCATGGACCACCTCATCTCCGAAGCCGATGTCGTATTTCATCTCGCGGCCACCGTGGGTGTGAAGCGTGCCGTGAACGAGCCGCGCCTCGTCATCGAGAACAACATTAAGGGCACCGACAGTGTGCTGCGGGCGTGCGGACGATACGGAACGCGGGTAATCATTGCGTCCTCATCGGAAGTGTATGGCCGAAACTCCGCGGCGCCGCTGCGTGAAAGTGATGACCGCATTCTCGGCCCGCCGCAGGTGCAGCGCTGGTCCTATTCCGCGTCGAAGGGCATCGATGAGATGCTCGCCTTCGCCTTTTACAACGAGTTTGGTGTGCCGGCCACGGTAACTCGTTTCTTCAATACGACGGGCCCGCGCCAGAGCAGTGCCTACGGCATGGTTGTTCCGACCTTCGTCCGGGCAGCATTGGCCGGGCAGCCGCTTCTGGTGCACGGCGATGGGACGCAGAGGCGCTGCTTCTGCCATGTCTCCGACACGGTTAGAGCACTCATGTTGCTGTCAGAAGCTGAAGACGCTGCGGGCGAAGTGTACAACGTGGGGTCAACCGAAGAGATTTCGATGCGCGAACTGGCCGATCTGACCATCAGGCTGGTCGGAGAACTTTGTCCTGAGGCAATTCTGGCCGAGCCAGCCATACGCCTCGTGCCGTACGCGGAGGCTTATAACGTAGCGTTCGAGGATACGCCACGCCGCGTTCCCTGCATTGACCGGCTTCATGAGCTCACCGGCTGGCAGCACAGCCTCGGCATCGAGCATATCGTCAGGGAGATGATCGCGCAGCACGGCGCCGGTGCC
>JBBDWZ010000075.1:0-6661 GCA_040902615.1 Gemmatimonadota bacterium | reverse complement strand
ACGATTGACGATTACGGGCTCCAACCATTGGTCTGATGAACTGGCGGGCCGCAATGCCTCCAGCCCGTAATCGTCAATCGTACTCGTGGTCGTGCTCGTGCTCGTTCGTTCAATTCGTTAATCCGTTTATCCCTTGAGCTTTGCCTCTACTTGCACGTCGACATTGCCTTTCAGGGCTTTGGAGACCGGGCAGCCATCTTTTGCGGCGTTGGCGGCCTCGGCGAAGGCGGCCTGGTCCATACCGGGCACGTCACCGGTAACCTGCAGCTGCATCGATTTGATCGATGCGCCCTGATCGACTTCGAAGGTGCAGGTCGCCGAAACGTCCAACTGTCTGGGCGGGTGGCCCTTCTGGTTCAGCCCGTTGGACAGCGCCATGCAAAAGCAGGCGGCGTGAGCCGCGGCGATCAGCTCTTCAGGGCTGGTGGTTGTAATGCCGGTCGACCGGACGGTGCGGGCGGCCCAGCTGACGGCCATTTCCGGCGCGGCTCCGCTCTTCATGCGTACGGTTCCGGATCCTTCCGCGAGGTTGCCCGTCCAGAATGCCTCCGCCTTGCTCTCCGCTTTGAGTGCCATGTGATGCTCCTGTCCTGGTGATCAGCGTCAAAACCGGGCGCACAACGTACACGACACCCTCGGCTCAACGCCACCGAGTGCGTACCTGCAAAGCCGGCACACC
Source organism: Gemmatimonadota bacterium (assembly GCA_040902615.1). Taxonomy (GTDB): domain Bacteria; phylum Gemmatimonadota; class Gemmatimonadetes; order Longimicrobiales; family RSA9; genus JBBDWZ01. Next base: position 5,982 of record JBBDWZ010000075.1, on the reverse strand, counting down.
CGCTGGCGGCGTTCCTTCAAGCATCAGGATCCCATCGAACTGGTTCATGGTCAGCCGGTCGTTCACGAAGCTGGTGCCGGCATTCAGAATCACGATCGAGCCGCGTCGTACACCAGTTGCATCGAATACGGGCAGCAGCGCTCCTGCTGCGGACAGGCGCGGCTGGCGCGCGCGCATGGGCGTCATTTCGAGCAATAAGGGTGTCAGCTCGACCGCGAACGTGTCGCGCTCGAATGCAATGCTCAGCACCGCGGAATCGGCGACCAGAGTCGGGTCGTTGCTGCCTCCACGCTGGGTGAGCGAGACGCGGTAGGCCGCGAGCCCGGGCTGGATCTGCACGTGAGTTCCGGCTTCCAGGTGTGCGCTTTGATACCGATCCGTCGTCGAGGGCCGGGTGCGGCGCAGCTGAAAATGCGATGCGAGGTCCGACAGTGACACGTCGTTCAGCGCTTGCGGCGGCACAATGTGGCGTAACGAGGCATGACCGAAGTTCTGATCCAGATAGCGGGCCGATCCGCTGATCTGATCGTACACTGCATTGTCGACGCGTTTTTCCGGTGTCGGCTCAAAGGTCCCATTTGCTGTGCGAACGCCCGCCGCACTCAATGCATTCACCAGCCGCGACTGTTGACTTCGCCGTGATATAGCAAGCGCGCTCCAGGGCCCGATCGTCATCAGCAGGAGAGTGCCGGCCAGGCCCAAAAGGATCACGTGCAGCGGGATCGTGCGACGCTGGAACAGCCGAACCGTTCCTGCAGCCGCAAGCAGGCTGAGCGTCACCAATACCGCGAGCCGCAACACCCGAAACTCGGTCCAGCCGTATTGTTCGATACGTGGCGAAAGCGCCCAGAATCCCATGACCGTCAGTGGCAGGAACAACGCTGGCGCGAGCCGCAGCGGACGCATCACATCGCGTTCTTCGCTGCGATCGTAGAAGAACAGAAGCGCCAATGCGCCCAGCAATCCGGCCGCAATCACCATGGGTGAAACCAGGTTCTTGGGCAGTTCACCCAGAACGATGATGCGAATTGCGTAGGCGTAGAGGATGATGTAGTAAACCGTGAGCAGCGGCGGGACCAGGAAGCCTACCAGTCTGTGCACGGCGCGCGCGACATCGCTGGTTTCATCGAGCGGCCGCACGTAGTCGGGCAGCCCGCCCACGATCACCCACGGTACCAGCGTCAGCATGATCCAGGCAAAGACGTGGGCGTAGATATCGCCGCGCAGGTCGAGCTCGAAGAGCTTGTCGACCGAAGTCAACGCGAGTGCCAGGCCCGCGAACAGTGCCAGGCCGTAGAGCGCTATACCGATCGCGCGCAGCAGGAAACGGCCATTGATGCGCCGCAGCACGAGATTGCGTTCCTCATTGCCGCGCGCAAATGCAGGCGCTGCCAGCGTAAAGCCGGCCGCTGCGCCGACCAGCATGAACGCGCGCCACCTCTCGGAACCGAGCTCGAAATCGGCGACGAAGCCCAGATACAGGGCCGACAGCACGGCTCCGGCCAGTGTGAGTGCCCAACGCTGCTTTTCGGTCAAAACCTTCAAGGCATGGAGCAGTGTCGCCATCCAGGCGGCGCTGAATGCGAGCGCGATCGCGACAACCAGCTCGAGCCAGACCTCCATCGCGGTATGGTCCGCCTCGATGGCGTAGGAGCAGGCTGCGGCCGCGACCACGGCGAGGCCGACCTCGACCGGCGCGGCGTGGAATGCGTGCTCGGCATCGCGTACATAGCGGCGTAACCGGTCCTTCAGCATTGCGGCCATGCCTCAATGCTGCGCGGCCACGCGTCGGCGCGAAAGGCCCTGACCAGGATGGGATGAACGAACGAGAACGACTACGACCACGACTACGACTACGATTTACGGGCTGCAGACATCAAGATGCCTTAAGGGCAACGCCGTAAGGGCCGGAGCCCGTAATCGTAGTCGTAGTCGTGGTCGTAGTCGTTCTCGTTCGTCTCCACGTCTGACTGGTTCAGAGCTTCGCTAGGAAGCGTTCAGCGACTCTACCGGGTGTACCCGCGCGGCCCGGCGCGCCGGGATCAGGGTCGCGCACAGGGCCACGATCGCGAGTAGAGCGGCGCACGCGGCATAGGTCACGGGGTCCAGCGGTTGCACCTGGAAGAGCAGGCTGTCCAGGACACGAGTTGCGGCAAAGGCGGCGCCACCACCCAGCAGAACACCCAGACCGGTGAGCAGCGCGCCCTGACCCAGCACGAGGCCGACCACATTGCGCGTAGTCGCGCCGAGCGCGAGCCGAACACCGATCTCATGACGGCGCTGGGTAACGAAGAACGCGATCACGCCATACACACCGATCGCCGACAGGACCAGGCCGGTCATTCCGAGCAGCGCCAGCAGCATGGTGTTGAAGCGACGGACAGCAGTCGATTGTGCGAGCACTTCGTTCATGGTTTGCACATCGTAGAGCGGCAGTTGCGGATCCACGGCGGCGATGGCTTGCCGCAATGCGAGCGGTGTCACCGCGCCGCGGCCCTTCACGACGAAGGTCACGCTCCGCTGGAAGGCGGTCCACGCTTCCCCTGGCGCCTTGGTGTGTGGAATGAAGATCTCGGGAGGCGTATCGGCCTCGCGTCCGAACGCCCGCACATCACCAACCACGCCGACGATTTCGCGCCATTCGGGATTTTCACGACTTGTCCAGCCATACACGCGCTGGCCAATCGGATTAGCATCGCCAAACGCAGAGCGGGCCAGGGTCTCATTGATCACGACCACGGATGGTGCGCCCGCGCCGAGGTCGCTTTCCGTGAGCAGCCGTCCGCGCTTCAAGGGAATCTGCAGCGTCTGCAGGAACTCGGCGCTGTTGAGCCGGACGTGGGCGATTGGGGATTGTCCATCCTCGAATGTCTTCCCCTGCACCGTCAAACCAATGTCAATGCTCGGGCCCCACAGTGGCACGCGCGTGGAGAACGCGACTCGCTCGACGCCGGGTACCGCGCGCAACCGCTCGAGCATGCGGGCAAAGGTCTGGTTGACCACAGCTATTTCGCTGTAACGGTCCTGCGGCAGTGCGATACGCAGCATCGTCACATCGTCGGCAGTGAAACCGAGTGGTATGCGATTCACGATCAGCGCGCTGCGGATGAACAGTCCGGCGGAGACCAGCAGCACGAGCGCAACGGCGATCTCGGTCACGACCAGCACACCGCGCAACCGGTCACGCGCGCTGCCACGTGACGTTTTGCCCCCTTCACGAAGTACGGATTGCAGGTCTGTGCGGGTGGCGCGCAACGCCGGCGCGAGTCCAAAGATCAATCCGCTCAGCAGCGTTGCAGCCAGAGCGAAACCCAGCACGTTCGCATCCAGAGCGGCTTCCTGAAGACGCGGTACACCGGACGGACCCATGCCAACCAGGAACCGGATACCGAGGGAGGCAACCAGCATCCCCGCGGCGCCTCCCGCCACGGCCAGCACGAGACTTTCCGTGAGCAGTTGCCGGATCAGCCGGCCACGCCCACCACCCAGCGCGCCGCGAATCGCAATCTCCTTGCGTCGCGTAGTCGCACGGGCCAGCAGCAGACTCGCAACATTGCCGCAGGCGATCAACAGCACGAAGCTGACCGCGCCGAGCAGGACGTACAGCTGGGTCTGCCAATTGCCGATCAACGCGGCGCGCATGGTCTCGGCGCGCACCCCGCGAGCTGTCATCGCGTCCGGCTGCCGGGCGCGAATGCCTTCGGTCACCCGATGCAGCTCGGCCTGTGCGCGTTCCAGTGTGATGCCCGGCTTGAGTTTGCCCAGCACGAGCAGCCCGTGTGAGCCGTAGTTGTGGCGTTCCGCGGGAGCGAACACCAGCGGAAACGGCGTCCAGAGCCTTTCCTCGAATTCGCTCAGTGTGTACGCGGCCGGAGTCACGCCAATTACCGTGTGCGCCTCGCCGTTCAGTATGATGTCCCGGCCTACAATCGAGCGGTCCCCTCCATAACGCTCCTGCCATAATCCATGGCTGAGTACTACCACACGAGCATTCAACTCATCTGGCTGGAAGTATCGCCCGATCTCCGGCGTCATAAACGAAACTTCGAACCAGCGCGGCGTAACCCGCGCCCCGACGATACGCATCGGATCGCCATCATTGGTCAGATTGTAGGTCCGTGCCTGCCAGGCCGCGGTCGCTTCGAAGACGCCGGTCTGCTCGGTCCAGTCGTGAAAATGACCGACCGACGCGCGACCATCAAACTCACGGAAGGTTTCCCAGATGTAGACCACGCGCTCGGCGTCCTGGTAGGGAAGCGGCCGCAACAGTACAGCGTTCACTACGCTGAAGATCGCCGTGGTGCCGCCTATGCCCAGCGCCACCGTCAACATCGCCGCCGCCGTCAACGACAGGTTCGATCGCATTTGTCGGAATGACAACACGACGTCCTGCGTGAGCGCGTCCAGCCATTCACTCCTCCGCATCGCTGTCTCCTTCTCCAAAGCAAGAACCTGACAGGCCCACTTGACCTGCTCGATATCGCCAAAGCCGCGCATCACTTCCTCACGCGCGCTGCGGGCATCCAGTCCGCGCGCGATCAGCTCTTCGATCCGCTCCTCCACATGAAAGCGGAACTCCTCATCCACATCAGCCGCGGCATCCGGTCCCCAGAACCGCAGGTAGCGCCGCCAACGCGGCATTTCGGACTTGCGACGAGCTGTCACTAGACCGGCTGCCCTTTCGCGCTAAGAACCTGGCCGACTGCCTGCGCGAAACCCGACCACAGCCTGGTCCCCGCCCGCAACTCACGTCGACCTTCCTCACTCAGGCTGTAGTACTTGGCCCGCCGATTCTTCTCCGAGTATCCCCACTCCGACTCGATCCAGCCCTTCCGCTCCAGCCGGTACAACGCCGGGTAGAGCGAGCCTTCCTCGATTTGCAGCGCGCCTCCCGATAACTGCTCGATCCACCCGCGGATGCCGTAGCCGTGCATAGGCCCCCAGCTCAGGGTCTTGAGGATCATGATTTCGAGCGTGCCGTGCAGGAGTTCGGATTTCATTTGGCTCCTTAGATAATCTAGGGAGCAGGATGGTTGTCGTGGGCGGGGGAAGCAAGGGGCGATACCGCTTTTACGGCGGTACCGCCCCTTACCTAGTCCTAGTCCTGAGTCCTACACCTGGTCCTTCGACCTCCCTCCTCCTTGAGCCGGAGAGAGGAGGAGGAAGGCTTGAGGACTAAGGACTAGGACTAAGGACTAGAGGACTAGGGCGCGCGTAGGGACTGGGCTGGTTTTAGTTACCCAGACCGAAGCGGATGCCAATGGAGATCATTGGATAGTACTTGGCCCACTTGTCGACGTCGTCCTGGATCTCGGCGATTTTCTCGTCGCGTTGAGCTTGCGTGGACTGGGCGGCAGGGCCGGTGATTTCGATGAGCCTGACGGTGCTCTCACCGAGGATGGCGGCACCGAGGTCGAAGTTGACACCGATACCGGACCCGATCGTGCGGCCGAACCCGAGACCGACGAACGGAGCGGTCGAGCTGGTTTCGACCGCGCCGATGATATCGCCTTCACCGGTGTAAGTCTGATTGCCGAACTGAACGGAACCCGAGTAGTGGCCATCGATGCCGAGCTTGTCGGCACCGATGAGGAGACCGCCGAAGAGCCGGATGCTGTTGGTGACATAAAGGTCCGCGCCGATGGTGAACAGCGGTGAAGGCGGATCGACCTCGAATTCTACATCGTCGAAGGTACCGGAGGGCTTGAATGGGATTACGGTGCCGGTGCCGCGCAGCGCGATGCGCGGGATGATGCCGAAGGAAACCTCGCCGCCGGTGCCGGTCGTGCCGGCGCGGGCGCCAATCGCGAGCTGCGCGGAGCCGGTGCTGGTTGCGCCCATGAGAGCGGCGCAGGCGGCGCCGAGAATCAGTGCAGTCGGACGCATGTCAGTCCTTTCGATGGTTTTGTGACGCCGTGATGGCGCAACCAAGATAACAATTGCAACCATCGAAGTGCTATTCCGATTTGAGCGCGATCATCG
>JBBDWZ010000074.1:0-6690 GCA_040902615.1 Gemmatimonadota bacterium | reverse complement strand
CGCCGTTCTGTGCCGCTGTTCCGTGCCGCAGTTAAGTGCCGCAGTCACGTGCCGCTGTTCCGTACCGCAGTCACGTGCCGCAGTTCACTCTCCTTCGAGATATGTGTAGCCAGCAAGCCCAGCTATATAGTCTGCGATGAACGCATTGGCCTCCGCACGGGAGAGGTCTGTAGCGGCACTCACTTTCCTGCGAAAGTTCGTGACCAGGTCCTGCACGTTGAACTGCACATAGTTCAGCACTTCGGTCACGGTATCGCCGTGAACGAGGTCGCCAATCTCGTAACCCTGATCAGTAAGCCGGACGTGCACGGCGTTGGTATCGCCGAACAGGTTGTGCAGATCGCCGAGGATCTCCTGATAGGCGCCGGTCAGGAAGATGCCGAGCACGTAGGCGTCGCCGGAGTCGTGGTCGAACGAGTGCAGTTCCAGGCTGGGTTTCGATTTCCGCCAGCCGACGAAGCGATCGATCTTGCCGTCGGAATCACAGGTCATGTCCTGCAGCGTGCCGCGGCGGGTCGGCTCTTCGTTCAGTCGGTGGATCGGCATGATTGGAAAGAGCTGATCGATCGCCCAGGAGTCCGGCAGCGACTGGAACAGCGAGAAATTGCAGAAGTAGCGATCGATCAGTGCACCGTTGATCTCGGGGAGGATGTCCTCGAACTCCTCCTCATCGCGTTTCGCCAGCTCGGCTACGCGATTCATGATCGCGAGGATGAGGCGCTCGGCGATGGCTCGCTCGCGCAGGCTCAGCACGCCGCTGTTGAAATGGATCTGAACCTGCTCCTTCGCATACGATGTGTCATGGTAGACCTCGCGCAGACTGCGCGCGTCGATGGCGCGGAAGGTCTCGAGCAGCTCATGAACGATCGGATGGTCATCCTCAGAGACTTCATCCGGTACATCAGGCAACTGTGTTTCCAGATCGATCACGTTGATGAGGAGCAGCGCATGATGCGCCGTGAGTGCACGGCCTGACTCCGAGATGATGTGAGGCATGTGGATCTCGGCTTCACGACAGGCTTCCGCCAGCGTGTAGACTACGTCGTTGGCGTACTCCTGCATCGAGTAGTTCACACTGGCGGATGCAGTCGAGCGGGTGCCGTCATAATCGACGCCCAGCCCACCGCCTACGTCCACGTACTCGATGCCCACGCCGAGCTGACGCAGCTCGACGTAGTAGCGGGCGACCTCGGTCATGGCCGCCTTGATGTTGCGGATGTCCGGGATCTGCGAGCCCAGATGGAAGTGCACCATCTTGAGCACATCGATCCTGCCGGCCGCGCGCAGCCGATCGAGCACCCGCATGAGCTGCGCGGCATTGAGCCCGAACTTGCTTTTCTCGCCGGCCGTGTCGGACCAGCGTCCGGCACCCGATGTAGACAGCTTGATGCGGACACCGGCAGTCGGCTGGACATCCATCTCATCGGCCACGCGCAGGAAGGTGTCCACTTCGTTCAGCTTCTCCAGCACGATCAAGACGGTGTGCCCGAGCTTTTGTCCCATCAAGGCGAGGCGCATGTACTCCTCGTCTTTGTAGCCGTTGCACACGATGATGTGGTCGGTGCGCTCGTTCAGTGCGAGCACGGCCTGCAGCTCCGGCTTGCTGCCCACTTCGAGACCGACGCCATGCTGCTCGCCGTAGGCCAGAATTTCCTCCACCACATGCCGCTGCTGATTGACCTTGATCGGGTATACGGTCGTGTAGTTGCCAGTGAAGTCGAACTCCTTGATCGCAGCCTGGAATCGCTCGGTCAACATGTGCACACGGGTGCGCAGGATGTCCGAAAAACGCAGCAGCAGCGGCATACCCACGCCCTGCGCCTGCAGATCCATGGCGATCTCGAACAGGTCCAGGCCACGTTTTGCATCACGAGTCGGGTGCACGGTCACGTGGCCACGTTCGTTGATATCGAAATAGCTGATGCCCCAGCCTTCGATGTTATACAACTCCTTGGCTTCCTCTATAGACCAGCCGCGACCGCCATTCTGGGGCGGGGGCGGGGGCGGGGGCGTGGGCGTGGGTTTATCGGTTGCGCGCCTCGTGTGCGTTTCAGTCCCTGGCTTCATCTGCAACCCCGGCGTTCACGTGTCCGTCCAAACCCGCGTCCGCATCCGCGTCCGCGTCCATCGGTTCCGCGCCTCCGCCCCCGCCCGGCTGTTCCGCGTCCGCATCCACGTCCGTCTTGCCGCCGACCCCGCCCACGCCCTGCTGTTCCGCGATCCGCGCAGGCCGCTCGCGCACACGATCGAGTGCATCTTCGATCTCGATGTTGCTGGCGATGGCCTCGATCAACGCTTCGTAGCGTTCGTCTTCACCGCTGATGCGCGCGGCGCGCGGCGTCGACGACAGGTCATCGCCCAGCCGGCGGAGCACGCCATCGATCACGCGCGTGAGCCGGTCGGCGGGCGCAACGGCGTGATCCTCCAGCACGGTTTCGACCGTAGCTTCACCGCGCTTGTTGCGCGTGGCCTTGAAGTGAACCGTCGTTACGCGCCTGCGGTCATGTTCATCGGTGTAGAGCGACAGCACCAGCACGGTGCTTTCCACACCGGTCAGGCGACGGGTCGGGAACAGCCACAATTCATCGATCGTGGTGATGGGCACCGATTCCGACAGCCGTTCGAGCAATGCGGGCACGCCGCCACTGTCGGCTCGACCGGTAAGCCAGCTGGGTGCGGGGGGCGCCTTGGGAATCTTCACTTTGCACCGCCGGTCTTCTGGCCTTCGCTGACTTCCTCCTGCTCGACAAAATGACGCAGCACGTGCAGGAAGTCCTGCGCATTGGTGATGACGCCAAAGGCCTGATGCGTGCCTCGATCCTTGAGCTTGCTGACGACGAACTCCGATGAATCGACCGCGATCGTGGTAAGCGGCCGCAGCGTGCCGTCCGCACTGGTCGAATAGGCGGGCAGCATGTTGCCAAAGCCGATCGAGTGCAGCGCAGTAGCGATCATGATCGCCATGCTGGCCTTCTGTGCGTGCGTCCGCATGATCTCCTGCGCTCTGGTCATATCCGTGATCGTGTCAGGCAGCGGACCATCGTCGCGGATCGATCCGGCCAGCACGAACGGCACCCGATATTTGGCACAGGCGTACATGATGCCTTCGTTGAGTATGCCCTGCTCCACCGCGGCCGTGATCGATCCGGCCGCGGCAATGCGATTGATCGCGCGCATATGGAACGCGTGTCCGCCTGCCACCGGCCTACCGGTCTTGTCCATGCCGAGCGTGGTTCCCATCAGGGCCTGCTCGATGTCATGGACGCCGACCGCATTGCCGCCCAGCAGCGCGTTGACGTAGCCCTTCTCGATGAACCAGGCGATGACATCACGGCCGCGCGAATGCAAGACCGCGGGCCCCAACACCCAGACGATGTGGCCGCCACGCTGCTTCTCTTCGCGCATGAGCCGCGCCATGGTCGCATAGTCGACCGGTTTCTCACGGCTCACGGAGGAGCTCATGAACGAGAAATCCGAATCGCCGGAGCCATCGCTTTCCGGTAACAGGCCCTCGGCATCTACCAGGATGCCTTCTCGTCCATCCTCGGCGTAGCCGACCGCGACTTTCTGACCTCGTTTCAGGTAGCGGCCCTCGAGCACCCGTAAACTGCCGTCGTCGTCCAGCACGATCGCTGAATCCATCCGCGGCGCTACGGGCAGCTTCCATTGCCCGGCGACCTTCACGTAGGTCGGCAGATTCGTAGTCGAAAAGAAATGCTCGGGCAAAACCCCATCGGCCGGCGCCGGCTCGAAGCGCGCATCGGGCGCGTTGTGCAGCTCGGCCGCATTGAAATCGGGAGCGCGGTAACTGGTATGCATGCGGGAAGGTAGTCGATGCGGCGCGCTCTCGGTATAGACACTGACCGCTCGGCGCAGTCACGCCCAACTCAAGACATCAACGGGTCTCCTTCACCAGGGCTCGAGAGCTGGTTACGGCTTCGGCGTGAGCGCAGCCAGTGCCTGACGCGTCGCCTCCAGGACGCGCGCGCGTGTGACATCCAGCGGCGCGGAGACTACGGCTCCGGACGCCTTGATGTGTCCACCGCCGCCGAATTGCCGGGCAATCGCGTTCACGTCCAGCTCGCCATTCGATCGCAGCGAGACCTTGGTGCCGCCATCACTGGTTTCCCGGAAGAGCAGTGCGACCTCTGTACCGGCGATGGACCGTGCGTGCTCGACCAGTCCTTCCAGATCGTCGGCGGTTGCACCGGTACCATCCAGGATGGCGCGTGCGATGCTCACCGATGTGATCGGGTATTCGGCATCCACTTCGAGCGAGGCCAGTGCCTGGCGCAGTAGCTCGATGCGGCGGAGTGGTACGGTGCCGAACAGCCGGCGATAGGCCAGCTCCGGATCCACACCTTGCCGGATCAGGTCACCAACCAGCGCGTGGGCTCGTGGTGTTGTATTGGAAAAACGGAAGGATCCGGTGTCTGTGACGATCGCTGTGTAAATCCCCACGCGGCAGGCTTCCGGCCATGGTTCCTGCAGGCCGACCTGCAGAAACAGATCGTAGACCAGCTCGCCGGTTGCGCAGGCAGCCGGATCCAGCAGCTGCACACCCTGGAAGCCGATCGGCGAAGACGGGTGATGGTCCATCACGAACACGGTTTTGCCGGTCAGCGAGCCCGCCACCTTGCCGATCCTCTTGGGTTCACCGGTGTCCAGCACGAGCACTGCATCGGCCTGCTTCAACACTGCGGCCGATGCCGCATCATTCAGATCGACGATCCATTCCGGCCTGGTAATCAGAAAGCGGTAGGCGTCCGGGAACGGCGTTGGATTCACGATGCTGACGGTTTTGCCAACCTGGGTGAGCCAGGCGGCAACCGCGGCTTCGCAGCCTGCGCCGTCGCCATCTGCATTGACATGGGTGCTCAGGATGATGTGTTGCGCGCGCAGCAGTCCTTCGGTAATGCGGGCCAATGGCGCGCGCCGATGTTCGGGAACAACGAACGGGTCTGGTATCAAGAGCTTCCCCCAAACACGACCTTGTGCACTTTCGCATAGGTTGATGCGACGTGCGCGATGCGTGGTGTCGTCTCACCGTGTACCCGGCCGGACCGCAGTGCGGCCAGGAATGCCGCGGGAGCATCGGCGAACGCTGGCACTTCCACGTAGGCACGACCGACTTCAGCCAGCGTGTGGGCGTCTGAGCCGGCGCCACCGGGCTTGTCGTGCTTCCTGGCCCAGTCTGCGGCACGCTGGTTTTGTTCCGGCTTGTGCAGGCGCGCGTTGAACACTTCGACGGCATCGATCAACTCACGCAGCTCCGCGAGCAGGGCACCGTCTCCGCCTTTGCCGCTGGCGTACGGATGCGGCACGTACACGATGCCACCCTGCTGGTGAATCAATTCGCAGGTGCGGGTGGCGGGTGTACCCTTGGGAATCTTCTCATGCAGGTACAGGCCGATCACGTCCACGCGCTCCGCGGTTTTTACTTCCTCGCCAACGATCACGTGATCCGGGAACAGCTTTTTGAGGCGCACGGCCGCTTCGATCTCGTTGTGGTCAGTCACGCAGATGCGGTCGATGCCGCGCGCATCCGCCGCTTGGATGACTCGCTCGGGATCGCTGAGGCAATCGAACGAGCGGGCCGTGTGCAGGTGCATATCTACGCGGATGGAATCGGCCACGCCTGTAGCTCCCGCCAGACTTTCCTGGCCCGCCTCTGAAGGTTGCGCCGTGAGCCGTTGTTCTCGATGACAATATTGGCGCGGGCGCGCTTTTCTTCCGATGGCATCTGCGCCGCCATCATGTTCCGGGCGATGTCTTCGGGCAGACCGCGTTGCTCCATGAGCCGCGTCAGCCGCACCGGGTCAGCCGCATGCACGTGCACCACCACATTGAACTGGTCGGCCAGGCCGGTCTCGTAGAGCAACGGTATGTCATTGATCACCACTCGTGCGCCGGCGTCGATGAGGTCAGCTTCTTCTTCGGCGCGAAGCCGCTCTACTTCGGGATGAACGATCTCCTCCAACGCCACCCGGAGCGCGGGATCGTTGAACACCAACTCACGCAGCTGGTCGCGATCGAGCGTTCCGTCTTCATTTACCACGCCTTCGCCGAAACGTTGGATGACCGCGTCGTAGCCATTGGTACCCGGCGCAATGGCTACACGCGCGAGCATATCCGCGTCGATGACCTGGGCGCCGAGCTTCTGCCACACCGCCGCTACGCTGGATTTGCCGCTGGCGATGTTGCCAGTCAGTGCTACGCGCAGAGGCTGCGCACGCAACGGTACGGATTTGGGCCGGCGCAGGTAAAGGATCACGGCAACCATCAATACGACGCCGACGACGATGGCGCTGGTCGTGCCCAACGCATTGGCCACCAGTTCCCAGCTTTCACCGGCGAAGTAGCCGAGTGCGACCGATGCAGCGGCCCAGCCGAACACGCCCAACACGTCGTAAGCCAAATACTTGCCATACGGCATGCGGCTCATGCCGGCAAACCAGGGCATGAGCGTGCGCACGAATGAGATGAAGCGGGCGAGCGTTACGGAGAGCGCGGCGTGTTTGCGGAAGAGTCGTTCGGCGCGCGGCGCTTGCCGCCGCCAGAGTCTGCCGAGTCGTCCCTCGCGGGCAACCAGTCGAGTGCCGCCGATGCGGCCAAGGACGTAGCCGGCCTGATCGCCCAGGAGCCCGCCAAAGAAGGTGGCTGCAAAAACGATCCACACGCTGAAATACC
>JBBDWZ010000073.1:0-6744 GCA_040902615.1 Gemmatimonadota bacterium | reverse complement strand
GCTGTGCGTCATCCCTTCCAGGTGCAAAACCACCCACTCGATCGGGAGACGACCCAAAATTGATTTGCTGTTTTGGCGGTTTGAGAGCTGAACACCGCGAAGGCGCTTGGGCAACCGAATTCAATGGCAACAAAATCAGGCTTAAGAAAACCAGCCGTGCAATCAGCTTTGCCCCAGCTCGAGAGCAACGGATTCGCGGTCACGCCGTTACCAGCAGCCCGGTCACATACATGATGGCGAGTCCGGCCAACACGCCTGCCGCATTCAGCGGCGTCGTGAGCCCGCCCTCTGTTTTCTTCGCGAAAAGCTTCCATAGCTCGTAGACCACCTGAACGATCGCACCCGCACCGATCGCAAAGAACAACGTCAGCGCGACCGGCGAATACGTGAAGCCACCCACCCACGTACCAATGATAGTGGGGCCACCAGCCAGCAACCCGAGCAACGCGAGATCGCGAATGCTGGGTCGTTCATCGGCGATGGGTGCAATGATGCCGAGCCCCTCGGTCGTGTTGTGAAGCAGGAACCCGAGCACCAGGAATGTGCCCAGTGATATTTCACCGGTCGAATACGCGGCGCCAATGGCCAAACCTTCGCCCAGATTGTGCAGACCGATGGCGAGTGCAATCAGCATCGACACGTACAACGGTGAAAGCGTGCCCTTTGCGCCGCGCCGCCATTGTCCAATCGCGGCGATCACGAGCGGTGTGCCCAGCAGACCGAACACAACCAGGCTCAGGCCCTGAAATGCTCCGGCCACACGACCGGATAGCTCGAGCGCTTCCGCCAGCGCATCGACGGCCAGGAAGACCAGCAATCCGATCGTAAGGCTGAGGAAGAAGTCCACCCACTTGCGATCGATCCCGCGCAGAAACGGCAGCCACAACAATCCGAGCAGCACCGGGATCACGCCGACGTAGACGCCCAACATCGCAAACGTGGCGAGGTATCGTGAGTTCACTCGCGGGGATTCGGTAGCGACGGCGATTTCGCCTTCGAAGGTGAGCCCCGTGCTGGTCACCAGCTTGACCAGGTGTGGCTCGCCGAGAACCCATGGATAGGGAATCGTGATGGTGCGCGATTGAAGGCGGCCAATGGTCCGCTCGCCATCGAGTGTGTGCTGCCATGACGCATCATCCACGAACACCTGCGCCACGGTTACCGGCTCGGGTCCGCCATTGATGACGTGCACCTGCATTACGCCCGGCTCGGGCAGCGCAATGCGCTGAATGGTCAGAACCTCGACCGGTGGGAATGCTTCACGGAAAACACCAATCGGCCCGGCTTTCAGGAACCCGAACACCAGCACCGCCAACAGCGCGAGGGGAGCCAATCCCTTTACCCAGAGCGGAATTCGACCCGGTTCTTTGGGCGGTGGTGGTTCGGTCTCGCGCGTGGCAACCAATGGATTGGTGCGAGACGTCTTTGTGACGATGTTACGCATTCAACGCCTCTCGCACATCGAACACACCCATCCACCCCAGTTCCGCAAACTCGCTTTGATGCGCGTGAAACATGAAACGACCAGGATGGTTGAACGTGAATTCGATCAGACCTCGCTCGCCCTGGCACAACATCACGTTGTCGGTCCAATCGAAGCGCTCCAGATCCGTACCGGTGCGATAGAACCGGAAGAAATTGCCGTGCAAGTGAAACGAGTTGATCAGGTCGAACTCGGTGAGGTTGGTCAGGTAGATGCGATTCAGCTCACCGACCTTCAACGGAATCGGATGGTTCTGATAGTGAAAGCCAACTGTGTTGACCGCGTATACTTCGTTGTCATTGTCGTAGTTAGTGTCGAACCCGTTCATTACCATCACCATTTCCCTGGCCTGAGGACGTGGCGTTTTGGGATCGATGATGAACGTGCCGTACAGACCTTTGTGAATGTGACGCTTCAGCGGAATCGCGTGGCAGTGGTAGAGCTGCAAACCAAACGGCTCCGCATCGAATTCGTACGTATAGGTACGGCCGGGATCAACCACCTCGAAGACGCCATCCATGTTGGCGGGGTGAATTCCGTGGAAGTGGATGGTGTGCGGATGACTGCCGGCATTGACGAAGTTCACGCGCAGCCGATCGCCTTCCGTGCAGCGCAAGGTTGGGCCTGGCACTTGCCCGTTGTAGGTCCAGGCCGGGAAAAACACACCCGGCGCGACTTCGATTTCCTTGTCCATCGCCACCAGTTCGTACTCACGCAGAGTCTGGCCGTTCGGCAGTTTTGACACCTTGCCGTAATCGAAGTGCGTCAGGAACGCCATTGGATCGAAACCGCCCGGGCGCAGCTCTCCGACGGCCAGGTTCGCCCCATGTTCCTCGTGGCCACTGCCGGAAGCGGGTCCGCCATCTCGCTGCGTATACGCCTGGTCCGGTCTGAGCGCGACCGCACCTCTCACCGCGGCCAACCCGGTCGCGCCGATAACACCCGCGCGCAGCAGATCGCGGCGGCTGAGACCGCTGGACTCCTTCTTTCCATCAGACATGCTTCGTTGCTCCCGCACTCGTCTTGGCTTTGTTCTTCTTCGGCCGGCGCGCCACCGGATCCACGGCCTCAACTTCCAGCGATCGCGCCAGCTCCAGTCCCACGAACCTCTCCCGTCCGCCGACCTGCACCTTGAGCGGCCCGTTGAACGGCGCTCGTTCCAGCAGCTCCAGCTCGGTGCCCGGTACCAGCTCCAACTCCGCCAGGTAGCGCAACGCTTCCGGGTCTTCATCCTGGACCCGCCGCAAAACGCCGCGAGTTCCTACGGCCATCTCACCCAGCGTCGGAAAGTGCGCTTCCACGAAACGCCCTTCGCCAGCCGGTATCGGTGCGCCATGCGGGTCCGAGGCGGGTTCGCCCAGGACCGTCGCCATCCGGTCGATCAACTCATCGGTTGCCGCATGCTCCAGGCTATCCGCCTCATCGTGCACGCGGTCCCAGGTGTAGCCCAACACCTGCACCAGGAACATTTCGAGAACCCGATGCCGCCGGATCAGGCGTACGGCTTCGCGTTCTCCGGGCGCCGTGAGCCGTGCACCGTAATAGGGCACATGTTCGACCAACCCCTGCTCCGCCAACCGCTTGAGCATCCCAGTTACGGAACCGGCGGCGATCCCGAGGCGGTCAGCGATCGCTGACGTGCTCGCCGCCTCGGCCCCGGCCGAGAGCGAATAGATCGTCTTCAGATAGTCCTCGACCGCCATGGAAGGCATGAGGCACTCCAAAACCAGGAGAATGGGGTAACCGAACTCTTTTTTTAGGTTAGGCTAAACTTCCGGGCAGGTCAAGCCCTGCTGCACGCCGTTGGGGCGCGGAGCCCGACTGGCTCCAACCCCTTGGCAGTGGCTATCATGGCGTCCCGAACGCGAGAATCTGGAGTGGACATGGCCGCCAGCGAAAAACAACTGGAAGCGCTGCTTACGGAAGAACGGCGCTTCCCTCCACCGCCCGAGTTCACGGCTCGCGCCAACGCGAATGACCCCGCCATCTATGCAAAAGCGGCGGCTGACCCGGAGTCATTCTGGGCGGCGTTTGCGCGCGAGCTGGACTGGTTCGAGCCCTGGGAAAAAGTGCTTGAATGGAAGCCGCCGCACTCGAAGTGGTTCGTTGGTGGCAAGCTGAACGTGTCGGCCAATTGCCTGGATCGGCACGCGGCGAGCAGCCGGCGGGACAAGCTCGCGCTGATCTGGGAGGGAGAGCCGGGGGATGAACGCACCTTTACCTACGCGGAGTTGCACCGGGAGGTGAGCCGGTTTGCCAATGGGTTGAAGCGGCTGGGCGTTGAGCGAGGGGATCGAGTTGCGATCTATCTACCCATGATTCCGGAGGCAGCAATTGCGATGCTGGCGTGCGCGCGGGTCGGCGCGCCGCATTCGGTGGTGTTCGGTGGATTCTCGGCGGAGAGTTTGCGTGACCGCATCGTCGACGCGCAGTGCAAGTTGCTGATCACATCGGACGGCGGGTTTCGTCGTGGCAAAACGGTGAATCTCAAGGAGAATGCAGACCACGCGCTGGCCGACACGCCCAGCATCGAGAAGGTGGTTGTAGTGCGTCGCGGAGCGGGGCTGGATGTTGCCGTCGCGATGAAGCCCGGCCGCGATGTGTGGTACCAAGATGTAGTGGAGCAGGAATCAGCCGATTGTCCGCCTGAGCGCATGGATGCGGAGGATCTGCTGTTCATCCTGTACACATCCGGTACGACGGGGAAACCGAAGGGCGTGGTCCATACGACTGGCGGCTATCTCACGCACGTCTACGCAACGACCAAGCTCGTGTTCGATCTGAAGGACGAGGATGTGTACTGGTGTACCGCGGACGTGGGCTGGGTGACCGGCCACAGCTACATCGTGTATGGTCCGCTCGCGAACGGGGCGACTGCCGTGATGTACGAGGGCGCTCCCGATTGGCCGGATCGAGGCCGTTTCTGGCGCTTGATCGAGAAATACGGTGTAACGGTGTTTTACACAGCGCCGACGGCGATTCGCGCGTTCATGCGCTGGGGCACGGACTGGCCCAGGCAGAGCAACCTGTCGTCACTGCGACTGCTCGGTTCGGTGGGCGAGCCGATCAATCCGGAAGCGTGGATGTGGTATCACGAGTTCATTGGTGGCACCCGCTGCCCGATCGTGGATACGTGGTGGCAGACCGAAACGGGCGGCATCATGATCACTCCGCTGCCCGGCATCACGGAAACGACACCGGGCAGTGCGACGGTTGCGTTTCCCGGCATCAGTGCAGACGTGCTCACGAATGAGGGCAAGAGCGTGAGCGCCGGCTACCTGGCGATTACCAAACCATGGCCGGGTATGCTGCGCACGATTTACGGCGATGATGAGCGGTACAGGCAGAACTACTGGGCCAGGTGGCCCGACATCTATTTCCCCGGCGACGGCGCCAAGCGCAGTGCGGAAGGCAATTTCTGGATTCTCGGCCGGGTCGATGATGTGTTGAACGTAGCCGGGCATCGAATTGGCACGATGGAAGTCGAAAGTGCGCTGGTCGACCATCCTTCCGTTGCGGAAGCTGCGGTGGTGGGTCGCGCCGATGACTTGAAAGGCCAGGCGATTGCCGCGTTCGTGACGGTAAAGGAAGGCATCGACGCGACCGATGCATTGAAGGCGATACTGAAGGAGCACGTGTCGAAGAAGATCGGTGCGATCGCGCGGCCGGATGACATTCTTTACGCGGCCGACCTGCCCAAGACTCGGTCGGGCAAGATCATGCGCAGATTATTGCGTGACATCGCCGAAGGCCGCACGCTCGGTGACACCACGACGCTGGCGGATCCTGCGGTCGTGGCGCGGCTCAAGACCGAATACGAAGACAAGGAAGGGTAGTCTGGTGAGCAGCGGCGCGCTTCCCCTGCGAAATCCGGATCCAACGCGACTCGACCAGCTGGTCGATGCAGTGGAAACGGTGTTTCATGGCAAGCGCGAAGTCGTACGCTTTGCCGTAGCCGCGCTGCTCGCGCGCGGACATGTACTATTCGAGGACATTCCGGGTGTCGGCAAGACCACACTGGCACGCGCGCTGGCCGCTGCGCTCGGGCTGAGTTTCCGCCGGATCCAGTTCACCAGCGATCTGCTGCCATCCGACGTCCTGGGCGTGTCGATCTACAACCCGCAGGCAAATACCTTCGAAGTGCGTCCCGGCCCGATCTTCACGAACATTGTCGTTGCGGATGAAATCAATCGGGCACCGCCGCGCACGCAGAGCGGCTTGCTCGAGGCCATGCAGGAAGGACGGGTCACGATCGACGAGCGCTCGCACGAGCTGCCCCGTCCGTTTCTCGTGATGGCAACTCAGAATCCGCTCGAGCATCACGGGACCTATCCGCTGCCGGAAAGTCAGCTCGACCGGTTCCTGATGCGCCTTACCATCGGCTATCCCAATGCAACCGCAGAGCGTCAGATCCTGATGGAGTCCGTGGGCACGGCTGATCCGCTCGACGCGATGCACCCGCTATTCGATGGCGCGGAGGTGCTCGCGCTGCAGGCGTCGGTCGAGGAAGTCCGCGCGGACGACGCAATCGTCGATTACCTCATGGCCATCGTGCGGGCCACGCGCACGGATGATCGGCTGCGCATTGGGGTCAGTCCGCGCGGTGCAATCGGGCTTTTCCGCGCGGCACGCGCATACGCCCTCGTGCAGGGACGCCGCTATCTCGTGCCCGATGACATCCAGGCGCTGGTTGCGCCCTGTCTCGCGCACCGGCTGCTGCCGATCGGGGCTTCGGCGGCCACCGCCGAAGCGCACGATACCGGCGCAGCGATCCTGGAAGAGCTGATCTCGGAGATTCCGGTACCGGTGTGACCACGCTGCGCGAGTTCCTGCGCAAACTAAGAGTCTGGTTCCGCCCGCCCCGGCGGCTCAGGTTCACACGTGCAGGTGGCCTGCTCACGGGCGCGATCGTGGCGCTCGGCTTTGCGACGCTCAACACCGGCAACAACCTGTTGTACCTGGTGCTCGGCGGATTGCTCGGGCTGATCATGCTGAGCGGCTGGTTGTCCGAGCAGGTGTTGCGCCGGATCGTGATTCGGCGGCGCTTGCCGCGCGCAGGCGTTGCCAGCCAGCCGATCCGGATCGCCTACGAAGTGACCAACCTGAAGCGCCGTTTCCCGAGCGTCGCGCTCGAATTCATCGAGGCCGGTCTGACTACGCCCGCGTTCCTCGCGATTGCGGCTCCAGGCAAAACCGCCGTCGCGCGCAGCGAGCTGCGCATTGAGCAGCGCGGCGTGCATCGCCTGGATGAGATCACGGCT
>JBBDWZ010000072.1:0-6786 GCA_040902615.1 Gemmatimonadota bacterium | reverse complement strand
AATCCCCACCCATCGCTGCTATCTTGTTGTCACCCTCAGATTTCCAAACACCCACACAGCGAGTAGGTCCCCATGGCACGGCTCCTGGTCGTGAGCGCGCTCCTCGTCGGCACCTTTGCCGCGAGCGCGACTGCGCAACAGTCCCCGGTCAGCAAAGCCAATTGGGCGCTGGCCGACCGTTACACGAATGATGCGCTGCAGCCGGTGGTCTATACGACCACGGCAACGCCGCGCTTCATTGGCAAGAGCGATTCGCTCTGGTACTACTTCAAGGACGCGCAGGGTGCGCGGTTCATGCTGGTAGTGCCGGGCACGCGAACCAAGCAGGCGCTCTTCGATCACAAGAAACTGGCTGCGCAGCTGACGGCGGGCGGAAAGCCCTATGTCGCCGGGGCGTTGCCCTTTACGTCGGTCCGGTTCCCCGACACCGACCATCGCAAGTTCTCCTTCCTGATCGACAGCACGAAATACGAGTGGGATCTCCGGACTGAGAAGCTCACCCGCATCGGCGTGTTGAACCGGGAGGAGCTGGCCCGTGAGCGGGCGGCTGATGTGGGCGTGGGCGGCCGAGGTGGTGGCGGCGGCCGGCAGGGTGGCCGTGGCGGTGGCCAGGGCGGGACTGCGGCCAATCCGCTGGCGTATCGAAACTATTCGCCGGACAGCACGGCCTACGTCTTCGCTCAGAATCACAACCTCTACATCGTCGAGGTGAAGGGCGATACCACGCCGAAGCAGATCAGCACAGACGGCATCGCCAAGTACAGCTTTGGCGCACGCGACACGACGGAAACCGACGACGACGATCAGCAGCAGAGCCTGGATGACCAGGGCATGGATCAGTCGGACGATATATGGATCGCCGAAATGAAGGATCCGGTCACCGAGAAGCTGCTCGCCGACCTTCGTGAGTATGAGCTGTACGTGCAGCAGCAGCAGCGTCGCAATCGCGACCCGCGCGTGAATCCGAATGGGATCGTCTGGTCACCGGACTCGAAATCCTTCGCGATCACGCGCAATGACACGCGCGGCGTGAAGGAGCTTTACCTGGTCAACTCGCTGGGCCGCGGACGGGGCGGCGGCGGCCGTCCCGCTTTGATGTCCTACTCCTATGCAATGCCCGGCGAAGACTCGGTGACGCAGCGCGAGCTGCATGTTTTCCGGCGCGGCGATCCCAATCTGACCAGGCTGCCGGTCGAGCATTATAAGGACCAGAGCTTCTTCGACATCCATTTCCCGATCAATGGTGACAAGGTGCGACTGGTCCGCCGCGACCGGCCGCAGCGGACCCTGCAGCTGATTGAAGTCGATCTGGCTACCAAACAGGTCAAGCCGCTGCTCCGTGAGACGACCGAGAATGCCTTCCTCGAACGGCAGAACGTTCGCTACGCGAAGGCTGGCGGCGACTTCGTCTGGTGGTCGGAGCGTTCGGGTTGGGGGCACTACTACCTGTACGACTTCAACGGCAACCTGAAGAATACCATTACGAGCGGCGATTGGCGCGCCGAATCCGTCGTCGAGCTGGATTCCGTGGCACGCGTGCTGTACGTGCGCGGAGTCGGCCGCGAGCCGACCGATGCGACACCGTACTACTCGCACACCTATCGCGTGAACCTGGACGGGACTGCGTTTGCACTGCTCGATGATGGCAATGCCACCCACACGTCGACGCTGTCACCCAGCAAGAAGTGGCTGGTCGATGGCTTCTCGCGCGTAGACCAGGTACCGAAGACCGTTCTACGCGATGCCGCAACCGGCAAGGTCGTTCTCGAGCTCGAGCAGATGGACATTTCGAAGCTTCAGGAGTACGGCTTCCGAATGCCGGAGCGCTTCGTGGTGAAGGCCGCGGATGGCGTGACCGACATTTACGGCAACATGTGGAAGCCGATCGACTTCGATCCTACGAAGAAGTATCCGATCATTGCCAGCGTCTATCCGGGCCCGCAAACCGAGCAGGTTACCTACACCTTCACGGCCACCGGCGCACAGCAGCGTCTGGCCCAGCTCGGCTTCATCGTGATCCAGATCGGCAACCGCGGCGGCAGCCCGCAGCGCGCCAATGCCTACCACAGCTTCGGCTACTACAACCTGCGCGATTACGGCCTGGCCGATAAGAAAGCCGGCATCGAGCAGCTGGCCGCGCGGCATTCGTTCATCGATATCGACAAGGTCGGCATCTTCGGCCATTCCGGCGGTGGCTTCATGACCGGTGCTGCACTGTTGCAGCCGCCTTACAACGACTTCTTCAAGGTCGGCGTCTCGTCGGCGGGCAACCACGACAACAATGTCTACAACCTGAACTGGAGCGAGCAGCACCACGGGTTGAAGCAAATCAAGACGCCGAAAAAGACTGTCGCTGCCACGGGCCAGGACGGCCAGAACCCGGGCCAGGCGCAGGGTGTCACACAGACCAAGTCCAGCGCCGATGATGACGGCGACCTGAACTACGATGTGAAGTATGAGATCAAGGTGCCGGCCAACCATGAGCTGGCCGCGAACCTCAAGGGTAAGCTGCTGCTCGTACACGGCGACATGGACAACAACGTGCACTACGCCGGTACGTACCGCCTGATCGAAGCGCTGATCAAGGCCAACAAGCGGTTCGACTTCATGGTCATGCCCGGCAAAGCCCACGGCTTCGCCGATATGCAGCCCTACTTCACGCGCATGATGATGGAATACTTCGCCGAGCACTTGATCGGCGACTACTACCGCGCCGATTCGACCATGCGCGGCAAATAAGCTCGGCTACAAATGCCAGACAACAAAAGGGGCGAGGAGAAATCCTCGCCCCTTTCGTATTCATCGGCGCTGGTCCCGTGGTCCCGTGTGGCGCCTGTAGTGGAGGTGAACTAGCTGACGATTACGGCTTTGGCCCGCGCGACCGGATCCGCGAACAGCGCGACCTCTTCCACCGCCGCCGTGTGCTTGATGGATGCTTTATTGCGCGGCAGTTCTTCCGCCGACAGCCGATCGAGAACGAACAGGTAGAGCGGCTCTTTCATGCTCAGCGGTACGCCGGTCATCTCACAGTACACCATGCAGGCATCGCCGATCGAGTGGCTTTCGCCAAGCTCGCGCACGAATTTCTGGGCATGCCGGACGTGCACTTCGAGCAGCGCGACGTGCGTCGCCCCGGTGTAGAGCTCGAACCACCGCCGCAGCTCATGGTGTACCCGGCCGCGCAGGCGTTCCCTTACCACCTTGAAGAGCGACGTGCTCTCGGGCTCCGCAGTGTCCTCACCCTCCACGAACAGCGTAGCTACCGCGCCGCGCGATGCCCGCTGTCCGAGGCTGGCCAGCACTCGCCCGGCCATCAGCTCGGCGGTCGGCCCCATCATGCCGTGCAATCGCAGGTATACGTTCAGCACCCGCACCGCGGATACGCGATCGGAGGCCAGGTCGATCAGCTTCACTGCCCGGGTCACATGCAGTTGCATGATCGATTCACGAGCAACCGCCGCGGCAACGTCCAACTCACGACGCTTGGCGGCGGGGATTTTCCGGAATGCCTTACGAGTACTCATCATTGCTCCAGGAGCTTCATCGGGGGGACCAGCAATTCTGGCAATTTGCATTCCCTGCACGTTCAAACACTTGTTGCACTACTCCCAAGCGGCTCAAACTGCTGCGCTTGAAGGCGATATGCGTGCAATTCCTGCCCCTTGCATTATGCGAGAGCGGACTCGACTGAGTAGCGGATTCGCGATCCGGATACTTGTTAGCGATGCGAGATCGTCGAACCAGCCGTCATGCATCAGTTCATGACCTCGGTCTGAGTCGGCGCGGCTGCGGGGAAGACCCCGCGATCCGCAATCGCAATCCCGTCAAGGAAGATCGCGGGACTGGTATCGACGCAAAGCAATTGCGGTGGCCGCAGCGAACACTCCAGCCAGCAACAGCGTTTCGGAGGCCGCGAATGTGCCGTTCACCAGCACCTCGCGCGGGTCGTAGTAGAAATGCAATGAATAGGGGCCGATCCAGGCAGCACGTGGCCACAGCGCGGCAATGGCCTGAATCAGGTAGGACAGCAAGGCAACCAGCACACCGGCAAAAGCCACTCGCCCGGCCTCTCTGCCAAATGAAGAAAAGGCCAGCGTAATGCCGAAGGCGGCGACCTGCAGCGAGATGAAGGTGAGCAGCAGGAGAAGCAGTCGCTGCGGCGGGAACGGGTCGAGATCGAACACTCGTTGTCCAAGCGCGGTTGCGGTAATACCCAAGCCACCGATCGTAGCAATCATGGAGATTGCGAATACGACCTGAGCCAGCACATAGGTGGTTCGGGAAATCGGCTGGGCCGCGACCAGCTCGATGGCACCACTCTCGACTTCCCCTGCGATGGCGCGCGCAGCCAGTGAAATCGCGACCGCGAGTCCGAGCGCATGGGTGATCGGATGATTCCAGCCAAAGGCGACCATACCGGCGTCGGTCGCGCCGGCCAGCAACGGCGCGAGCACGGTCTGCATCACCGGCGGCAGGAAGGCGATGATCTGCTGCGCCGCGCTGGTCATGTCGATGCTGGCGACGATCGCGCAGATGAGGAACTGGAAGCCGGCCAGGATGGCGCCGCAGGCAAAGATCAAGGCAAGGTGCCTGCGAGCGAGCCGGCGCAGCAGGTTACGCATTGCTGACGGGAGCGCTGCGGTAGTAGCTCAGGAAGATGTCCTCGAGGTCGGGCTCCGGGAACACGAAGTCCTGCACGCGCGCATCGGCGAGGGCGCGCAGCAATGGATTCAGGTCGCCGCGCACCCAGAGGGTGGCGGTGCTGCCATCGGTTTCGGAGCGGGTGACCGCGTCGAGCTTCAAAAGCTGTTCGGGTACGGCCTTCTCGAAGTGGACTGTGAGGCGCCGGACTACGTTGGCGCGCAGTTGCTCGATGGTTTCGAGCGCAACGATCTCACCCTGCCGGAGAATCGCAACGCGCTGACAGATGACTTCGACTTCGCTCAGCACGTGGGATGAAACCAGAACGGAACGGCCGCGGCTTGCAAAGTCGCGCACGATCTCGCGAAAGGACTGCTGCACGAGTGGATCGAGCCCATTGGATGGCTCGTCGAGCAGGAGCAACGCGGGATCGTGCTGCATCGCAACGATCAGCCCGAGCTTCTGTCGCGTACCATGAGACAGGAACTTGACTCGCCTGGGCAGTACCGTGACCTCCAGGCCCAGCCGCTCGATCAGCTCCGCGCGCTGCCTGGGTGTTTGCGCGGGGCGGAAACGGGCGAAGTAGTCCAGCAGTTGGCGGGCGGTGAGGTCACCGTACAAATGCAGGTCGCCGGGAAGAAAGCCGAGCTGTTCGCGGCTGCGCGGATCCTGCGGTGAGCGGCCGAATAGCCGCACGGTGCCGCCAGTGGCGCGGACCAGGCCGACCACGATCCGCAGCGTAGTCGTTTTGCCCGCGCCGTTCGGACCAAGATAGCCAAACACTTCCCCCGGCTCTACGCTGAAGCTGACACCGCGCAGGGCCTGAACCGGTCCAAAGTTCTTGGCCAGACCGTCCACCCGCAGTCCATGGTCTGATGTACTCGTGATGCCGCCCGGTTCGGGTTCATGCGGACCAGCGGCTAATCTGACACTCACTGTCTGAAGGGGCGACTGCTTGTTTTCAGCGATGGAAGTATCGGGACATGAATCCGTCCTGTTTGGCTTCGATCCGCAGGCTGGATACCGTGGCATCATTGCCGTGCACAGCACTCGGCTCGGGCCCGCAGTGGGCGGTACACGGTATTGGCGCTATACCTCGACCGAAGCGGCGCTGACCGATGCACTCCGCTTGTCCGAAGGGATGAGCTACAAGAACGCCCTTGCCGGGCTGCCCTTCGGCGGCGGCAAAGGCGTGATCATGGATACCGGTGCCGCTGACCGCAAAGCGGTGTTCGAAGCCCACGCCCGCCAGGTCAATCGGCTGGGTGGACAGCACATCACGGCGGAAGACGTCGGCACCACCGTGACTGACATGGAAACCATGCGGCGCATCTCACCGCATGTCGCGGGGCTGGCATCCGGTGCTGGAGATCCGTCACCGTACACGGCGCGTGGCGTCCGCCGCGCCATCCAGGCCGCACTGCTGCACCGTTTTCGCAGTGACAAGCTCGAGGGTCGCACCATTGCCGTCCAGGGCCTGGGCGCCGTTGGCTACCACCTCGCCCGTGACCTCGCGGGGCGCGGGGCTCGCCTGATCGTTCACGATGTCGTCGACGAGCGAATGCAACGCGCGGCCGATGAGCTGGGCGCCCGCGTTGTGCCCGATGTCATCGGCGTAACCGCTGATGTTTTTGCGCCCTGTGCGCTGGGTGGGGTTCTGAATGTGGACACCGTCGCACGACTCGATTGCCGGATCGTTGCCGGCGCCGCCAACAATCAACTCGCGGACGCGGCCGCCGGCGATGCCATGGTCCGCCGCGGCATTACCTACTGCCCTGACTTCATCGCTAACGCCGGAGGCGTCCTGAGCGGCGCCCACGATATCCTCGGCTGGTCCATGCCGGAAGTCACCGCACGCATCGACCGCATTTACGATACGACGCTGGCGGTGTTGCATGAGGCGCGGGATAAGAATATCAGTCCTGCTGGATCGGCTGTCGCGCTGGCAAAGCGGGTCATTGCCGGGGGAAAGGGATAAACGGATGAACGAATCAACGGACGAGCACGAGCACGACCACGAGTACGAATTACGATTACGGGCTCCACCGTATGTGACCTCACGAATGCCAGTCGTCGAGTCAGCATGGTGGAGCCCGTAATCGTCAATCGTACTCGGTCGAGTAGCCCGGGCAGTTGCCCGCCCGG